>JAUXGL010000248.1 GCA_030622135.1 Deltaproteobacteria bacterium
TCCTAAGACCGCTTGGCCTCCGACTTGGTGAGCGGGCTTTTGTGTATGCATGGGCGTTGATCCCCAATCATTTTCACCTTGCCATCAGAACAGGAACAATGAGCCTTGCTGGCATCATGAGACGCTTGCTCACTGGGTACGCAGTCTCGTTCAACTTGCGCCACAAAAGACACGGCCACCTCTTCCAAAATCGCTACAAATCTACGGTGGTAGACGAGGAAGCCTATCTGTTGGCATTAGTGCGTTACATTCACCGCAATCCACTGCGGGCTGGCCTGGTCCGCTCGATGGATGCCCTTGCCCAGTATCCATGGACAGGGCATGCGTCTTTGATGGGAGTTGCAAAACATTCCTTTCAGGACCACGACGAAATCCTCAGACGATTTGGCCAGCGACAGGCGAACGCCAGAAAAAGCCTGGCAAGATTTGTCTCAGATCATGAGGCTGCAAAGCTTGATGATGAGCGGTTCAAGGGTGGTGGCTTGATCCGCTCAGCCGGTGGCATCGAGAATGTACAGAACCGTTCTCGAAAAGAGCGGGAGCGATATGACGATCGGGTTCTGGGCGATGGGGAGTTTGTTGAATCGATCTTGAGAAGAGCCGAGGAATACGAACAAGTGGCTGAAAAAACCAAAAAAGACCGGGAAAAACAGTTCGAAAAACTGACCCACAATGTTTGCCATCGCCTAAAAATCGCGCCTTCGTTGATGGGTTCTGGGAGCAGAGCGCCAAAAGTGGTGCAGGCAAGGATGATCATCAATTACCTTGCGACGAATGTGTTGGGGTACTCTGGTGTAAGGCTTTCTGAGATTCATGGCGTTTCAAGACCTGCGGTGTCACAAAGCATTCCAAAGGGGGAAAAGGCATTCAGGGAGTTGGGGTGGACTGTCGAGTTGATTCTTGGATAAGTTAACCAAATTAACAACGTCCCGGATTTCCCAACGGATTTCCCAATCCATGCTTTTCCCAGAAGAGGTGCACTAATTCCTTCTGGATTCTACCGTATTGCCGTTTTTCGGGCAAAGCGCTAAGATTCACAGGATAATGGGGGGAGTAATGGAGGAGTCATGTGGCGGATTACTGCCGTCGGCGTCGTCTTACTGACCGCTTCGTCCAGCCTGGCTGGGCCTTTCTACATTCACAGCGATGGTCGCCGGGTGGAGTTGACTCCGGCATTCGACCGGATCACGGTCACCCTGGAACCGGGCGCCGAGGATAGGCTCGCGCGCGTGGAAGGCCTGGACACATCCGGGCGCATGATCCCGGGTCCGACCGGCATGACCGACATACTCCTGGATCCCGCGTACCGCGGGTTGGGGGACGTGGTCGCCCGCCGCCTGGTCGAGGCGGGATTGGCCCGTCGGGTCGGGATGGTGTTCGCGGTACCGGGGACCGACAAGACGTTCTCCCTGGATCGGGGGGTAATCGTAAGACTTCGGGAACCATCCGCGATTCCGGTATTGTCGGAGGTGGGCCTGGTGCCGGTGTCCGAGCTGGGGCATGACCGGACCCTGTGGGTGTGCCGGGCGGCCGACGCCAACCAGGCACTCAACGCGGTGGTTTTGGCCATGGGCCGGTCGGAGGTGGCCTGGGCCGCGCCGGATTTCGTGGTGCCGGTGGATCTGTACCACCGGCCCAACGATACCCATTACGGTTTGCAGTGGCACCACAACCAGGCCTCCGACGCGGACATCGATTCCGAGGCGGCCTGGGACATCACCATGGGCGATTCCCAGGTGATCGTGGCGGTGATCGACACCGGCGTGGACGAAAACCACCCCGACTTTCATCCTGCCCGTATCGTGACCGGATACAACGCGGTCACCGGCCAGAACGATCCCACTCCGCTTCCCGGCGCCATCGACGCCCACGGTACCGCCTGCAGCGGGGCGATCCTGGCGGTGGCGGACAATGACGAGGGGGTGGCCGGGGTCTGTCCCGGCTGTTCGCTGATGGGCATCAAGATGATGGATGCGACGTCCACCCAGACTCAGATTTCCAACGCTTACCTGGCCATCGAGTACGCCACCGACAACGGCGCCTGGGTTCTCTCCAATAGCTGGGGGATCGACCAGTCGGTCATCGGGCAGGTGAACATGCAGCCGTTCTACGATGCCGTTCGTGATGCCGTGCAGAACGGTGCGGGCGGCCGGGGGGCGGTGGTGGTGTTTGCCGCGGGTAACGATGGTCAAGGTATCGGATCGGATGAGCTTCAGAACATGGAGGAGGTCATGACGGTGGGCGGAACCGGACCCGACGATCAGCGGGTGGACTACTCCGACTACGGACCCAACCTGTCCGTGGTCGCGCCAACCGGGGCCATCGATAGGTGGGGGAGCTTCGTCGGGCCGCAGATCTGCACCACGGATACGATCGGGGACCGGGGCTTCTCCAGGGGTGGCTACTTCTATACTCCCGGGCCCTGGGGCGATCTGCGTACGGACAACCAGGAGCCTGACACCGGTGGCAACTACACCCAGTACTTCAACGGAACTTCGGCGGCTTGCCCCATAGCTGCTGGCGTGGTTGCCCTGGCCTGGTCGGCCAACACCTCCCTGACCGGGGCGCAGGTGCGCTTCGTGGTCGAGAACACCACCGACAAGGTGGTGGGCCCTTACGACGGTGACGGGCACAGCGACTATTACGGTTATGGGCGGGTGAACGCCGGCCGGGCGGTGCGAGCGGCCGCGATCGGCTTCGACAACCCGGACGGATCCGTCTGCGCCGAGGACTTCAACTGCCTGGGCGAGACCTGTGCCAAATCATCGCCTGACGACCCGGAGGGGATCTGCGCCACGCCGTGTGTCTCGGACGCCGACTGCGCTGCGGGAGAGAAGTGCGTTTCCAGCGTTTGCTTGCCCGCCTGCGCATCGCATAGTGATTGCGACGTGGGAGCGGTGTGCTCGGACGGCGTCTGCAGAGTGGTGGCCTGTGCCGATGGGACCGAATGTCCCGCCGGAACGGCTTGCCCGACGACGGGCGCGGGCCGCAGCTGCCAGGTTATCTGCGCGGCCGATGCCGAGTGCACTGCCCCGGAGTTGTGCCTACCGGCGCTGGGCGGCGACCTCTGCCAGGCGATTGCCTGTTCCGGTGCGGTTACTTGCCCGGAGGGGACTGTCTGTCCTATCGGCGGTGGGACCTGCCAGCGGGCTTGCGGCTCCGACCGGGATTGCATCGAGCCGGCGTTGTGCCTGCCCGCGCTCGGCGGGGACCTGTGCCAGGAGATCGCTTGCACCGACGGGAGCGAGTGTCCCCAGGGCACCGCCTGCCCGGTGGGTGGCGGCAGCTGCGTGCGTGCCTGCTCTACCGATGCTGACTGCATTCCTCCGGCCTTGTGTGTGCCGGTGGGTAACGGGAACATCTGCCAAAAAATCTTGTGCGAGATCGACGACGACTGTCCCGAGGAAACTCGGTGTACCAGCGAGGGCTTTTGTTTCCCCAAGTCCGCCGAGTGCGAAACGGAGGAGTCGTGTCCCTCCGGGTGGGTGTGCAAGAGCGGGACTTGCCGGGACCCCGGGGCCGGCGGCTCTGGAGGTTGTACCACTGGAGCGGGGGGAGGTTTTGGGCTGGGTCTGCTCATCCTGGCTTTCGCGGGCCTACTGAGAAGGCGAAACGGTGGATGAAACGCAGGGATTTCATAAAGCGTGTCGGAGCGGGCCTGGCCTTTGGCGGAGCGGCCCTGGGTGGATATGGCGCCGCTTGCAAGCGGGAGGGTGGCCGGACTCCGTTTAGGCCGGGTGGTTCGGCCCGGGTGGCGGTTTTTTGTGACTCGGGAGTGCGCCGGGAAGAAGGATTCGATCCGAAACGCGTCGGTGAATTGCTGGAGCGGACGCTCAAGCAGGCCTTCGGATCGCCGGACGCCGCCGCGGGCCTGCGCTCGATCCTGTCCGACGACGACGTGGTGGGGATCAAGCTGAACTGCCTGGCCGGGCGCCCGCTCTCCCCGACCCGGGAGGTAATCGATGCCCTGGTCGGCATCATGAAGAAAGCGGGCATCCCGACTGAGAACATGATCTTCTTCGAGCGGGCCGAGCGCGACATCCGCAAGGGTGGCTTCGACGTGCGCCGCTGTGGGGACGGGCCGTTGTTTGTCGGCAACGACAGCCCGGGATTCAACTATGAGCCCGAGCCGGAGATCTCCGGGCAGGTGGGTTCCTGCCTGAGCCGGATCGTGACCCGCCGCATCGATGTGATGATCAACCTGGGTGTCTTGAAGGACCACAACCTGGCGGGCCTGGGTGCCGGCATGAAGAACCTCTTTGGGATAATCCACAACCCCAATAAGTACCACGAAAACGGATGCGACCCGTACGTCGCCGACGTGCTGGCGTTTCCGGTAGTGCGGAAGAAGCTGCGCCTGACCATCCTGGATGCCTTGACCGCCCAGTGCGAGGGCGGGCCCGGGTATATGCCCATGCACGCCTTCCGGTTCAACGGCATCCTGGCATCGACCGACCCGGTAGCCCTTGACCGGGTGGCCTGGGACCTGATCGACGCGCAGCGCAGAAAGAAGGGCCTGCCCGTCCTGAAGGAGGCCGGCCGGCCTCCCCGGTGGATACACACCGCGGAAAAGCAGGGGCTGGGCGTGGGGGATCTCAAGAAGATATCGGTGGTGTCGGGATGAACCGGAGAGACTTTCTCAAGTTGCCGGGTGCGTTCATGGCCGGCTGCGCGCTGAGCGGCCTGGCGCCCCGTGTGGCCCGGGCCGCAGATAGCGACAGCCGGTTCGTGCACAAGGCCATGTATTTCAAGAAGCTGGACGGCAAGAAGGTCCAGTGCCAGCTGTGTCCCCGGGAGTGCGAGATCGCCGACCAGGAGCGGGGTTGGTGCGGCAACCGCCAGAACGACAACGGTGCCCTCAACACCTACGTTTACGGACGGCCGGTTTCGATCAACAACGATCCCATCGAGAAGAAGCCCTTCTTCCACGTTCGCCCGGGCACCAAGTCGCTCTCCATCTCCACGGCCGGCTGCAACTTCGAGTGCATGTGGTGCCAGAACTGGGAGCTTTCCCAGTTCCGTCCCGAGCAGATCCCCGCCCGCTTCGGCTACGTCTCCCCCGAGCGTATAGTCTCCAGCGCCGGCCGGGCCGGGTCGAAGACCATCGCCTTCACCTACGGCGAGCCGGTGGTTTTCTACGAGTACATGCTCGACATCGCCAAGAAGTCGAAGCCCACCGACATTTTGGGCGTGATGGTCTCCAACGGTTACATCAAGCCCGAACCCATGACCGAGCTGCTCAAGTACCTGGGCGCCGTGAAAATCGACTTCAAGGCCTACAACCACAAGCTCTACAAGAAATGGTGCCGCGGCACGCTGGATCCCGTTTTGGAAACCATGAAGCTGGTGAAAAAGAAGGGCGTCTGGCTCGACGCGGGACTCGGTGAAATTGAA
>JAUXGL010000229.1 GCA_030622135.1 Deltaproteobacteria bacterium
ACCGCGCACCATTGGCATCTTGCGCGAGGCCAACGTGCCAATTCGTTCACCGTAACTGTGACAACGGACATCGCGAGTTCCTTTGGGTAGTCAGTGGCTTACTCCGATTCTTGTGGGCATGGTGGTTGATTGGGGTCACTCTTCCTCCCGTTGCCCGCGACCGTCCGGGCTCAGTACGATGGGTTGATGATCCGCACTCTGCATGATGCCCGGCCTGCCCGCCGGAAGCTCCGACAATCCCACCAAGGTAATCCAGTACCGACTCTGGTCCTCATTGAGCGCATAATAGATAGTACCCGCCCGGTCGCCGGGACGGACATCGAGAACCGGCCCCGCGGCCTCCACCACCACCAGTTCAACCGGCGCTTTTAGGGCATGACTACGAAAGCCGGACGGCGGCAGCTTCTTGTCCGTGCGCAGGAATTCACGCAGAATTTCGGGATCGGCCGGATAGGTGCGGCTGTCGGAACTCTGACCGTACCGGTCGACTGACGATTTCAATCGGGCCACCGCCCGGGCCATGAGAAGCTGCGGGGGCGCATCGCTCCCGTCCCGCCAGCTGCTCCCCGGCACTGGTGACAGAACGGACACCACCCGGGTTGTCAACACCACACCAAAGAGCACCACCACCATAACATGGTGCCTGAAGGAAATACGAAGGCGGAGCGCTGCGCCGAGGAGAAAGTAGATCAGATAGCCCAGCACCAGAAGCCCCAGCGTCAGCCACAGGGGCCAGTAAGGAAAATCGGGGAAATAGGAGGCGGGAGAGAACAAGGATATCAACAAGATCCGCCACTTGGCCGACCCCAGGGCCAGGGCGGCCCCGAGCATACCGATGTAGATTGCAAACTTGAGGGCGCGCATGGTTTCAAAACAGCAGGTTTTCAGGGAATGGGCAAATTAAGAATGACGTAGAAGCTCTGGTAATAGATGTTGTACGCCCGAATCATCGTCGGCAGGAAAATGATGCTCGTGGCGATAAGCCCCCCAAGGATGCAGGCGGCGATGATGGCGTACTCCACCATCGATTGGCCGCGCCGATCCCTCAGTAACCCATTTAACCGTTTCTTTTTTAGCCGCCTCCGCTTTCCCTTCACGGAATTCATGGTCTCTCTCCTCCCGGCGGTTTTACGCAGAAGTTGGTGACGATAAAGACCGAACAGCGCTGGTGCTTGGGCATCCAGGCCAGCGTCACCGATATTTTTCGCTTTTCCTTGGCAAAATCCAGCAGCATGGATTCCCCCACCTTCTCGGACCGATGTCTTCCGATCAGTCCCCAGCCACGCGAACCCATCGTCTTTAGGTAGAAGCTTTCGTTCTGCTGCAGGCTGGCCCGATCCGAGTAGCTGATGGTCTGAAATACGCCACCGCGCTCCAGGTTTTCGTATGTCATCAACCCTTCCGATCCCGGGTGTACCGGCACTCCGCCGACCTCGGCCCGGGAATCCAGGAAGGGAAGCGCCATGCCCTTCACGATGGCCGGGAAACCGTAGGTCACGCCCTCGTCGCGCCACAAGGCCACGGTGCGTGTCTCGCCGGTCCCCAGATCCACATATCCTACCGCCAATCCGCCGCGGGGTGTCTTGTTGACCGAAACGATCTGTCCATCCTGGTTCCATTTCTTGCTGTAGAACTCCGCCACTTGTTCCGGCGGCACCTTGGTAGTGAAGTAATAGGCACGCACCTCCCGCCCGTTGACCCGAGCCAACCCGCCCATCCGATGAGTCACGGAACCCGGGTATGGAGGAATATCCACACCAGCCGGCTGGGCAACCGCCTCGGCGGCCACAAACGCCACAAGCATACCGGCCAAGATAATGCCGATCCGTCCGGTCAAGCGATCCTCCTACCGAAAACAACTTTCCTTCCCGGCCTCCGGGCAACCCATGTAGAACTCGCCGCGCTTCTGGTAGGTTTTCGCATACTCACTCTTTATGGTGGCACCCAGTTGATCGCGTATCGGCGTCGTGTGGAATGTGCTCTGACCGCAGTCGACATTGAGCGTGGTCTTGTTGGCATCGTTGGGATCGTCTCCCCGCGAGGCGATGGAAGTGACGCGCGTTGCCGGGGGCCACGGGTCGACGATGGCATTGATTATCGGCCAGTCCTGCACCTTCTGCATGAAACCGCTGACCGTGCTCATTCCGGGCAGCGAATCGAGAAAGCCCATCCATACCATGCGATTCACCTGTTTCCAGAACAACGAGTCGCGCGCTCCCGCTGAGTAGCCTCCGGGCAAGTGAACGTTCTCACCGTCGTAGAGCGTCCAGGAATCCGCCAGCAGGACCAACGAGTCCGTCATCTCCAGGGTGGTGATACCGGGTTCAAACAGATCCTTCTCGAAGAACTCCTGGGCGAATCTCTCCGACATGAACCCCCTATCGGCGCCACGGGTAATATCCGCGGTGAAGCGAACGGCCACCTCCACCCTGACCTGACCTTGGGTGTTGAACCCCCATTTACCCAGTGCCCAGTTAATGCCCCCGTTGACGTTACCCATAAGCTCCCCGATCAAACCGCCGGTCGGCCTGCCGATCGATTGGTGGTTGGGAACAATGCTTGCTCCCTGGTTGGTGATGTCAATCCGGCCGAGCTCCCAATCGCCGGTCACAAACCTAACGTGCTCGTGCCCCACCGTGTCCGCCCGGAGATCGTCCCCGTAGCGTGTGAGCACATCCTGAATGGTGGCGTCCGCCGCTAGACTGAAGAGCCCGTCGTGATCCAACTCATCGCTGTAGTCGGAAAGGGGGTAAGAGGTCATCTCCCAGGCCGCGTACCGGGCGATCTCCTGGGTCTTCAGCCGCACCTTGGCGAGATCGGTGAAGTACATGCTGTATAGGACCAAGGGCACCAGGAGCATGGCGATGATGCTGAACTCCACCACCGAGGATCCCCGTTGCTCCCGCAGTTTCCGGTGAATTAAACGTTTCATCGCGTTCCTCCGGGGTCGGACCCGGTCAATGGGTAATGAGCTCCCTGAACAACCCGGAAACCCTATTGGAAACGTGGAACTTGTCCAGCACATCTCCAAGTTTATCTCCAAGGGGCGCCAACTTGGCGCGCCAGAAGGGATTGAAGAAATTGGGGTGTTCCTTCCAATTACTCTCACCGCTCCCGAAGGACGGGCGGTGGTAGTAAACCATGGCACGCGACCAGGCGTTCAGGCCCTTGAACCCCTCCATGGACATCAGGGGCTTCACCCCGATGTTGGTATCCAGGCTCTCCCTGTGCGATCCGACGGTGAAATCGAACTTCTGCACATAGGCCTGTCCGCCCAGATCCGCCGGCGTCTTGTTCAGGAAGGAGTAGGTAGACGGCTGATGGAAGTCCGGGTGTTCGGAGTTGGGATTGAACTTGATATAGGGCTCGATGCCCTCCCAGGGGTGGTTCTTCTTGTCGCCCGCGCACTTGGGCCAGGTAAAATAGAGAGTCCCGCAAATCCAGGTCCGAATCCTGAAATGAGAGTGCGCGCAGTGCTCACCTTTGTTCTTAGCCGCCCACACGCTGACGAAATTTGCGCCCAGCTCCCTATCGAAACCCCTGTTGATGACGGGAATGCGAACACCGAACCGAAGCACCTCGTCGCCCACCAACACGTTGCCCCGGTTCAGCTGGGAACGGTCGTATCCGGAGCCGAACCGCCTGGTGGCCCGGCAACCCATGAAACACTTCTCTTTGTAACCGATCATCTTGGTCTGGCCGGTGGGCTCGATGTATATGGGCATGAAGTCGATAATCCTCCTGAGGGCTCCCCCGATGCCCGGAATTGAACCGAGGACGTTTCTGAGACTGCGGTTGGTAAGGAAGGTGGGATAGCGAGAAGCGTTGGCCTCCTCGGTCATGACTCGTTGCGCCTTTATCACATCCGCGTTACTGGATTCCGGGTTGGGAAGCTTACCCGAATCCGAGCTGGTGTCGAATGCACGTCTATACTCGGACACGTTCAACACACCGGTGACAAAGCTCCAGACGCTCGGCCTCACCTTGAGATCGTTTGCATAGGCGATGTTCTGCATGCTGAGAATCGCGTTGGCGGAGACCAGCTCCTTCATCAGCCTCTCGGCCTGGTACATGCCGTATTTGTTGGCCTGGTAACACAATGGTATGAGCCCAACGGGTTTGCCGGAAATCCTCAACCCCCCTCCGATATACTTGTCCGCTGGTTTAGCAACATACCTCCTGAAAGACTTGTACGCCCGGTTGGCGATGGTATGGGCTGTTCTTGCGATGGGCACCCATCCGCAACAGAAAGCCGAACCTACAACCGACAGGCAGCAAGCACATAAAACGACAGAAATCCAGCTGGTCACATCGTTTAGAACCCCAAGTATCATGTCGATAAACCAGATCATCGCCAACCAGGACTGCCAGCTCATCGCCGTGACGTAGTGGGACACCTGGGCGCGGTTGACGAAGGCGGTAAAGTTGAACGCCCGGGCTTCCAGAGCGGCTAACGAGTACGCGGTTGCATCGGCGTTGTTCTGGAGCTTGATGCGTTCGTGGATAGCGTGGCCCAGATTGACCGTGGCCAGGACACCGATTGCCAGGATCAGGCAACCCAGGGCCGCCAGGATTATGGCCTGGCCGTCCTGGTTTTTGCGGAGATTCCGGATTCGTATCAGCATGGCGGGTCTCCCTGATCCTATAGGTTGTTTCTGTAAGGGTTCGACTGCATGCGCATGGAGTAGGTGGAATACATGGGAATGAAGTACAGGTCCGCTACATTGCCCAAATTCCACAGGGCCCGGAATAGATTCGTGCGGTCTTCTTCCTGGAAGGGCCGGGTCGAGTCTTCTACCCTGGTGTCGATCATCAAGTCCCGGGCTTCCCCGCCGATGTCCTCCGAGATGGGCCCGACGCCTACTCGGATGACCGGCCGGTCGATGGGCCCGGTAAGCTGAATACCCGCCTCTTTGGCCAGCCAGGCCATGTGGATGATCCAGTTGGCGAAGGGAATCCGCATCCAGTACAGGTAACGCAGCCGAATGGTCAGCCGGGTGGCCTCCCGAAGACTCTGGTTGCGCTCGCGATGTTCGTTGCCCGCCAGGAAGTCATCAAAATGGATCTCGGGATTGCCCCCGAACATGTCCGCGGTTGGATTGAGGATCTCCACGTGAATCATGTCGATGTTGCCCTCTGCGCCCAGCGTGTCGAACAATTCGCTCAGGTACGCGGTCCCGCTGGTCAGGAGTCTCATCTTCGCCCAGGTCTCCAGAATGCCCGGGCGTCTTCCTAGCTCGGGATCGTAGGTCCCCGAGATTGTGTCGGTGGCGGCGAAGGTGGGCATGAGGGTGATGAGTGCGGCCGAGATCATCCGTTGCTTGTCCATGTTCCAGACGATGCCGGCCCGGCAGGCATTGTAGGCGGCGTATTCCACCATCAGCCGGGCCTGGTGCATCATGGTTAGCTGGACGATCCCCAGAAGCATGAACACCATCAGAGGGAGTATGATGGCCGACTCCACCGCGGCCTGGCCGGATTGGTCCGATTTTCTCATGACGGCTCTCTGGATTCGTATCAGCATATCACCCTCCAACTGTACTACTGACCCCGAAAATCTTCGCGGCCCGCAAAGATTTTCTGAGTACTGCGCGGGTCATTGGGTTGCGGCGGAGCCGCGCTGTGTCTATTATGAGAGAGTCGAGGCAAGCGGACAATCGGGCAGGTGGACGCCGGCCCGGGCGGGCGAGCGCTTATAATCCGATGGAAATCAATGAGTTATGATGTGATCGAGATCGCATCCGGGCGGGCGTGGGGATCCATCGGTCAAGTGGACGCGGGCCATCAGTGCACCACATCCACGGGGAAGAGGTAATCGGTTCCGCAGGAGGGGCAGCGGTACCTCTCAATGACCCCACCGCTCTCCTTGTCCCGGGTGCAGATGTAGTATTCCGCGAAGGCTTCCTCCCCGCACGCCGGGCAAACATTGGCGCCGATGAAGCGCAGATACTCCACCTTCTTGAATCCGTCCGGGGAAGGCTTGAGCTTCACCCGCCGGCAGGTGCGCAGGTACTCCCGGAGAAGGATGGTCTCCCGTTTCATGACCCGACCTGCCTGCGCCGCAATACCAACGGCCGGGCCGACTCAACCAGGAGCAAGACGCCCACCAAGGCGACGATCTGGATCACCACCAGGGTGTTGGCGGGATCGACCATGTTGAGGTACACCATCCGCCCCAGTGAAGCCCCGAGAAACACCCCCAAAACCGTCCGGCCTCGGTTGGTCCCCGACCGGATCCCCAAACGACCCAGGGCCCAGTCCAAAAGCGCCGGGACCGGCAGCAAGAACAGCCACAACAAATCCCACCAGCCCCTGGAGATGTCCAAGAAGAATTGAAGCATCAGCACCAGAAACAACATCGGGTATACTCCGCAGCACCGAGCGCAGAACCACACCGGGAGCCGGCCGATCCGGGTCTGGTAACAACGGTCGAGCTGTCCGGGCCAGTGGTGGGCCAGGAGAAACCCCAACGCACCAGGGCCCCTGCTTACGGCCCGAGCTTTGGCGGCGGCACTGAGCATAATCCTCACTAGCGCCTCGCCGAAAAACGGCTCGGCATACCCGTGGGCACGGCTTCGCTCCGCTCCGCCGCAAGCTTAATCCAGGGCAGCGTCATGGCGATACAATTCGTTGAACCGGGTTCAAGGTCCGCGTCTCCAAGCAAGGCTAGCGCTTCTTGAGCTCTTCGAGCAGTTCTTCCTGGGTAAACACGTCTCGCTTCAAGAGCATCCGGATGAGCGCCGCGATCAGGTGACTGGACTTAACTATCTGGGGAGGCTCCGCGTCTTCCTCGTCCGACTCCAGCCGGTCCAGAAGCCGCTCCACGTCGCCGAGCAGGGCCGGTTCTCTCAGGTCGGGCAACTCCGGTTCGGGAGACTCCACGGATTTTTTCTCTTCCGTCTCGGGGGCTACCGCACTGGGCTTGACTCCAATTCCAACCCGGGACAGCAACGCCTCCATCGCCGACGACCCCTTGGCCAACGCGGCGGGCTTTTTTTCCTCGACGACGGGCTCTGCTTCCTCGACAACAGACTTTGCTTCCTCGACGACGGGCTCTGCTTCCTCGACAACAGACTTTGCTTCCTCAACGACGGGCTCTGCTTCCTCGACGACGG
>JAUXGL010000232.1 GCA_030622135.1 Deltaproteobacteria bacterium
CATCTTGTACATCTTGAAGTTGAAGTGCTGGTCGTCATCCAAAAACTGGGGAGAAGAACGGATACTCTGGTTGCGTTCCTCATCGGTCACGTATAGACCGATCCGCTGCGCGGCTTGGACCAACAGGGCCTGATCTACCAATGTTTCCATTACCTGTTGGCGCAGGGCCAGCTTGTCCTCGCGGCGGAGAAAGCTACCCTGCTTTTTCTTGGACAAGGCCATGCGCAGCTGCTGGTCGTAATGGAATTGGAAGTGCATGTCCGAAATGCCTTCGCCGTTTACCATGGCGGCGATGCCGGCCCGGCCGCAGCCCCCCGACCGAAAGCCCTCGGACCCCGCGCCGAACGAGAAGATGAACACAAAGATGATAAAGCCGAACAGAAGTAGAATAATTGCCGATTGTGACTGCTGGCGTATCTTATCAAGCATGTGAGGCTCCCATGGTTTTTCTGCGCATTATGCGAACGGTGAATAATATCCCGAACTGGTGACGATGCAAGTAAATTTTTCTTGCCAAAACGGGGGGGTTCTGGTACGCACAAGATGTTTAGCCAGCAGGTCCTGGCAACAATATCGGAGACCCAAGGGATGCTTTTCGACTGGCTTTATGCTATGTTTTCCAACGACTTGGCCATAGATCTGGGGACCGCTAACACGCTCCTGTATGTCAAGGGGAAAGGAATCATCTGCAACGAGCCGTCCGTGGTAGCCGTGCAGAAGGACGCTCACGGCGGTAAGCGGGTGCTGGCGGTGGGCAAGGAGGCCAAGGATATGTTGGGGCGGACGCCCGGCAGCATCATGGCCATCCGACCCATGAAGGACGGCGTGATCGCGGATTTCGAAGTTACCCAGGAGATGCTGCGCTATTTCATTACCCGGGCGCACAACCGCAAGACTCTGGTCCGGCCCCGGATCATCATCGGAGTTCCGTTCGGGATCACCGAGGTGGAGAAGCGGGCGGTGAAGGAATCGGCCATCTCCGCCGGAGCCCGCGAGGTTTACCTGATCGAGGAGCCCATGGCGGCTGCCATCGGCGCCGGCCTGCCCATCACCGAGCCTTCCGGCAACATGATCGTGGACATTGGGGGAGGCACGACCGAGGTGGCGGTCATTTCGCTCGCGGGCATCGTAAACTCCCGCTCGGTACGTATCGGTGGTGACAAGATGGACGAGTCCATCATCCAGCACATGAAGCGCAAGTACAATCTGCTGGTGGGCGAAGCCACCGCCGAGAAGATCAAGATAAAGATCGGGACGGCCTACCCCACCGAGGATCCCCTTACCATGGAAGTTCGCGGAAGGGACCTGGTGGCGGGGGTGCCCAAAACCATCGTGGTGTCGTCTGACGAGATCCGCGATGCCTTGTCGGATCCCATCAATGCTATTGTGGACGCGGTTCGCGTGGTACTGGATAGAACCCCGCCCGAACTGTCCGCGGACATTGCCGACAAGGGTATCGTTCTTGCCGGCGGAGGTGCCGGCCTGACCAACCTGGATGTTCTTCTGCGCGAGGAGACCGGCCTTCCGGTCATGATCTCCGACGATCCGCTTTCCGCCGTCGTATATGGGTGTGGAAAGGCGCTGGATGAACTCGACCTGTTGAAGCAGGTTTCCATCGATTAACGCATGTCATGGGTCCGTCGAAACCGCGTTCGGTTCCTCATAGCGGGATTGTTGCTTCTTTCGTTTCTTTTTTTCACAGCTCACATGAAAGCCGGTCGGAGCTTGAACTGGCTGGACAAGTCGCTGCTCTGGGTCAGTGCCCCGGTTCAGAAGGCCATCGTATGGGTAATCGACGGCGCCGCCGGCCTGTGGACGGACTACGTCTACCTGGTGGGTCTGTGCGAAGAGAACCAGCAGTTGCAGGCCAGGGTGGAGGAGCTGGAACGTGAGTTTGCCAGGTTCGGAGAGGTGCAGGCGGAGAACGTTCGTCTCAAAGATCTGGTGCACATGCGTGAGCGCCTGGGTGAGACCGGGGTGGTGGCCGCCCGGGTGGTGAGTGTGGGGATTTCTCCGGTTTCCAGGACCATCCGCATCGACGTGGGCAGCGATGACGGGGTTTTTGTGGGCGATGCGGTCGTGGCCGGGGCCGGGTTGGTGGGGAGGGTCTCCGGCACCGTGGGCCGGTACTCCGAGGTGTTGCTGATGGTGGACAGCCGTAGCGCGGTGGCCGCGATCATCCAGCGCTCGCGCGCCCGGGGCATCGTGCGGGGCCGCGGAGAGGACGAGGTGTGCTCGGTGGATCACCTGGTTCGGACGGCGGATGTGCGGGCTGGCGACGTCGTGGTGACCTCGGGAGTTGGCGGGGCCTTTCCCCCGGGCCTGCAGGTAGGTTCCATCGTAATCGCAACGTCTCCGAACGTAGGGGTCTTCCGGGAGGCCGAACTGGAGCCGGCAGTCGAGTTCGAGTCGCTGGAAGAGGTTATGATCGTAACCACCCGTCCGGGATCACCCGCGGAAGTGGAAAAAGGCCAAGAAGAAGTGAAGGCTATAGACGAAACCGAAGCAGGGATAGTGCCGGCCAAAGCGCTGCCCACACAGCGAGGGGTGCCGATACCGCAAAGGGTGCCGGAGACGGAGCCGGAGGAAGAGCCGGCGGTGGGGAGGGAGACGCCATGAGACCGATCGGACTGGTTCTCTTCGGAGTCTTCTTGCTGGCGTTGGACGGGGCCTTGTGTCGCGTTCTGCATCTGGAGCTGATGCACCCCGATCCCATATTGTTGCTCGATGTGTTCATCGCCTTGAACCTGTCTTCGGTCGAAGGAGTATTGATGGTGTTTTTCCTCGGTGTTTCCGCGGATTCTTTTGCGGGGACGCCGATGGGCATGCTGGCTTCCGTTCACCTGCTCGTCTGGATACTGGTTCGCTGGTCCGTGCGTTTCCTGATGCCGGAGCGCAAGGGCATGCAGTTGACCATTCTATTCGTCATGAGCCTGGTGTTCAGCTTGCTGGTCATGTTGATGCTGGCGATCATGGGAGCCGGCGTCGGTCCCGTGTGGGCGAACTTCAAGGTCATGCCGCCTCTGGCCCTGGTGCATCTCTTGCTGGCCGGCCCGGTTTGGGCCGTGGCCCGGTGGATCCGCAGGCCGGCGGCCAGACGGCGCAGCGCTTTCACGTAATGTTTTGGGGAGGGCTGGTGGTTTTTCACTCGCGTCAGCAGGAGCTTTCGAGGTACAAGGGCCGGTACGTGATCATGCTGTTTATGATTACCTTGGTTTTCATTGTCTTTGCCGGTCGTCTTTACTGCCTGCAGGTATCCCACGGAGAAGAATACCGTTCTCTCTCGTTGCGCAATTTTGTGTCGGCCCGACGGGAGGTGCCCCTGCGGGGGATGATCTTCGATCGCGCAGGCAGCTTGCTGGTGGACAACCGACCGTCCTTCAACGCGTATTTCACTCCGGCCTTTTGCAAGCAGGATGCCTTTGAGCCTACTTTGACCAGACTGACCGAGTACCTGGGCCTTTCCGATATCGAGAAGGAACAGACCGAGGAAGCCTACCGCAATACCAAGCGGCTGGATCGATTTCTGCCCGTGCTGGTGCGCCGGGACATCTCCTGGTCGGAGCTGGCGGCGGTGGAGCAGCACCTGGATTTGCTGGAAGGCGTGGAGGTTCGTCCGGAGACCAGGCGGGCCTATCCCCACGAGACCCTGGCCGCGCATATGCTCGGTTACGTCGGCGAGATCAACTCGAGAGAGCTTAAGCGACTGAAGGCCAAGAAGTATCGACAGGGAGACATGATCGGAAAGAAGGGTGTGGAGCTGGCCTGGGAGAAGAAACTGCGTGGAACCCCCGGAGTCATCCAGGTGGTGGTGGATTCCCGCGGACAGCGGGTGCCCGACTCCGTAGCCCAGGAGGTGCTCAAGGGGCTTCCCCAGGCGGAACGGGCGGTGCCCGGAGACAACCTGATTCTTTCCCTGGACGCCAGGCTGCAGGCGCTGGCGGAGAAACGCTTCCCGGGAATAGAGGGTGCGGCGGTGGCGGTGGATCCAAAGACGGGCTTCATCCTGGCGATTCTGTCCCGGCCGTCTTTCGATCCCAATCTCTTGTCCGGGCGATTGAGCCCGCGTTGGTGGAACGAACTGATTCTGGACCCGGACCGGCCCCTGACCAATCGGGTTACCCAGCAGCATTATCCGCCCGGCTCGACATTCAAGCCCTTCACCGGACTGGCTGCTCTGGAAAAGGGAGCGTTGACGGAAACGGACAAGCTGACGTGCACCGGAGCCATGCGGTACGGAAGCGCGCTGTTCCGTTGCTGGAGGCGTGGGGGACACGGACGTTTGTCCATACACCGGGCCATCGTCCAGTCCTGTGACGTTTTTTTCTATCGGACGGGGCTGAAGGCCGGGCTGGATGCCATTGCCGAGATGTCTAGGAGCTTCGGTTTCGGTTCTATCTCCGGGTTCGACTCGGCCCGAGAGGTGCCCGGCATCATGCCTAACAAGTTGTGGTACCAGAAACACACCAAGACGGGGTTCCTGCCGGGCTTCACCATTTCCGATTCCATCGGGCAGGGCGATGTGAACGTGACCCCGCTACAGTTGGCCATGGCCTACGCCGCCATCGGCAACGGAGGGACGCTGTACAAGCCGCAAATCGTTCTCCGGGTGGAGTCGCCCACCGGCGAAGTGGTCAAGACCTTCGAGCCGATCGTTCGGGGAAAGGCCAAGGTGAGCCCGGAGTATCTAAAGATCATGCAGGACGCGTTAGAGGGTGTGTGCAACGAGCCGGGTGGCACCGGGTACTACCGCCGTCCCCGCGGTGTATCTTTCAAGGTGGCCGGCAAGACCGGCACCGCACAGGTGGTCAAGCAGGGAGACGATCGCGGTCGGAACCTGCCCTACGATTTCCGCGACCATGCGTGGTTTGCCGCCTATGCGCCGGCGGACGATCCGAGGATCGCCGTCGTGGTGGTGAACGAGCACGGCGGACACGGATCCAGCGGCGCCGCACCCCTGGCCATGGAGTTGATTACATACTTTTTAGAGCAGATTGAAGTTGCCGATCTCAATACGGAGGTTCGGTAGGAGTGAGCACCCTCAAGCAGAGCACGTTCAACTGGGGGTTGTTGGCCTCCACCCTGGTCGTCGCCGGGCTGGGGCTTTTGAACCTCTACTCCGCGTCGCGGGATGTTTCCTCAAACTTGGCGTTTCTGCAGGGGATCTGGTTGGGCGTGGGCGTGTTGATCGCCGTGCTGCTGATGGTGTTGGATTACCGCATTTTCGATCAGTTGGCCTATCCGTTTCTGGGTCTTACTCTAGCTTTACTTCTGGCGGTTCTGTTGATCGGTCGGGTCATTTCCGGTTCTCAACGCTGGATCCATCTGGGGGCGTTCAACTTTCAGCCATCGGAGATGGCCAAGATCGCGGTCGTCTTGTGCCTGGCGAAGTATTTTTCCGATGAACCCGCAATACCGCCGGGAGGGTACCGGCTCAGGGATCTGATCAAGCCGACGACGGTTACGTATCCCGTAGGCGCCATCGGCGCACTGATGTTGTTCTGGGAGAATCTGGAGTTTTTTGAAGAGTGGCGGTTTGCCCTGCTGGTCGTCTTCCTGATCTGGGCGGCCGGCAGTGGGCTGTACGCCATCCAGAGCGGACGCACCAGCCTGCACGACATGTTGAGCCCCATAATCCTGGTGGTGTTGCCGGCCATTCTGATTCTGCGCCAACCCGACTTGGGAACCACGCTCATGCTGTTCGCCATCGCCGGGACCATGATCCTGTTCGTCAAGGTGAGGTTTCTCTCACTGGTCATCGCCATCGTGGTGTTATTGGGAGCGGCGGCGGGGTCCTGGCAGTTTCTAAAGCCCTACCAGAAAGACCGTATTCTGGCCTTTATCTCGCCGGGCGAGGACGTAAAGGGCAGGGGGTACCACTCTCGCCAGTCCATGATCGCCGTCGGGTCGGGCAAGACGTCCGGAAAAGGATTCGGTGAAAGTACCCAGACGCAATTCCGGTTCCTTCCCGAACAGCACACCGATTTCGTATTTTCGGTCTGGGCCGAGGAATGGGGGTTTACCGGTTGCCTGGTGGTGCTGGGAGCTTTTCTCTTCTGGCTTGTTCAAATGATAAACGTAGCCAGCGTGGCCCGGGAGAGGTTTGGCGTGTTCGTCGCAGTGGGGATCTCCGCCATGGTTTTCTGGCATGTGGCCATCAACATAGGCATGGTAATCGGAGTCTTGCCGGTAGTGGGGATTACCCTGCCGTTGTGGAGTTACGGGGGATCCTCTTTGCTGGCCATGCTGGCCAGCATCGGCCTGCTTATGTCCATCTCGCTCCGACGCTACTCGTTTACTTGACCAGGATCTCCCACCCCATTTCCGGTCGATCCCAATCTCCCGCGTAAAATTAGACACTTACACCGTCCGTTTCATCGGACGGCGCAAAAACGCACACTTGCGGGAGGACCACGAGTAAATTATCTCAC
>JAUXGL010000029.1 GCA_030622135.1 Deltaproteobacteria bacterium
CATTGGCGCGCATGACGAGTCCCTGCCCCCCGAGCCACGCATAAAAACGTCGCCCACCGGCAAGGAGCAAGAGGAAGCGGAGGTAATGCAGGCGCTGCGCGACCTGGTCGAAGGGGAGACATCCCCCTCCATTCACCAGACCGACGAAGCCATCGAGGGAGCCGTGGCCGGCCTCGATCCCCGCATCGTGCGCAAGCTGCGCCGCGGGGAGTTCTCGGTTCAGGATCACCTAGACCTCCACGGCCACACCCGCAAAGAAGCCCATGAGAAAGTGGAGCGGTTTCTCCTCGACTCCATCGCCCAGGGAAAGCGCTGCGTGCTCATCATCCACGGCCGCGGGCACGGATCCAAAGACCACATTCCCGTCTTGAAAAACGCTCTAAAGAGCTGGCTCGAACGCCGGGCGCTGCGGAAAAAAATCCTGGCCTTCGCAACCGCCCAGGCCTGCGACGGCGGTTCCGGCGCCGTCTACGTCCTTTTGA
The DNA here is from genome assembly GCA_030622135.1 of Deltaproteobacteria bacterium. Taxonomy (GTDB): domain Bacteria; phylum Myxococcota; class B64-G9; order B64-G9; family B64-G9; genus JAUXGL01. The sequence continues at coordinate 483 of JAUXGL010000029.1, forward strand.
AAACCCACCGTCCCCGCATTCATTAGGTAGGCCCCCGAGCCCGGCCGAGAACCTGATGGTTCGTAAGGCTGAGATTATCTTCGGCTTTTTTTCTTCCCGGCGTCGTCGGTAAGCGCCAGCAGGGGGGATTTACCACCGGGCAGCAGCAACTGTACACTCAATGCCCGACCCCCTGATTTTTCGCTCTCCAGGGTCCGATGGCCGTAATTGGCCACAACCTCTTCTACAATCTCCCGCCGCTTCTGCATCTGCTCCTTGGGAATCTCGATCCTGCTGATGCCCAGATATTTGCAGGCCAACTCGATCAACTCGTAGGGCTCCACGTCGGGCTCCATCAGGGCGTCGGCACCCACCTCCATGACACCGGTTGGATCTCCCAGTCGGTCCTTGACCACCCCGATGATCTTCATCTTCTGCCCCAGCCCATAGGTTCTCAATTCCCGGATGAAGCCGAACCCCCCCACCTCCTGCGAGTACATGTTGACAATGACCACATCGGACTGCTCCCGGGGAAGCCGGCTCATGGCCTCCGTCCCGTCGAGCGCCGACGACACATCCACGCCCATCAACTTCACCACGTCGAAGTATCTCTTCCGCTGAGCCGGCTCCTCGTCGATGATCATGACGCCCTTGCGCCGATATGCCATCCGCTCTCGCCTCCACGACTAAAAAAAAAGCCGGGCAATCTTACCCGACCCATGAAAGAAGGCGCCAACCGGATTCGAACCGATGATAGAGATTTTGCAGACCTCCGCCTTACCACTTGGCCATGGCGCCGTAAAAAGCGGGAGAAGGGATTCGAACCCTCGACGTCAACCTTGGCAAGGTTGCACTCTAGCCACTGAGTTACTCCCGCACAACCCAAACAATTTCACCCAAGCAGTGGAAGTTGTCAAGTCAAAATGTTCACCCAGAATCTGCCTCGAAAATTCATGAAGTGCCTTCTTGTAAGTGCCCATTTTCATTATCTCTGGGTGACGCCGAAGGCGTCATGATGACTCCCACCCACCTTCCGCGGCAATCCCAATCCACCGAGTAACTTCGACAACTTGCGAGAGGCCAGCAAGTGTATACGTCTTTGCACCGTCCGATGAAACGGACGGTGTGAGCTTATTTCACACACCGTATCTTCAGCGAAGCAGTCCTCGTTTTTTGAGGATGGCGCCGGGCATCTTGAGTTCCTTTTGGCAGCGCTTTTTGCAGCACCCGTTTTCTGGGTGAAGTCAACTGGTTACGTATTTTCTTGCGGGCACCGGTGGTGAATTGGGGTTCACTTAGGGCGCCTTTCCCGATTCCGCCGGCTCGAAAGGAGTTCCCGTCCAGGGGGGCAAAACGGGTCGGGTGTACCAGCGGGTGTACCAGTTTCATGCGAAAACCGTCCTGTGATCTACCGATCTCAGTGCCAGTGGTGACCCGCGCGCCGGATCGGTCGATTCCGGGCAGCAAATCGGTCGATTATCGGTCGATTCCAGGCAACCGGGCTCGGTCGATTTCTGTCGGACAATCGGTCAATCATCGGTCGATTCCTCTTTCTGTAGAGTAGGGACGTACTTCGTTCCGCGACCCTTTCCGACTCTCTGTAAGAGGCCCAGCTTTACCAGATGCCTGAAATCCCTCCGTGCCGTATCCTTCACAATATCAAAGGCTTCGATACACCATGCCGTTGTGATAAATCCACTTGTGACGGCCTCTCGAAGAATAGCTCGTTGACGGTCACTGAGCGCCTCCTCCTGTGCCGGAGTCAGGCCAGTCGGCGTTTCCTTCGAGATACGAATCCGGTCTAGATCGTCCCCTGGCCCTGGGAGTGCCACCACCACGCAGCCTTGGTCGAGGGCGAAGGCGGGCCGGTCAAGTCCGTGGTCAAGCATGGCACCGGTCATGCGCATGATTCCGGTGCCGCGGTCCTCCATGGCCTTTAGCCAGGCCAACCCCTGAGCCAGCAAGGGATTCCGGGAACGGGACCGCCCCTTACCGCTGGCAATGTGGGCGAGGCTCTGGCCACCCGGGGGCAACCCGGGGTTGGTCACCACGATCCGGTCGTGGAAGACCTCGAATGTGACTTTCAGCCCCGCATCCTGGTAGTCGCGGTGGGCGATAGCGTTGACCAGCGCCTCGCGCAGTGCCGTCTCGGGGTACTCATCGACCCGGACACGCCGCAGCCCGACCACTCGCATGGGGTGACGCGTGTTCCGTTGGACGAATTGGACTGCGTTGTCCAGGACCCGGATGACGGGGCCGCGGAGAAAGGCGTAATCGTCGGCTTTGGCGGTGCGTTCGTCTCCGACGTAGGCGTCGATCTGAACGCGGGCATGTGGAAAGGCCTTGGACGAGTCCTGCGCCAGCAGGAGAATGCCCGCGGCTGTTGCGAAGTATGCGTCTGCATCGGCATCGAACCAGAGATAGCCCCGATCTAGCAACTGCCCGCGCACATCCTCATCCATGAGGGACTCAGGTTCGACCTCTTCGGCGGCGGCCACCATGGTCCGCGCTAAGCCCCTATCAACGTCTTCCCAGCGCACGACGTCCAGCCGCTGCCGTTCAAACAGGTCGGCCACGGTGATATTCCGTTCGGCATTACGGTTGTCTTCTTGGCCGGGGGTAACGTCGTAGATGGTCTCGACGTGTTGGACAAGCCGGCCCCGGACTTTCTTCTGCAGATCCTCGAGTGATTTAAAGCGGCCGTATGTGTAGCCGTCCGACTTGATCTCATCAAAGAGTGCCCGGGTCGCAGATTCACGAGGAAAGCTGCGTTCACCCTTGACGCAGGGGAGGATCGGCATTCCAAGCTCTTTTGCCAGACGATACTCCTCGTGTGTGGGCGACAAGCCCGTGTCCGAGGCGGGTGTGCCGTACTCGTTTCCAAGGATCAAGACGCACGCATTCTGGGAAAAGGAGATAGCCGGGAACAATGCTTGGTCGCCAAGGTGTACGGAAGATTGCAGGTAGAACATCCATATGTTCGGATACGACCGGATTACGAACATTACCTCAGACTGGATGCTGTCATCTGCTCAGAAGATGATTTTTGGCGGACGTCAGCTAGCCCGAAGAGATACCCCCTCCGATTGCATGTCGCCATCGAGCATGAAAACAGTATGTATGCCCAGTTTGAAATGTGGAAACTGGTTTTTATAAGGGCCAACCTCAAGGTTCTCATCACGTACTACGACCGAGACGAGGAATACACAGCCAGAACGTTTTCCAGGAGAATCCAGGAAGTGAACGCAGCTGGTGTAGATACTGAGGATGATGAGTACCTCGTAATCGTGGCTCCTAGAACCTTGGAAGACTCGGCCAAGCCCATTCCCTGGAGCTATTGGCGTCTGGAACAGCATGGCAAGTACAGGAAGTTGCAAATGTCAGCTTCTGGCATGTAGAGTCCCCCCACATGATCCGCCGCCGCTTCAGCGTCTTCAGGGGCATCGGCCGGAAGACCGAACAGGTCATCTGGAACGCGGGAGTGCCCGACTGGCAGTCTTTCATCGACGCAGGCTCTGTCGAAACGCTGACGCCGAAAAAGTACGACCGCCTGCGACCGCAAGTCGACGAATTCGAGGCGGTAAGGCTGTGGCACCGCTACAAACGGGCAGGCGACGAGACGGCGCTGGAGAAGCTTGTCGAGTACAACCAGGCTGATACAAGCAACCTGGCGGAGATTGCGCCGGTCATATATGAAGGGCTGTGTAGGAAGGTAGGCTTGTAATGAAGGCTCTGTCTTCCATTCGTCACTCCTTCAACCGATAAGCCCTCTCTATCACCGCGGCGATTTCCGGCCCCTTCCAGTAGGGTTTTATCCATCTCGGACGCTGGTCTTTCCACGTGACAGCCGCGCGCCGCCAGTGCCCCCGCACCATGAACCGGTGCATCAGCTTCCTGCCGCTTCCGGATGGTCGGAAACGCCCAGCTCTGACCACATCCAGGAGGGATCGAATTCCGGCTGCCCCTCGCTCAGCACCTGCTGGTAATGGTTCTCCAGATCCTTGAGCATCTCCACCAACCGGGGCCGCAGGGCCTCGGAGCCGGCGGCCTGGCGCGGGGTGAGCCCGTCAAGAGCGGGTATCTCCTCGTCCAGCCAGCTCCGGTAGTGCCGCTCGTATTGCTCGCTGATGGCCAGGGCCACCTCCTCGGGAGGAATCACCGGCTCCCCTGGAGCAACGCCTCCGGCCTCGGCCATTGCCTGGCCGGGATCCTGCCGGCTGGACAGGCGGTACCGCACGGAGTCCCCGGCCAGTTTTTCAACGAGGGCGCGGCCTTTCTCCGCTCGCTCCGCCGACGCGGTTTCGAGGACGAGCCGATCGCCTTCCAGGTGAAGGGCACCGAGCAGGACGCCCTCGTCCTTGCGCTTTTTGCGGCTGTACCATCTCCAGACCCCGTCGTCCTGTTCACGTACCGACCGCTCCCCCGTCCATCAACCTCTCCGCCAACCACGTATACCTCTTCTGCACCCGGTCGTTTCTCACAGCGACACCCACGGCCCTCCGGCTGCCCACCAACACCACCAGCTTTCTCCCCCGCGAAATCCCGGTATACAGCAGGTTGCGCTGGAGCATCACATAATGCTGGGTGTGCACGGGAATGACCACGGCCGGGTACTCGCTGCCCTGCGACTTGTGAATGGAGCAGGCGTAGGCCAAAACCAGCTCGTCCAGGTCGGCGTAGTCATAGCGGATCATCCGCCCGTCGATGCGCACCCGGGCATCCCGCTCGACCGGGTCAACGGCCACCACCCGGCCGATGTCGCCGTTGAACACGTCCAACTCGTAGTTGTTCTTAATCTGCATGACCTTGTCTCCCACCCGGAACGTGCCGCCTCCCCGCTGGAGGGTCTCGCCCTTCGGGTTGAGCAGGGTCTGAAGCTCCACGTTGAGGCTGGACACGCCTAAAAGCCCCTTGTGCATGGGGGTCAGCACCTGGACATCGTCGTGGGGGTCGAGCCCGTACCGGCGCGGGATGCGGACGGACACCAGCTCCTTGATGGTGGCCAGCGCCCGCTCCGGTTCGTCCCGCTCGATGAAGTGAAAATCACTCGGTCCATCACCATCGGGCTTGAAGACGGGGAGATTTCCATGGTTGACCCGGTGGGCATTGACCACGATGAGGCTCTGCCGGGCCTGGCGGAAGATCTCGTCGAGGGTAACGACGTCGACAGCGCCGGAGCCGATCAGGTCCCGGAGCACGTTGCCCGGCCCCACGGACGGGAGCTGGTCGGCGTCTCCCACCAGGACGAGCTGGCAGCGGGGCGGGATCGCGCTGATGAGGTGGTAGAACAACACCGTGTCCACCATGGACACCTCGTCGACCACCAGCAGGTCGACCTCCAACGGTCGTTCGGCGTTCCGCTCGAACCGCTGGCTCCTGGGAGCGAACTCCAAGAGCCGGTGGATGGTTTTGGCCTCTCTGCCGGAGGTCTCGGTCACCCGCTTGGCGGCCCGACCCGTGGGCGCGCACAACAGGATGCGCCGGCCTTTCTTTGAAAGGATGCGTATGATGCCGTTGACGATGGTGGTCTTGCCGGTACCCGGCCCACCGGTTACAACCAGTACCTTGCTGGCCACGGCCTTGCGAACGGCCTCTTTCTGTCGCTCCGCCAACCGGATGTCATGTTTCTCCTCGAACCAGGCGATGGCCCGCTCGACGTCGATCTTTATGCGGCTCGTGGCCGTCATTAAAATGGCCCCAAGCTGCCCGGCGGCACCCGTCTCACAGACGTGCAGGGACTTGAGGTAGACAGCCTCGTCCCGGGCCAGCGGCTCGATCGCCAGCATGCCCCCGGCGGCCAGATCGGAGACGGCTTTTTCGACTACGGACGTCTCGATTTCCAGGACAGAAACCGCCCGCTCCACCAACTCCTCGCGCGGGCAAAAGACGTGCCCTTCATCCGACAGCTCGTGAAGCACGTGCAGCACTCCCGCCTCGGCCCGCCTGGGGGAATTGGGGGCAATGCCGAGTTTTTCGGCAATCTTGTCCGCCGTCTTGAAACCGATCCCGAAGATGTCCACCGCGAGCCGGTATGGGTTTTCTTTTACGACGGCGATGGCCCGCTGGCCGTACTTCGTGTAGATCTTCACGGCGTAGGTCGTCGTGACGCCGTGGGACTGGAGAAAGATCATCACCGCCTTGATCTCGCGCTGCTCCGCCCATGCCTCCCGAATTCGGCTTGAGCGGACCGGCCCGATCCCATCCACCTCCGTAAGCCGCTCGGGCCGGTTCTCGATGACCTCCAGCGCGTCCATCTCGAAGTGCTTGACGATCCGGGCGGCCATCTCCTTGCCGATGCCCCGGATGAGCCCCGATCCGAGGTACTTCTCGACGCCGACCAGGGTGGCGGGCTGCGTGGTGTGGTACGTCTGGACACGGAACTGCCTTCCGTACTTCCGGTCGTTCACCCACCCGCCCAGTAGACGCAGACTCTCCCCCGGCTGAACGCCCAGCAGGTTGCCCACCGCCGTGACCAGATCCCGCCGGCCCTGCACCGCCAGACGCACCACGCTCCAGGCGTTCTCCTCGTTGCAATAGACGATGCGTTCGAGAATGCCTTCGAGGGAGTCGTGGGATGGCGGTTCCATTTAATCTCGTTAGGCGAGCTCTGACACCCATAACGCGCGCCGGAGCGGCTAACGCGATGTCCCCTGACCGATATCCGCCGGGTCAACCCGGGGAAACGGCCTGAAAACACTGGACCTGACCGCCTTGGGTCTCTCTCCGCTGCTATCGATATCGAACTCGATGTATGTGTCTCGCTCGCCCTTGAGTGCCGCGAATTCCTCGTTGCGAATCCGTCCGTCTTCCAGGTCGCTGATGTGCAGGAACATGTCGGTGTTCACGTCCTTCGGCCTGAGACCCAGGTAATGCGTCAGAAAGCCGAAACCACGCTCCTCGTCGACGTTGTGCACGATGCCTCGATGGCGCTTGGGATCGGCCTTAGCCTCCAGCAGTCGGGGAACCAGGTAGCCGTCGAAGAAGTAGTCCACCTCGCGTCGCAACTCCTGGCTTACGAACGAGAAGGCCAGAAGGTCGACCCGCTTTCCCCGATTCTGCAGGGCACGCACCAGCCGGAGAAAGTCCCCGTCACCGGTGCCCAGCAAGATGTAATCGAGCTGCTCGGACTGCAGCAACGCGTCCACCGCCAGGTCGATGTCCGCATTGGCTTTGGTATGGATCTCGCCGTCTTCGTTGCGGTAGCGCTTGACCGGCTTCTGTACGACATGAAACCCCGCCCGGCGTATCGCATCGCGGAATCCCTGCTTCTTCCGGGCATACTCCTTATTGGCGTAACCCTTTTCCCGCTCATGGTCCACCGCCATGTAGGCGTTGGCCCGGATGATAGTCGCGTCCTGCGCCTCGACCAGCTCGCGGACAACCTCGACATCCATGCCCCAACCGCCACAGCGACTGAGGTTCTCGCTGTCTAAGAATATTCCGGCCTTGATCATTTACCCTCCTCCCCGCTCGATCCCATGGGGTCAGTAGTACATGATACCCCAGCGGCGCCGGTCTCCTGGTCTTTCTTGTTGATGCTCCTGACGAAGCGGAAGACATACTGTGCAGCGGAGAAGACCGAGAAGAACAGGGACATGTAGATGAGCCACAGGCCGACGACGTGGAAGTCGACCCAGGGACGCACGGGAATGCCGAACTCGGCCAGTAACTCGTGGAACCAGGTGCCGGCCACCAGGTTGTGCAACCAGGGGGAGATGACCGCGACTGGATAGGGGTAGTGGATCAAGAGGCCCAGGATACCGGTGAGCTGGAAGGCGGTCTTCCACTTGCCGCCCTGGCTGGCGGCGATGACCATCCCTTCGGTGACGGCGATGCCTCTCAGCCCGGTGATGGCCAGCTCCCGGGCCAGCAGCAGCACCACCACCCAGGCGGGAATCCGGCCCAGGGGAACCAGCATGACCAGGACGGAGGTGACGATCAGCTTATCGGCCAGCGGATCTAGGAACTTTCCCAGGACGGTGGTCAGCCCCTTGCGCCGGGCCAGCCAGCCGTCGAAGTAGTCGGTGATCGAAGCCGCGCCGAACAGGCAGGCGGCAATGAAGCTGTTGACCCGGTTCTCGTAGTAAACAAACACAAGCACTAACGGAATCACCAGGATGCGGAACATGGTAAGCATGTTGGGAAGGTTGAAAAATTCCTGTCTCAGGGACTTACGCATGACTCGACCCTCGAAAGAACTAACCCATGTAGTACACTGCTCCGGTTCCACTGAGCTCGATCCACAATGCGGTCGGAAGCGGACGGCTTATCTTGACTACCCGCGGCGTTAGATCTCCCGACCAACCTACCAGCTTCCCCAGGTCCAGGAGAAGCTTGTCTTCCGTAACCCTTCTGGTACGCAACTCGCCGGGGCAAGTCAAGACCATCTGTGCCGGCCCGCGCAGATGAAAGATGGGCGGGTCGTTCTGCTCCTCGGAGGGCAGCCGGCCGTTCTCGAAGAAAGCCACATCACCAAAAGCGAAGACGTACTCCTCCATGAAGTAACCCGGCTCTTCGCCCTGAGAATGAATGCAGTAGCCGTTTTCGTGCACGGAGAACTGCAGCTGCCCCGCTCCCTCCACCAGAACCATGGCCTGCTTTCCACTGCCGAAAGTGTACCTGGTGGCCTCTCCCTCGAAGCGCTTTTTCACGAAGGTGAACTTCAGATCTCCCTGTATCCAGGTGAGCGTCGGCAGGCGGGTAAACAGGCGTCCGGGGGAATCGGCCACCAGGCGCTGGTCATCGAGAGAGAAGGGCGCGGTGGGTTCGACGGTGGCTTCACCCTGGATCGCTTTCGGTTCGGGCCCGGGCTCACCAGGTGGTGCTGCTTCGCTTCCGCGGTTTTTGCGGTGCCCTTGGGTACGCTCAGCTACGGGCTCGACGTCATCGATGCCGGCTGGGGCGCGGTCTTGGTGGGCCTGGCCCGCTTCGCCCTTCTTCATCTTCACCACCGCCAGGCTGCGGTGGGCTTTCTCGTGATCGGGGCTCAACTCCACCGCCGTCTGGAGCTCGGCTTCGGCTTCATCCAACTGGTCGTTCTTCAGGTACACCATGGCCAGGTTTACCCGCAGGGTGGCATCGTCCTGGTAGCGCTCGATCAGATCCCGGTAGATTACAATGGACTGCTGAATGTGACCCTGCCTGAAGTAAACCAGTCCTAGCAGGTTGAGAACGTTGGGGTTGTCCGGCTTCAGCCCCAGCGCCATTTCCAGCTGTTTTTCGGCCTCTTCCAACTGGTCGATCTGCAGCAGTTCGCCGGCCTTTTGGAAATGAAAGCGAAAGCCGCCGTCGAAATCGTCGCCGGCCTCGTTCGGACCGGAGCCCGAGGATGTGGGATCCGCACTCATCTGGATAACTCGGATTTATTCGTCAGTTTCTTGTAGTGGTAGTAGAGACGGAGAACACGCCGGACATAACGCTGGGTTTCGGCGAACGGCGGGATGCCCATATACCGGGAGACGGCCCGGTGGCCGGCGTTGTACCCCGCCAGCGTCAGCACCAGATCCCCGTCGAAGGCATTCGCCAGCACCCGGAGGTAGCGCGTACCCCCCAGGATGTTCTTGCGGGGGTCGAAGGGATCGTCCACGCCCATCTCCTCGGCGGTTTTCGGCATCAACTGCATGAGACCCTGGGCACCGGCATGGGAAACCGCCGTGGGATTGAAGTTCGACTCCACGGCCACCACCGCGCGGATGAGCGGAATGGGAAGGTTGAACCGAGTCGACGCCTCACGGATGTACCCGTCGTACCTGGACACGTCGAGGGGACGATACAGCTTCGACCGGTGTTTCTTCCCAGTCTTGCGCTTCTTGCTTTTCTTCTTCCTGGGGGGGTCCACCGGCCGGTAACGCTTGTCGGTGGGAACGTTGGTAAAGTGGACCACCCCGTCCCCGTCGGTGAAAGAATAGGTCTCCGCACGGATCGGCAAAGCAAAAAGCATGACAATGCAAGCGGTTATAAGTAGTCTGAGTAAACGCATTATCCTCGAAGGCGGATTTTAGCACGTCCGGTCGATCCGGAGCAAGGAACCGGGCCGTTCGGGTGGTGGATCCGGGCGTTCGTTGACGCGGATCGGCTTCGAGGCTATTCTAGCCGGCATGAGGTGTAGCATGCCCGCAAGAGCGGACTTTCTGGTGATCGGGGGCGGGCTGGCGGGACTGACCTTCGCCCTCCACGCCGCCCGGCACGGAACCGTGCTGGTGCTGACCAAGGCAGCCGAATCCGCCTCCGACAAGGCCCAGGGAGGCATCGCCTCGGTGGTTTCCGAGGACGACTCCTTCGAAGCGCATCAGGAAGACACCCTCCAGTCCGGAGCCGGGCTGTGTCACCCGGAGGTCGTGCGCACGTGCATTCAGGCCGGTCCCGGGAGCATTTCCGAGCTCATCCAGCTCGGGGTCCCCTTCAGCCGCGTCAACCACGACGAGAACGCCGCCTTCGACCTGGGCCGGGAGGGCGGCCATTCACGCCGGCGCGTTCTGCATGCCGGGGATTTTACCGGCCACGAGATCATGCAAGCACTGACCCAGGCGGCCGAGCACGAACCCAATGTTCGCATCGTCGAAAACCAGCTGGCGGTCAACCTGATCCTGGGCACTCCCCGGGGAGGCAGACCCGGCCGCATCTGCCGCGGCGTCTACGCCCTCGACCGAGCGACCGGCTCCATCGACTCCATCCTGGGCCGCTCTACCGTTCTGGCCACCGGGGGAACCGGAAAAGTCTACGCCTACACCTCCAACCCGGACGTGGCCACGGGCGACGGCATTGCCATGGCCTACCGGGCCGGGGCGGAAATAGCCAACCTGGAGTTCGTCCAGTTCCATCCCACCTGTCTCTACCACCCCCACGCCAAGGCCTTTCTTCTGTCCGAAGCCATGCGCGGCGAGGGCGGGCGGCTGCGGCGGGCCGACGGCAGCGAGTTCCTCAAGGAGTACGACCGGCGCGGGTCGCTGGCCACCCGGGACATCGTGGCCCGGGCCATCGACTTCGAGCTCAAAAAAAGCGGCGACGACTACGTGCTTCTGGACATGTCCGCGGTGGACGCCGACTACCTGCGCGAGCGCTTTCCCAACATCCACCGGCGCTGCTTGTCTCTGGGTCTCGATATGACCAGACAGCCGCTTCCGGTGGTTCCGGCCGCCCACTACTTCTGTGGCGGGGTGCGCACCGATTTGCGGGGACGCAGCTCGGTACCGGGTCTCTATGCCATCGGCGAGGTGGCCTGCACCGGTTTTCACGGCGCCAACCGGCTGGCCTCCAATTCCCTGCTGGAAGCGGTGGTGTTCGGTCACCTGGCGGCGACCGATGCAATCGAGTGGTCCGGGTCCGCTCCGACTATCGACAGCGATCCCCTTCCCTGGGACATCGGCGACGCGGTGGATTCCGATGAAAGCGTGGTGGTCTCCCAGAACTGGAACGAGATACGCCGGTTCATGTCCAACTACGTGGGCATCGTCCGGTCGGACAAGCGCCTCGAGCGAGCCACCCGGCGAATCGACATGATCCGAGAAGAAATACACGAGTACTACTGGAACTTCATCCTCACTTCCGACCTGGTAGAGCTACGCAACATCGCCACCGTGGCCAACTTGATCATCCATTCGGCCCATCTACGCAAGGAAAGCCGCGGACTACACTACAACCTCGACCACCCCGAACCGGAGAACCACCGCTTCCGGAAAGACACGCTGATCCGGCGCAGTCTGTCGGGAGACCCCCGGCCCTCCAGCTTCGATCTGCCCTACGACTGGCAATAGTCAGCACCCATATCCAGACGACTAGGGGAACGAGATATTTTCAGAATGCAATACCGGCTATCCATCAGGCAACGTACTGCTCCTCGATCTCCCAACTGGGGAACAGTAGCACCGCGGGGTGACACTTCAGCGCCCTGGCTAGCACCTTCGCACGTTCCGCCCCGAGCTTAACTCTGTCGTTTTCAATCGCGGAAATGGTCGATTGCGAAATGCCCGTCAGCCTGGACAGATCGTTCTGGCTGAGTTCCTGTAGTTCCCTGATGATTCGGACCGATTCTCCGACCGAGACATCGATGGTCTTTTTGGATGGACGAAAGTCCTTCATCTCACTTCCTCCGGTAATCGTGGGCAGTGATATCAATTACCTGAACCATGATCTTGCGGGACACAATTCTGTATATAACGCGGTATCGCAACCCGAGACGGGACGAGCGATATCCACTCCATTTCCCCCGAAGTAGTTCGTCGTGAAATCCTTTTATCAGCCGCAGTCCGGCCGGACCCGAAATTTTCACGATGTCCTTCCATTTTTCGTACCTTTTCAAGACCTCCTCGGGGAGACGTTGAAACCGTTTCTGCAGGTGCCAATGCTCGAATATCTCCCACATGTTAAATTTATACTATATCTTACATGGTATGTCAAGGTGGAAGCTGTCGACCTAGCCAAACAGGCCAAACCAACCACCCAATGCTCCCTCGCCGCGGCTTTGACACGCTACCCCTCAGCTCGTCGAGTCCTCCGTTCCATCGGAGCGATCCAGGCTTCGCCATTCCCTAGCAGGCTCGCCGGAGTCGTCAGGCCGAATCGAGTTCATTTAGTACGGACTGGTCACTCACCTCCAGTTGCTTCCCACCTCGCCTCACAACTGGCAGTAGTCAGCATCCGTATCCAGACGACCTAGTAGAAATCCACCGTCAAGGTGAGATCTTGACCGGGTTTGACGAACACGATGTGCGTGTACTCGTTGACGGCATCCTTCTCCACTACCAGTACCTTGTGGCTGCCCGCCGGGAGCTTTATCTTTTTCAGCGGCGTCACCCCCCTGAGCTTGCCCTGGATGTAGACCTTGCTTCCGGGCGGTGCCTCGATGGTCAGGGAGCCCGTGGAGGAACGGCCGACCGTGGTCGGGACAAGCAGCTCGCGGTTTTTGTCCCGGTTCTTGTCCCGGTTCTTGACCCGTCTGGTGCGTCGGCGCTTTTTTCTGGAGACTTGCTCCTTTTTCTTCTCCCCGGGCGGAACCTCGGAGCGGGTAGACGCCACGGCGGGAGAAGACCCGGGCTTCTTGTCGGCCACCGCGGGCTGCGCGGGTTTCTTGTCGGCCACCGCGGGCTGCACCGGCTTCTCGACCAGGGGCTCGAGCCGCACCACCTGGGGGACAGGCGGCTCTTCATTCAATACACCGGTGAACAGGATGCCGAACACGAAGGCCAACACCACGATCAGAGCGAAGCAGACGTAAACGGCCGGATGCATGCGCCGGGTCCGCACCGGAGGTGGTGGCGCGGGCGGAAATGCGACTGCCCGCACCGGTTGCGCCGGAGAAGCGACCGGCGGCCGCGGCGCCGGCGCGGCCTGGGGCACGGGCTTCGGAGCAACCGGCGGTTGCGGTGCCGGCGCGGCCGGTAAATCGGTGGGCGTTGCCTCGTCATCGATCTGGTAGCGCCACACGGTGGCCGACGCGGTCGCGGACGAGACCCCCCCGTCGGGATCGGGCGGTTGGGTGTCGTGTTCGTGCTGACCCCGCTGCAGCAGCATTCTGCGCGCCTTGTTCTGGGGCATGCCGGGAGGGAAGAGTTCTTCCATGAAGGCGGCCACCTCGCGCTTGGTGGCAATCTCGGGCTGGTCGAGCAACGCCTCGCGCAACTCGTTCGCGGAAGCGAACCGCTCCCGGGACTGGCGGGCCAGGGCCCGCAGGACGACATCGGCCAGGGGTCTGGGTACGCCCGCGAGCCGGCTCCTGACGGCCTCAAGCTCCTCCGAGCCCGTCTTGGTCGGCAACGACTCGATGGGCAGGCTTCCGGTGAGCGCCTCGAACAACACGGATCCCAGTGCGAAAACGTCCGTCTGGACGGTCGCGGCCTTGCGGCCTCCATAGGCCTGTTCCGGGGCCGTGTAGGGATCGCGTATGGATGCGTCGAGACCCTGGGCCCGCCGCACCCCTTCGGCAATGGCGGCCGCGCCGTAACCGGTTACCATACCGACACCCTTGAAGGTGACCAGCAGGGTCTCGGGCCGGATGGCCATGTGCAAAAGCGGTCGGCCCAGCTCACTCAGGCCCATCTCGTGGGCGTAGTGCACACCCGCGCAGGCATCAGCCAGGATGGTAGCGGCGACGGCGGGGGGAATGGCCCACACGATCTCGTGCACGCGCTTGAGCACCGAGCGCATCGACTCGGCATCGGCATACTCCACGATCCGGGCGTACCCGTCTTCCATCTTGGCCAGACCCAGAACGGTGATGACGTTGAAGTGGTCCAGCCGGACGGCGACCCGGGTCTCTCTGCGGATGCGTTCGAACGTGTCCCGGTTGGCAACCAACTCCTCGGGAAGGAAAATCATCACCACCGGGCGGAGCCGGCCGCCGGGAGACAGTTCCTGGCCCAGGAAAGCACGGGATGTCCCCCCCCCCATCAAGGGACCCAGAATGTAAAACTTTCTTTCCCTCACTGCCGCGATTATCGCGGAAACCGCCGCCGAGGTCAATTTAAGGGGTAGAGGCCTGCTCGAATTTTTTCAGCCGCATGACGCTCTGGGGCAGATACTCGGCACCCTGCTTGAGACTGGCGCGGATCTCCACGATCCCGACCCCGGGGGCAAAGGTAATCCGGTTCAGCATCGATTGTTCTTCGGTCAGGCGAACTTCCATGCGGACGACCACGCAATCCCGGTACACGCCCGCCGGAACCTTGGCTTTCTTCCCCACCGCTTCGATCTGGTAATGCTCCACTGTACGCACGTCCGCCACGCTCATCCACTGGTTGCCTGCTTCCAGGGGTGCCTTCAACAGGTAGCGAACCTGGCCGTCACGAAGACCGGCCGCATCGAAGCGCAGACGGCTGGGAACCGGACGGCTATCGAGGAAGAAGCCGTTCTCTTCCGTGACGATGCACACCTTCAGGTCGGGTTGGGCCTGACCCTGGAAAGCCGTCGCGTAGGTCCAGCAACTCCCCACGGCCAGCGGGTAGTAATCCTCCAGGCGCGCGGAGGCAGCCGCTTTTCCTGTGCCGGCCGTATCCACGTGGCTGCACCCGGCGACGAACAAAAGGAACGCAAGACAAAACGATTTCATGGACTACCTCGGGGTACAGGTTTCTCGGGCCGGCTTCGCGGAAAGGCAACCGCTTTCTTATCCCGCCTGGGACTTTGCGCCTCTTCCTCGCGCAGAATGCGACCGAAGGCCTCCCGGGCCCGTTTCCTCACGTCATCCAGATCGTGTCCCGCCGCCAGAGTAAACAGGTATCCCTTGGCCACCGGGCCCTGAATCTCGGCCAGAGCCGTGATGATCTGGAACAGAAACACCTTATCACGTCCCTGAGCCATGCGGATCAGCGGCATCGCCGCACGCCGTTCCTTATGGGCCACCAGAACGCCGACGGCTTCCATGGCCACATCCAAGTCGGGATCGGAAAGCATCGCGATGACCTGGGGAGTCATCTCGGCTACCCGCCGGTCCCTGAGAGCCCGCAGCACATACAAACGGTCCTCACTGCGCTGGCTGCTCAACAGCTCGGTCAGCCGAGCCGTGGGCAAATGCCGGGACTGGATCTGCAGGTCGATCAGCTCCACGGCCCGTCCGATAGCCTGATCCAACACTTTTTCGAAACCTTCTCCCCGGTCCACTTTGTCGGGATCCTGCACCAGAAATGCCTGCCCCTGCGAGTACAGCTTTTCGCTCTGGTCATCCACCCACCGGTTCAGGACCAGATCCACCTGGACCGCGCGGTAGATACCGCTCTCCTCGGCCTGGGTAGACTCCCGCTCGGATGCCCGGGTGATGCTCAACTCAGCCCTAAAGACTCCCGGCGCGTCTTCGGCCACCACCAAAAACTTCTGGCTGCCTTTCAGGGATTTATTCAGCGTGACCCGGGCCCGCTTCAGATCGAACCGCACCCCTTTTGGTACTCCAAAATTCTGGTCGTCCAGACCGAAGACGACAACTTTCTCCCGGCCGGCTTCACTCGAGCAGTCACAGCCGAACAGCAGTCCCAAACAGAGCAGGCCCAGCAGACCAAGCGCCGGCTCAGCCCGCCGCGCAATTTCGTGAACAATCCTCAAGCACATCCAGTATCCGATCGGCAGGCCGGGAGATCCCCAGCGACCATCCGAAGGTCTCGGCGACCAACCCGGCCATCTGCGCGGCCGCCTTTTCCATGGACGGCACGCGGGCTCCCAGCGACTGCATGGAGGTTACTCCCCGATCCTTCAGACCACAGGGTACAATCGTATCGAAAAGGGACAAATCCGCATCCAGGTTCAAGGCGAAGCCGTGGGTGGACACCCTTCGTGAAATGTGAAATCCCAACGCCGCGATCTTTTTTGGGCCTACCCAGACTCCCGGGGTTCTCGGAGACCAGCGCGCATGGATCTTGTGACTTTGCAGAAAACGCACGATGGCCTCGGCATGGCCCTCGACCCATTCGGGCACCGCGGCGGCGGCCGAATCCAGCGAAGCCACCGGATACCCCATCAGCTGGCCGGGACCGTGGCAGGTCACGTCTCCGCCGCGCTTGACCCGATGCACCCCGATGCCCCGGCGACCCAGTTCCTCCGTGCCCAGCTTCAGGTTGGACGGATCGGCGTGGCGCCCGAGCGTGATGGTGGGAGGATGCTCCATCAGAAATAGCATGGGTCCGGCTCCGGCGGCCACTTTGCGGGCATGGTCATATTGCAGCCGAAGCGCCGTCCGGTAAGCCAGGCGGCCCAGAAACGTCCAGTCCAGACGGATCATCGTTTATTTCCATTGCCGATCAACAAACTACACTCCATCTTGCGGGCACGGACGGTGGATTGGGGTCAAACTCCTAAAAACAAACGCTTTCCGAAGTTCACCGCCAAATTGGCATCGAAGATCTTCTTTGCGGCCAACTCGACGTCGTACTCCACGCGGTGGTACTCGAATACCCGGGTCTTGGTGTCGAACACCGAGAAGCAGGCCCGGCTATCGTAGTCTCTCGGCTGTCCGACACTTCCGTCGGTGATCACATACTTGCGGTGACGGCGTAAACCAAAGCAGCGAGCTACCACCTCGTTCACCTCTCCAGGAGACAAGGCGAAAGACTTGGTCAGGTGAGAATGACCGATGAAGTTGACCTGCGCAAGGTCGTCCAGGTGGGGCAACAACTTGGCAGCCTGATCCAGCGTGAATATGTATTCGAAATCCTCGGGACACAGTGGACTGCCGTGACTGAAGCCAAGATCGTCTTCTTTATGCAAATAGGGCAGGCTTTTGAGCCATTCCAGGTTCTGTTCGGTCAGTTGCTCCGCGCACCAATCCAACGCCTCCCGAGCGGCATCGTAGTAGTAGCTGTACTCCATCCGGCCGCAGACGGCGGCGTCGTGGTTCCCCAGAACCACCGCCGAAGCCATTTCACGAACCAAGTCGCAGCATTCGTTCGGATTGGCCCCATAGCCCACCACGTCACCCAGGCAAATAAACTTATCTATCTTCAGGTCCTTATAGGCTTCGAGGACAGCCTGCAGGGCTTCTTGGTTGGAATGTACATCGGAGAAAATGCCCAGCCGCATGAACTCCTCCCGGGCGGCGACTTAAAAAACCAAGCGTAAGCTATCATGAGCGTTTGCGCCGATGCAAGCGATTCTATTTGCCCGGATCCACCACCTCGTTTTGCAACTCCGCGTCGCAGCACTGAAGTCGATGCTCGACGTTCCGAACCACGCCTCCGCTCGACTTCAGCGCGGCTCCTTGATTTGCAAAACGATCTGGCGTCCCGGGAAAAGAAGGCCCGAATAAAAAGGAACACTTACACCGTCCGTTTCACAAGCGTGCGTTTTTGCAACACCCGTTTTCTGGGTGAAGTCAATATGTTATCCCGAAACGTAGGGGCACCAATGGGAGATTGGGGTTTGCTTATCCACCTAACCGGAGCGGCACCCGGGGAATTGTAATGGGATCTCCGCTAAACTTCGGGAACTTCATGCTCTTTATTATGTAGGTGATGCATCCGGCCACGTAGGTCCCCTTGTGCTGCTTAGAAAGGATCTTGATCTCGGACACCTTGCCGGTTCCGTTGATGGCGAAGGACACCAGCATTGTACCGGTCACCGAGGGATCTCTCTGCTGCTGCTGCTTCACGCAGCCCTTCATGGCGCGAATATATTTCTTCATGGTAGTGCCGATCTGCGCCTTGCTCAACGTGGCGGGCAAACCGCCGTCACTGGGGGGCGGCTTCACCGTTTTTCGCCCCCTGGGTGGACGTTTCTTCGCGGAACCGGCCTTGGCCGTCTTTTTATTCTTCTTCTTGGAAGAGCCCTTGTTGCTCTTGGCGGATGGTGTTTTCAGCGCCTCTTTCTTGGCCTTACCCACTACGATTTCGTCCTGCTTCTTCTCGTCTTTGGCCTCCGGCTGTTTTTTCGCGTCCTGCGCCGGCTTCTCGGCATCTTTCTTTTCGAGCTTCGCGTCCTGGTCGGGAGCCTTAGCCTTGTTTCCGGCCCGCGCCACCTTCTGGTCGACGGGGGCCGTTTTCTCGACTTCTTCCCGCGGCGGCTCCTGGAGCAGCTTGAACACCACCACTCCGATCACAATCAGAACCACCAGGGAAATCGATCCGACCAGGATCAGCTTGTTGTTCAACCCGCCCTTCGAGCCCTCGGAGAGGTATGCGGGACGAGCCATGCCCCGGCCGGCCCGCACGACCGCACCGCCCGAGTCGGTGACCGACTGATCCAGGGAAGAATCGAAAAAGCTCTCGCTAGGACGCGCCACTTCGCCGGAGATCGGTTCTTCTTTCTCCCACGGTTCCAGTGCTCCCTCCTCGGGTTCCTCGGGCATCTCCGCCTCCACCCCGATCTCTTCCGGCGGAGGCTGCGTATCCTTTACCGCCTCCAACTCCGTTTCGACCAGGGAGGTCAACGACGAACCGGAGGAAGGAGCCCAGTGCTCGTCTTCGCCGGGCACCGGGGAGGCTGCTCCATTCTCCACCGACTCGGGGATCTCACGGCTCTCCATGCTGCCCAAAAGATAGCGAAGCTTGGGCACGTCCTGGACGGGAATCCATTCGTCCATTCCCGGGTGCCAGGCGAGCGTGCCGGGATCGATCTCACCGGAATCCCACCGGTTCTCCAACTCCGGCAAGCCCATCGGCCCCATCTGCTCGTCCTTGATGGCAACATACCATTCCTCGCGGTCCTCGCGGTCCTCCTCTTTCGCCGCCGGCCGCGGGGGCTGGATATCCGTGCCCTCCGCCTGAGAAAACACCTCGTCGATCTTGTCCCGCTCGTCTTTATGGGAGCGCAGGCGCTCGATCTCCTCCATGCTGAAGATCTGGGTCGCCGGACCTTCTTCGTCGTCTTCGCGCTCATCCTCCCCGGGGTCCAATACGCCTTTGAGCAGTTGGTCGAAGGCCTCCCCCAACTCGTCCCGATCCTCGCTCGGCTCCCCCATCCCCAGAGGCACACCGTCATGGAATGTTTCCTCATCCGGTCCGGCGTCCTCACCGGTGGCATCCGCGGATTGCGGCGGACGTATTACGATGATATTGCCGCAGCGCTTGCAGCGAATCTTCGCACCCCTGGGACCGATCTTTTCATCCGAAATGAGGTACTGAGTCCCACAGTTGTCACATACAAACTTCATGTTTGATTACCGATTATGTACTTCACCTAGAGTTTAACGACTCATCTCCCCGAAAGATCTGCAAAATCACAACCCACAAACCAAGAGAGAAGATTGTACCAAAGCGATGCATTCCTCTCAAGATCCAAGGCACTATTGGGTCACGGCGAGGCCAATGGCCTCGCGCAACATCAAGTAGTCCGGGCTGGAAGCAAACACAAGCATTTCCCGGACTTTCTGAATAGGCCGCATGGGTGTAAGCCATCCGCTCTCTTTCTTCAATATACCCAAAGTCACGCTCAGATCGTTGCATACGATGAGGCCGGCCCGGTTGACCGAATGCTCCACCGCCTCCACCCATCGCCTGAGATTGAACGCCCGCGGGTTCTCCAGGTAATCCACCACGGCACGCTTGAGCATGCCCAGGCCCGCATCGTTTATTGCCCGCTTGAGCCGATTGCGAACGGTCTCCACGGCCCGTGGATCTCCGGTCTGCGGGCTGAAATTCGGGTCCACCAACTGGCAAGCCGCATTGAGCAGGTCTTCCATGTCCTTGACTTTCAAGAACCAGTTCAGGATGAATTCGGGCCGGGCCAGAGCCAACTGCCTGCCGATCTGGAACAACAGGTGCTTCTTCTTGTCCTCTCTGAACAAGTCGCGGTAAGCAACCAGGGCCGTCGGCTTGGTGGGGACAATCTCCAGGCCGGGCGGTTGGGGAGCGTCTTCTTCCTTGAGGGCAAAGAGCTCGACCTCCATGCCGCCCAAAATCTTGGCGGCAATGCGGAAGTTGTGGGCGAACAGGCTGCGATCCCGGGCCAGATCCACGAGGTGATCGCGCCGGCGCAGGTTCAACTCCTTGTGCTCCTTGACGAACATCGGCATGGCCTTGCGGTAGAGCAGGCTGAAGATCCGCGTGAAGGGCACCTTCACGCCGGAATGCGCCAGCATGCTCTCCCAGACCTTGTCTCCCACCGGTCGCGAAGCCACCTGGGGAGCCTTCCGGGAGAAGTAGTTGACGATCTTCTGCTCCTCGTCGTCGGCCTTCTTCAGGTAGCGCAGGATCGTGGCAACGGAATACACCTTGTCGTATTCCTTCTTCTGGTTGTAGAGTTTCCACAACGTGCGATAGCTCTTGACTCGATCGGCCGACATGGACAGCACCTTGTGATGGGTCGAGATGGCTTCGCCCGCGGCACCCGGCTTGGCGGCCAGCAAGTCGCCGAGTGTGGCCAGCGAATCCACGTCGCTGGGATCCAGAGTCGTGATCATCTTGTAGGCGTCGATGGATTCGTTCAGGTTGCGCAACACCACCCGGCACAGCTCGCCCAGGTCCTTCCACAGCGCCAGTTTGGTCTTGGGGGCACCCACCGGAAGCCGGCGGATCATGTTGATGTAGTTGTCCTTCAGAACCAACCAGTCCTTGCGCTGGGAGAGAATCTCGGTGATGGCCTGGAAGGCTTGCACGTAGGACGGATCGATGTCCAGGGCTGCATTGAAGTGCTCCACCGCCCTGACATCGTCGTGCAGCTTGTCGCGCAGCAACCCGCCGGCCTGCTCGTGGTATCCCACCAGCCGGTGAGGACGGCTCTCCACGGCAACAATCCGATCGAGTATGTCGACGGCTTTTTGTTGCTGGCTGGTCTCGACGTACACTTCCAGCAGGCCGTTCATCACCTCCAGGCTGTCCGGGCGCAGCTTCAGCGCTCCCTGCAACGAATCCACCGCCCGGAAAGGATCCTGGATCTTTTCCCGGCACAGGACCCCCAGCCTGACGTAGTGGGCGAAGAGATCCTCCTCGTCCATCGCGTCGACCATGCGCATCCCGTGGTCGTAGGCCTCCTCCCAGTCTTCTTGTTCCTCGTAAATGCGAACCAGGTACTGCAGAGAGGCCAGGTGGGTGTCGTCGATCTCCAGGGCCTTCTTGAAGCTTCCGGCCGACCGGTCGATCTCACCCATGTGGAAATTCACGTCGCCGATCTGCCAGTACAGCTCCGCCACTTCGGCATCGGACAGGCTGTCGCGGTGGTGAATCAAGATGGTCTGGTAGATACGATAGGCCTCGTCCCACTGCTCCGTCTTGATCAGGGCGTTGCCCAGACCTTCAAGCGCCGGCAGGTAGGTCGCGTCCAGGTCGTAGGACTCCCGGTAGTGCTCCAGGGCCCGCTCCCCCTTGCCCAGCTTCTCGGTGATGTATCCCAGTCGGTAGTACTGCCGGCAAAGCTCCTTGGCCTCGGTATTGCGATCCAGCCCGGCCACGACGATCTCCATCATCTTCTCGGCCTCTTCCCACTGTTCGGTCCGGAAGTAAATGTCGGCCAGGGGTTTGGCGGCCGGCAGAAAATCGGGAGTCCGGCGCATGGCCTCTTCGTAGTACTTGGCCGCTTCGGAAGAATCGTCCCGCTGCTCCTGTTGGAACTTGCCGATTTCGTAGAATAGCCGCGTCTTTTCCTCTACGTCCTCGGTGTGCTCGGCCTCCTGGATCATCATCTCCAGGTACTGATCGTACTCTTTGTCGAGGTAGTGAATGAGCTTCAGCGCCTTGATGGCCGGCAGGTAGGACGGATCGATGGACAGAGCCTTGCCGTAGGATCCCCGGGCGGCCCCCGCGTCCAGCAACATATCCTCGTTGATCTTGCCCATGCGGTAGTATAGATCCACGGCCTCGGGCGTAGCCCCGCAGAGCTCGGCCTCTTTCTGCAACATTTCGATGGCGTTGAACCAGTTTCCGCTCTTTTCGTAAAGTTGCCCCAACGCGTGGATGGCCTGCCGGGACTGCTCGTCGATTTTAAGCGCGGCGGCGTACACGTCTTCGGCCTTGTCGACGCGACTGAGCTCCCGGTACCAGACATCGCCGATGTTCAAGTGGATATCGACGATCTCCTGCCGGTCCTCCACCAGATCGATGTGCTGGTAGTACAGCTCGATCAACCGCTTGAAGTCCCCCATCCTGCGAACCAGGCGCTCGAGCGCCTTGACCGACTGCAGGCTCTTGGCATCCAGTTCCAGAATGCCGTCATGGCAAGCGGCCGCGCTCTCCACGTTGCCGAAGCGCTCCTCCCAGATGCTCCCCATCTTGTTGTACAGCTTGATCTTCTCCCGCGAATCCTCGATGATGACCACTTCTTCTTCGAAAACCTGGAGCAGCTCGCTCCATCGATCCAGTCGAGTGTAAATCCTTTCCAGGGCCTTCAGGCTCTCGGCGTGGGTAGGATCCTCCTCGATCACGGAGCGATACGCATCGATGGCGTCCTCGTCGGAGTTAAGCTCGGTCTCGTAGATGCCGGCGATGTTGAAAATGTGGCCGGTCGCAACCTCCCGCTCCTCCGCCTGCTCGGCCGCGCGGCGCAAGATCTGGATCAGCTCGTGCCAGCGCTCCTCCCGCTGGTAGAGGCGAATGAGGGACTGGATGGCCCGGGCGTCTCTGCCGTCGAGCTCCAGGATCCGGCGGAAGCTCTCGATGGACAAATCCACCCGATCGAGGCGCTCCTCTTGCAATAATGCGATCCGGGCCCGGATGTCCTTGCGCTCATCCAGATCGTCGCTGCGTTCGTACTTGGTTTCTAAGACCTTGATCAGATCGCCCCAGCGATCCTGGTCTTGATAGAGCTCGGACAGGGAGTCGAGCGAGGACACATCGCGCTTGTCGATCTCGACGGCCTTCTGCAGCCACTTCTCGGCCTCTTCGGTCTGGCCCAGACGGGTGCGGTAGATGCCGGCGATTTTGCTGTAGAGGCTGACGGCCCGGGGACCGCTGCCGACCTCATCGGCGGCGTCCTCGATCACTTCCAGCAACGTGTCGTAATCCTCGGTATCCTCGGCCAGTGATTCCAGCTTGGCCAGCACGGTGTCGTCGGCGAAATCCTCCCTGAAGGCCGCGCAATAGCGAGCGAAAGCCAACTCCTTCTGCCCCAGGTGGATCTCGTAGATCTCCGCGATCTCCCCGATCAAAACCACCCGGTCCTTCTTCTCGCGAATGTGGACCAGCCGGCCCTCCAGGAGCGTGGTCAGGCGGCGCCACTCCTTGTGCTCGCGGTAAACGACTTCCACGGCCCGAAAGGCCTCATCGTGGATGGGATCGATCTCCAGGATCTTTTGGTAGGCCGAGGCCGCCCCCAACGGCCGGCCGATCTTGTCCTTCCAGGTGAAGGCGACCTCCAGGAGTGCATCGATCTTCTCGGCGTCCGCTTCCTTCAAATCGACGCCCTGCTCCAGCACCGTGACGGCGTCCTGCCAGGCCTCGTTGGCCTGGAAGATGGCCGCCATGCGATCCAGGTCTTTTGAAGTATGCGGCTCGATGTCCAAAGCCCGCTTGGCCGCATCGATGGCCTCGTCCCGCCGGTCAAGCTTCTCGCCGAGGATCTCGGCCAGCTCGAAGCGGATGGCCTTGACGCCGACCATATCCTCCTGCAGCGGGACCAGCTTGCGGAGCACCGGCGGGAGCTCATCCCACATTCCTCCGGTGGTATAGATGCCCCGCAGGGCCTGCAACGCCTCGGCGTTCTTGGGATCGAGCTTGAGCACTTCCCGCCAATGCGTCATGGCATCTTCCAGCTCGCCAAGCTTCTCCCCCTTGACCCAGGCCAGACGGCTGGAGAGTGCGGCGATCTTCTCCGGATCCACTATGCTCTGCATGCGGGTCTCGACGATCCCGGCCAGTTCCAGCCAGCGCTCGGTCGTCTCGTACAAGCGGTCCAGCGCATCAAAGGCGTCCTGGTTGCGCTCATCCTCCAGTAATACGTTGTTCCAGAGATCTATGGCTTCGTCCGGCTTGCCCAGTTGATCCGCGGCCAGGTCGGCTATACGAGCCACCAACTCGGTCCGGTCCACCAGTTCTTGGGTTCGCTCCAGACGAGTCAACAGGATTCCGTACAGAGACCCGGGATCCCCCAACTCGGCGAAGGCGCGCTCGAGCATCTTCATGCTGTCTACATGCTCGGGGTCGAGCTCCAGCACCTTGCGGAAGTACCCGACCGCCTTGGCGGGTTGTTCGAGCCGCTCGTACAGGCCCGTGCCCAGGCGGTACAGAATCCGCACCTGATCCTGGGGATCTTCGAGCAGCTCGACCTCCTTGGAAAGGACATCCATCAAGTCGTCGGTGCGTTCATGCTTTTCGTACAGGCGATCCAGGGCCTTCAGCGCATCGAGGCTACGGGTATCGAAGCGCAGGACGATCCGGTAAAAGCGTATGGCCTCGTCGTCATCCAGGAGCTCCTGCTCCTGAATCTGGGCAACCTTTAGGGCAATAGCGACGCCGATGGCCGGCTCCTCCACGTTGTCGAGCTCCTCCTCGTAGACCGCCGCCAGCGCCTCCAGGTTCTCGTCCTCCGCGGCAATGCGTTCCAGCTCCGACCTTACCCTCTCGTTGGTCAAATCCTCGTGGAACATGCGCACGTAGGTATTGAAGGCCAGCGTCTTGAGGTTCATCTTTTGTTCCTGCACCTCGGCGATCTTGGCCAACAACTCCAACCTACGAGCCATCACCCGGGACTGGCGCGCCTGAGACTCGAGTATGTCTATATACTTCTTCCAGTCACTCGTGCTTTCGTAGGCAGCCTCCAAAAGCGCCGTGGGGCCCTCGATGGAACCTCCCTCGCTCAGAATCCCCTCCAGGTACTCCACCGTGGCCGGGTGGGAGGGATCCGCTTTCAGGATATCGCTGTACAATGTGCCCGCGCGCTGGTGGTCTCCGTACTCGCTCTCGTACAGGTGCGCCAGGCGAAAGCGCAAGTCCAGCGCATCGGCACACTCACCCGATTTATCCAGCAGATTGATCTCGGCGGTAAGCACCTCCGCCAGGTCCTTCATGCGGCCCTGCTTCACGCACAGCTGGTCCAGCAACCTCAGTGCATTCAAGTCCTCGGGCTGGTGCTCCAGAACCTCCCGGTAGGCCTGGATGGCCCCGCCGGGATCGCTGAGCTTCGCGTCGTGAATGCCGGCAATCTCGTACAACAGGGCGGTGGCCTCGTCGACGGACTCGGTCAGCTTGGTCCGCTTGCGAAGAATCTCCACGAGATCGTCGTAGCGTTCGTCTTGGCGATAGATTCTCTCCAGGGCCACCAGATTGACGGAGTCCTTCGGATCCAGGTCGACCACGGCCTGCAGATTATCGAGAGCTTGCTCGGGATCTCCCAGGCGTTCCTCGAACAAGCTGGCCAGCCTTCGCCGCAACATCAGCAGCACGGCCCGATCGTCCAGGTCGTCCAAGGCCCGAACGTATATGGCGGCGAGTATTTCGTAGCTGTCCGTCTCCGCGGCCAGCCGCTCCAGGCTCAGGCGGAGATTCTCGTCGGCGGGATCCTCAGAAAAGGCGCGCCCCAACGTGGTGAAGGCCAGTTCTTTCTGATCCAGTTTACCTTCATAGATGGCGGCCATTCGTATCAAGACGTTCTTCCGCTCGGAGGCGTGCTCGCTGGCCTCGTATATTACATCGAGGGCGCCAATCAGGTGGCGCCAGTCTTCCAAAGCATCCAGATAGTCGACCAGTATGCGGGCCACGGAGTCCTTGGCCTCCCCGGCGTCGAACATCTCCACCAGGGCCTGCACGGCATCCGGCTGGCCCGGCACTCCTTCAAGGATGGCCGCGTATCTTGAAACCGCCTCGTCGGGCGAGGACCGGTGAACCCTCAACACATTCGCCAGCCTCAGTTGCAAAGGAATCATCTCGCTGTCCGCCGCCTTCTCGATCTCTCGCAGTAGTATCTCTTGCAGATCTTCCCAGCGACTCTCTTTCTCCAGCAGGCGATCCAGCAGCTTGAGGACGGCCACGTCCTGGGGATCGTCCGACAGGATCTCGAGGTAGGCGTCAATGGCGCCGTCGTTGCGGCCCAACCGCTCCTCCATGAGCGTGGCCACTTCATGGTAAAGATCTTTCTTCTGGTCGGCGTTCTGCGCCAACTCGGCCATGTGGCGCAAGATCCCGACCAGTTCCGAATATGCGCCGCGCTCCCGGTAGAGACGCTCCAGGGCCTTGAGCGTCTCCATGTCGTCCGGGTCGCTGGAAAGAACGTGCCGCCAATGGGCCACGGCCTCATCCTTGTCTTCCAGGTAGGCTTCCTTCAACTGGGCCAGGCGACGTTCGATCGCCGGTCGGGTTTCGGTCTCCTCCGTCTTGGTCAGCACTTCTTCGTATACGCCGGCCAACTCCTCGAAAGAGCCGGTCTGCTCGGCCAGTTGTTCTAGATCCTTGCGGATGCCCTCGTCATCGAAGTTCTCCCTGAAGGCCCGGCAAGCCACCATGAACGCCAGCGGCTTCTGGGTAAGCTCTTCCTCGTAGATCTGCATCAGTTCGCGGTAGATCTGCAGCCGTTCCTGCGCTTCCTCCCGACCCGCCAGGCGGACCTCCATGATGGCCACCAGCTTTTTGAAGTCGCCCTGAGTGCGATAGATCGGATCCAGCAGTTCCGCGGCCTGAAGGCGAGAGTGTTCGCCGGGAAGCATCTGCTCCAGAATGGCCGTGGCCCGCGGGTCTTGGCGATTGCGCTGCAAAAACTCCTGCAAGGCGGCCATTCCCACTTCCGGATTCTCCAGTTTGGTCAGCTGAACGTCGGCCATTCTCAGTAGCAGATCCTGCCGGATGCCCGCCTCGGCTTCCTCGGTGGGCTCCGCGGGACTCAGCTCGATCTCCCGCTGGAGAACCACGGCCAGATCGGACCAGCGCTCCGAAGTAGCGAAGAGCCCATCCAGCAACTTATAGGCCCGGCGGTCGTCCGGATCCAGATCCAGGATTTCCCGGTACACCGCGATGCCCCCGTCGAGATCCTCGACACCTTCGGTCAAACAAGCGGCCGTCCTGAACAGAAGGTCTTTCTTCTGGCCCATATCCTCGGTCAGATCCACCTGGGTCCGGTAGACCAAAACCAGCGCGGCGAAATTTCCATCCTCCCGGTACAGCCGCTCGAGCGCGGAAAGAACCTCGGCGTCGTGGCCGTGGGATTCCATCAGGCGTTCCCACTGCTCGATGGCCTCGACCCGATTGTCCAGGTGCTTTTCGTTGATCCCGGCCACGCGCTTGCGCAAGTCGACGGCCAGATCCGTCCCCACATGATGATCGGATACATCCAGGTACGTCGCCACCAGTTCCTCGAAGAAATCGCCACCCTCCGAAAGACGCAGTAAATCCTGCTGTACTCCTTCGTCATGGGGCTGTTCCTTGAACGCGCGGGAGGCCACGTTGAAGGCCAAGGCCCGCTCATTGATCCGGTTTTCGTACAAGTCCCGCAACTGCGCGAAGTACCCCATGCGCTTGTCCGCATCCGCGGATGCCGCCAGCAGCATTTCGAGAATGGCGGTCAGTTTTCGCCAGTCGGAGATGGACCGGTACACACCTTCCAAAACTTCCGCCGCGGCCAGACGACAGTTCTCATCCTTGAGCAAACTCTCGATGCTGGCCACCGTTTCGGGGTGGTTGGACTTGATCTGCAGGATGTGTTTGTAGATCTGGATGGCTCGGCGGGGATCGTTCAGGTTGTCCGCGTAGATCCCGGCCAGTCTCCGGTTATAATCGATCACTCCAAGGATGTTCTTGGAAAGCTCGGCCAGTTTGGGAAGCAGCTCGACCTCGTCCTCCCAGCGATTGGTTAGCTGGAATAACCGGTCGAGTTGCTTGGCGGCGTGAATATCCTCGGGATGAGCCAGAAATACCTGCCGGTAGGCTTCGACGGCCCCCTCCAGGTCCCCCAACTGCTCCTCGCGAATCTGGGCCACCTGCACCAGGAGGTCTCTCTTTTTTTCCGGGTCTTTCACTCCCTCGGCCTGCCGAGACAACACCCAGGCGAGATCCTGCAGGGACTGGGAGTCCCGGTACAGGGCCTCGAGCGAGGACAGCGCCGCCGCATGCGTGGGTTCGATTTCGAGAAGCCGTCTGAGGCCGGTCGCCGCCAGATCCGGTCGGCGCAGCCGATCGCGGTAGAGCCCGGCCAGCATATGCAACAAGAACACCTGCCTCTCGGGGTTCTCCTGCGAACTGACCGCGTCTTCCAACGCCGCGGTCATCTCGTCGTAGGACGCGGACTGCTCCGCCAGTCTCTCCATGTACCCGAGCACATCCTCCCGGTTGCTGTCGTTGCGAAATGCCCGGCGGAGCGCCGCGAAGGCCCGGTCTTTCTGGGAAAGTTTCTGGTCGTAGATCTCGGCCACTCTTTGGAGGACGTCCACCTTTTCCCGCGGATCGCTCAATGTTTCCGCGCGGATTTCCAAAACCCGTACCAGCCGAGACCAGTCCTGCTGATTTTCATAGATGGGCTGGAGTATCTCGGCCGCCATGCCCGCGCTGTCGGGCCGCCCCAACAACGACTCCAGGGCTTCTACGGCCCGGGCGTCGTCGGGTCGTTCGGACAGCACCTGGCGATAGTGCTCCACGGCGTGCTCGCGTTCCTCCATTCTCTCGGCGCAAACCCGACCGAGACGGAGGTTTAACTCGGAAGCCTCTTCCTGCGAAACCAGGGGGATTTCCTTCTTCAGGATCCCGGCCAAATCCGGCCATCTCCCCTCTTTCTCCAGCAGCACATCCAGACGGCGCAAGACGGTCAAATCGTCTCCCACCAGATCGTGCACCTGCCGCAGGATCTCGATGGCCTTCGGTCGGTCGTGAAGCTCCTCTTCGGTAACCTGGGCCAATTCCAGCAACAGGTCGACCTGCGCTTTCTCCTCGGCGACAAACTTTAACCTGACGCCCAATGCACCGGCCAGCTCCTCCCAATCTCCGGTCGCCCTGAAAAGCTCGACGAGCGCAGCCTGGGCCTGGGAGTTCTCCTCTTCGAACTCGAGCACGTGCCCAAAGGCGGTGATGGCCTGCCGGGGCCGGTTCAGTTGCTTGCCGTAAAGCTCCCCGAGGTCCAGGTGCAGAGAAATGAGCAGCCGGCGGTCCTCGGTTCGCAAGAGGGCTTCCTCCAGGAAGCCGGCCAATTCCTCCACGTGACCGGTCTGCTCGGCGAGGCGGACCAGCTTCTCTCTCAGGTTCGCCTGCTCGGGAGCATACCCGAAAGCCCGGCCGTATGCCGAGAACGCCAATTCGGACTGCTGGAGCTCCTCCTCGTACACCTGGGCAATCCGCCCGAGCAGTTGCACGCGATCTTCCGCCGAGCTGCAACCCTCCAGCCTGAACTCCAGCATATCGATGTGGCGCCGCCAGTCTCCGGCCAAGGCATAGTACGGCTGGAGAATCTCCGCGATGCGCAGCGGGCTCACTCCGCGCCCCTGGAGACGCTCCAGTATGCTCACCGTACCGGCGGCGAGCTCCGGGTCTACCTGGTCGGAGGCGAGAATCCGGTTGCACAAGGCCAGCGACTTCTCGGTGTCGTTGAGGCGCTGCTCATAGATATGGGCCAGCCGGCACTGGACTCGCAACTTCTGAGCCAAATCGCCGATCAGGGCGATGCTCTGCTCCAACGCCTGGGCGGCCTCCTCCCAGTGGCCCTCGCGTTCGTGCAGATCGGCCAGGTGGCTCCAGGCCAACCCGTCATACTCGTCGATATCCAGGATTTGTTGACAGGCCACGATGGCCTGACCGAAATCCGCCATCCGGTCCCGGTAGATGCTCACCAGCTTGAACAGCAGTTCCTTCTTTTTTTCCTTGCTGCGGACCAGGTCGAGTTGTTGCCGGTAAATGCCCACCAGCTCCACGCTGCCGCCGGAGGCGACCTGCAAACGCTCCAACGCGTCCAGGGCCGACATGCTCTTCTCGTCCTGATCCAGCATCCGCTGGTAGATCTTGATGGCCTCGGTGGTATCCGCGAGCTTGGTCTCATAGATGCCGGCCAGGTTCTCCATGACCTCGAGCAGCGATTTACCCTTGAGATTCCCCGAGTCCATGGCGGAACGCAGCGCGGTGGCGAACTCCTGGTATCTACCGGTTTCTTCCCCCAACTCGATCACGGCCTTGAGTACTTTCTTCTTACCCGGGTCGTTGGACAGCGAGCGCAAGCTTACGTGAAACGCCTCCACCGGATCGCCGCGCTTCTCCCGGTGGATCTCCATGATCCGGTCCAGCAGCTTGGCGCGTTCCTTCTTGACCCGCGCATGGTGAAGCTGAATCTCCAGACAGCGCACCAGCCCGTTGTGCTCGGACGCCTTGTCGTAGGGCTTCACCAGGGCGGTTGCGGCAGACAGGTTGTGGTCATCCAGGCGCAGGACCTCCTCGTACAGGAACCGGGCGCCCTCGGGATCTTTCAGATGCTCCGATGTAATCCGGGCAATCTGCAACAAAACATCGGCTCTTTCCTTGGGATCGACTCGCTGATCGACCAGAGAACGCAGCAACTCGACTACCTCCGCCCACTGGCCTTCTTCCTGGTAATGCTCCACCAGAGAAGCCACCGCGCCCTCCTGTCCCGGATCCTTTTCTAGGATGCGCCGGTATGCTTCCGCGGACGCCTTCCTGTCCTGCAAGTGAACCGAGGCCAGAACGGCGATACGTTCCAGAATGACCGCCATGGTTACACGGTCCCTCGCCTTGGCGAGCATTTCCTCGAACCGGTCCAGCAACTCCTTGGGGCGCTTACGGTCCAGGTAGTAACGCTCGGTGAAGCGCAGCACCCGAACGTTGCCGGGCTGGAGCAGGGCGCACTTGTTCAGGTTGTCCTCCACTTGTTCGTCGTGTCCACCTTGCAGGAAGTAGATCTCCGCAATCTGGCGGTAGAGACCGACCGCGCTGGCCTTGTCGGGAGACTCGACGGCATCCACCCTCAGCTTCTTGACCCTCTCCTCCCAGTCGGCCTTGGCCTCCTCGCAGGCTTTCAGGGCCTCCTCGGCCGGAGCCGGATCCGAAAGCAGGGTCTTGGCCTTGTCGAGCGCCTCTTGGCATTCCGCATCGAACAGCGGCTCCGCAAGGAGCTGCACTCCCAACTGGAGATACTTCTCGCCCAGTTCGGTGGGCGGGCCGGCTCCCATCACCGCCTCGTTGTCGAGAAGCTCCTTGACCTTGCGGAAATACCCCAGCCGGCTGAACACCGCTCGCATCGACGCAAGCACGTCCGTGCGCTTTGGATCGGCCTTGAAAGCGTGCTTCCAGGCGACTAGGGCCCGGTCTCGGCGGTTGAGCCTCTCCAGGTACAGCGCGCCCAGCCTCCGGTAGAGGTCGGCGCGCGAAACCGCGTCGCCGGTCTGGAGGGCCAGCATCTCGAGCACATCGGCGAGTTTCTTCCATTCATTTCTTTGAGAGTAAACGTCTTCCAATCCCTCCAGGGCAACCCGGTTGTCCGGCTGGATGCGCCGGATATTCTCGTAAACCGCCAGGGTCTTGTTGGAATCCGCGATCTTGTGATGCCAGACGCCGGCGCATTTCTCCAGCAAGCCGACTTCCAAGTCCGGGTCCCCAAGGTGCTGGATGCGCTCATCGTAAAGCAGCACCAACTCACGCCAGCCATCGGTTCCCGTGTAGATTTCCTCCAAGGCGGTGAAAGCGGGAACATCCGTCGGGTTCGCCTTGAGGATCTTCTGATAGTTGCGGATCTGGTCTTCCATCTAAGGTCCACTCCCGCGCCGGGCGCCGGGCCCGAAGCCGAAAAACACACCAAACCTGTTGCGATCACACTACTTTATGACCGCTTGCCTTATACCCCAAAGGCCAGGAAAAATCAAAAAAAATCCCGCCCGACCCCAATCACCCCG
>JAUXGL010000270.1 GCA_030622135.1 Deltaproteobacteria bacterium
AGGGGAACTCAATATACGCGGTGCCACTATACTGGTGAGATAATTTTCTCGTGGTCCTCTCGTAAGTGTCTCTTTTTACGCGGGAGATTGGGATCGACCGGAAATGGGGTGGGAGATTCCGGAATCCCCGGAACCTGATCACCCGACCGCCAATCTCACTCGCCTGCGTCTGGATGCCCCGTGGCTTGCCACGGAGAACTTCACTTCTTCTTCATCTTCACAAGAACGGTAATCTGCATTCCCGGGACGGGACGAACGATGCGCACCCACTTGTCGTACCCGCTCTTGACCACCTTGAGTCGCACGGGTCGGTCGGCGCGCAGCCGGATCTCGGTGGGGGTCTTTTTCTTCACCTGGCCGCCCTCGATAAAAATGGTAGCGCCGGGCGGCTCGGACTCTACCAGCATGGGGATCCTTCCCTTGTAGCGCCTGCCCTTCCGTCGCAGGTTTAAGTTGGCCAGGGCCTTCTGGTCGGGGTCGAGATCGACCACCCCGAAGGCTGGGCGCCGGCCCTTCTTCTCCACCAGAATTACGTGGCGCCGACCGGCGGGAACGCTCTTCAAGGTAACCGGGGTGAACTTGCCGGTGCTGACTCCGTCGAGGTAGACGCGGGCCTTTTGAGGCTTGGAAACCACTCGGATGACTCCCACGCCCTTCCCCTCGGCAAAGGCTACTATGCCGGGGCGGATTTTAGGCTCGGGTGCTGGTTCGGGTGCCGGCTCCTCTGTTGTTGCGTCAGGTTGGGAACCGGCGTCCACGGCCGGCGGCGGCTCTTCTACGGGCTTGACCGAAGCGACGACAATGGGTTTCGGGTTGGGTGGTTGCGTCTCTTTATGGCCAAACAGTTGATCGCGGAAGAAGTAGGCCGCGACGACGCCGGCGGCCAGAAACAGCAACAGGATGAAAACGATAAGCCATCCCCGGCCATTCTGGTCTTTCGCGTTGGTCAGCAGGATGGGCCCATCGGACAGGGGTGTAATCGCGGGCTCGGTGGAAGGGCGCATTCCGGCCGGTGTCGACTCGACAGCGGTCGGCTCCTCGCGGTCTGGGGGGGCAATCTGAGCGATCTCATCGTGATCGAGCTCGTCGAGGACCTGCGCGGCGCTCATACCCTGGAAAGGCAGGCGGCCCTCGGTATCCAGGATCAGGACGGTCTGGAGTATCTCTATGAAATCGTAGGTGAGACTGCCCATGTAGGGCTTCTCGTCGGGCATGAACATGGATTCCACGTCGGGCCAGCAGAAGATCTCCAAGAGGCAGGCGGATATGTGCTGGAGTAGTAGCTGGCGGAGGGTGGCCTCGTCGATCAGGCCCCACTTCACGATGGTTTCCCCGAAGTTCTCACCGGTGCGCTTGCAGTCCTCGAATGCCTCCTTGGCCTCCTCCTCGCCCACCTCGGTCTGCTCCACCAGGTACTGGGTAAACGTCTTCTTGATGGTGGACACGGTCCCCCAGGCGACCCGCCCCTCGGCAAAGAACACCCGCCCGGTATCCGGACCGCAGCGCAGGACCACTTCCCCGCCCTTCCCCCAAGAGGCGGCCTCCTGAAAAACCTTCAATACCTTGGCATGCTCGGGACTCAGCAACCTAACACACTCCCTGGTGAGCTCGATTATATCTTGAGATTATTTCTTTTCCAGAAAACAGCTCACCCCCGATCTCCCAACTGTTCCTCAACGCTTCAGCTTCTCGTCTAGGAAATCCACGATCCGGTTGGTTATGAACTCGCGGTGCTCTGCCTTCGAGAACTTGTGATCGGCTCCGGCCACGATCTCCAGCACAGCGCCTGTGGCCGCCTGGTAAAGGGTCTGCGAGTCCTCGACCGGGATCACCTCGTCGGACTCTCCGTGCAGGATCAGCCAGGGGCAGGTGATCTTGCCCGCCGCCGCGGGAACGTCCGTGCGCTTGGCGTCCTCGACCAGCGCAATGCCGACCCGCTCGCCCTGCACCAGGATGCTGCCTGCCCGCATCCACTTCTCCAGTCCCACCTTCCCGACCGCACGCTCGGGCAGCAGGTCCGTGCGTCCGACGGCCGCCATGGTGGCCAGGGCGACCACCGGCTCGACGGAGGCCGTAAGAACCGCGACCGCCCCGCCCATGCTGGAACCCGCCAGGGCGATCTTGGAAACCCCGGTCCGGCGCAGCTCGGCAATGGCCGCGCGGCATTCGATCACCTGGCGAGCAAAGGTTAGACCCATGAGGCTCCCCGGGCTCTCCCCGCGCCCGGAGAAGTCGAAGCGCAGGGCCATGTGGCCGCGCTCGGCCAGCCGGGCGGCGATCCCGGCATGCTTGGGGCTGTCCTTGGAGGCCATCATCCCGTGGCAAACCACCACGCCGGTGCTGCCCGGCCACCCCGGCTGG
Source organism: Deltaproteobacteria bacterium (assembly GCA_030622135.1). GTDB lineage: Bacteria > Myxococcota > B64-G9 > B64-G9 > B64-G9 > JAUXGL01. The sequence continues at coordinate 2,362 of JAUXGL010000270.1, forward strand.
TGCAGCACCCCGGCCAATTGCAGCCCGGTGGGCGCGCGGATCTTTAGCTTTTTCTCGATGGCGTCCATATTCACAGTCATCGTATTATATCCAGCCACCCTTTTGAGAAAATTACAACTGGGTTTTAATATGTCCCCCATCTGTGCGAAACCGACATCGAATGCCGCAACGGCATCTGCACCACCGCCCCGTCCAGATCGTCGTCCGTCTCCCCACGGCTTTTCAGGGTACTTCCGCTGACGGCTCGATGCTCATTATGGGATCGAACGGTGCCCCGTCGACGAACTGGCGCGCCCATTTCACAAGCAATTCCATAATAATCGCATCATCCGGCCCCCGCCGTCCCAGCCGGTACGACCGCAGCGCGTCCATCACACACCAGGTGGCGTGGTACCGATCGTACTCGTCCTCCACCTCGACGGGCTCCCAGCGCCCGTCCGGCTTCTGCAACGAGAGCAGCACCAAAACCGCCTGATCCATAAGCGGATCCCACTCGCCCATCAGCTTGAGGCTATCTATGAACTCCGCCAGCGTCTCCGGGTCCGCCCACATCACCGCGACCGGAAACTGCTCCTTAATGTAGGCGAACTCCCGCGGCAGCAACTCCGCCGACACCTCCCAGCCGGCGTAACCTGAAAGCGTGTACACCAAGTGCGTCACCAGGTTGTTCTGATCCACGTACCGGTCCCCGCCCACCTCCGCGTCCGGCAAGTACACTGCCGCCGGAACGAACAACAGCACTTCGGCAAAGCTCACCCCCACCGGCACGCCCACCCGGTCGGTAAAATGAAACCCGATTAACAAATCAATGAGCAAATCCAAATCCGGCCGCCCAACCCAGGGCTCGAATCCCAGGTAATCCCGAAGCGGAAACCGCGGTGCAACCCACCGCAGCACCGCCTGCGAAACGTCGACGTTCTTCCCCTGAATATCCAGCGCCCACAAAACCGACGCGGCATCCACCACGTCGTCCGCGCACTCCAAGTCGAACATCTCCTCCAGGTACACATTCCCCAACCTAAACCCGTGCGCCCGCGCCTGCTCTCGTATCCAAGGGTCCTCGAACCGGGAAACATCCGCAAAAAAGAAAAGGTAGTCGCTGGCGTACTCCTCGAAGTTCTCCGGGTCCGAAGCCGACCGGATCATATAATCCATCCCTCGAACCAGCGCCTCTCGTATCCTATCCGCAGGTCCCCCCAAAAAAATCGCCGGCAGCAACAAAAAGACAAGCCTCCCAATCATAAAGCCCATTATCGGCCCAAAATCGCCCAGTGACAATTTCTGGTCATGCCCAAGGGCGCGGCATAAAATATCACGAGAAGATCCCGAGTCTATTTGACTTGCAAGGCGTTTCCGTCAAGTCGGAGGCCAAGCG
>JAUXGL010000010.1 GCA_030622135.1 Deltaproteobacteria bacterium
CGGGGACCGAGAAACCCGGGGACCGAGGGAAAGAAATGGGGTCGGGTCTGGTCACTTGACACTTGGTGTGGATTGAGCGTATTTTCCGAATATGCCCCGTGCGAAAAGAGAGGATTGTCCTGGCGCCTGGCACCACGTGATGAATCGCGGAGTTCGCCGCCAGAAGATTTTTTTCGAAGACAAGCATTGCTTGAAGTTTATGGATATCCTGGGCGAGGCGGTCGAACGCTTCGGTATCGAGATTCACGCCTATTCGTTGATGCCCAACCACTACCATCTCCTCATTCGCACCATGCGGAACAGGGAGAACAGTCCTCCAGTGAAAGATTGGATCGAACGATTGCACGCAGAGGACAAGTGGCAAGTAACCAGACCCGACCCCATTCAGTTGACTCTGAACCCGATATGATCTAATATGGTCTATATTTGGACTGTGTTTGGACTTCTTACTGGAAGGTGACCATATGAAACCGTTGAACGTCTCGGAGGACATCATTCCCCTAGGTCAGTTCAAGGCTCGCGCTGCGCGCATCATCAAGGACCTTGCCAAGCGGGGTAACCCGCTGGTGATCACGCAAAACGGGCGGCCTGCCTGTGTCGTGATGTCTCCCGCCGAGTTCGACCACATGAGGGAGCGGCAGGCTTTCCTGATAGCCGTAGCCCAAGGGCTGGCCGATGTGGAGGCCGGACGGGTCATCAGCGACGAGGAACTGCGCAAGCAACTCGACGCCGAATTTGGGCCGCTGGAGACGGAATGAAGCTGCGCTGGTCGCGGTTGGCACAGCAGGACCTGCTTGATATCGGTCGCTACATTGCCAAGGACAACCGTGGTGCGGCACGAAGATGGGTCGAGCGTCTGCGACAAAGGGCGCGCCAAGCCGCGGAGCATCCGAACGCCGGCCGTGTCGTGCCGGAGTACTCGCGGCGCGAGCTGCGAGAGGTCCTACTACGAAGCTACCGAATCGTATACCGCATACGCAACAACGATGCCATTGAGGTTCTCACCGTGTTCGAAGGCCACCGGTTCTTCCCCGAGGACGCAATCCCCGACAGCGACGACGAGTGATCTCATAGCCCACCTCCCGGCTTCCCTGGACCCAAGATCATGAAATTATCAGTTAATCACCGATTCTCACGTTAACTCCCAGAAGGAAACGGCCGTGAAAGACTTGTCCCCCAAGAAGATCTTTCAAGAAGTCGCCGAGGCGGTACCGCGCCGGTACCACAATAATATTGTCATCGTCGGCAGCCTGGCTGCTGCCTACCATTTTCTCCACCACGATGAGGGTCAGGCAGTCAGGACCAAGGACATCGACTGAAACGCCTGGTGGTGAACATGATGCTGTTGCGGCGGAGCCGGGCTAGGAGAATAGGCAGGCGCATTCTCGGCATTGCGGCAGGTGGTTGCCGCCTTCGAAGAGCCGGCAAAATTCCCGGTAGGGTTGGTTGCCTGTGATCTCCTCGATGGATTGACGCCGCAGGTTGCCGAAGACGTAGTCGTTGTCAAAGCTGAGGAATGGGCAAGTCGAAACGTCGAAATCGGCGGAGATGTAGAAGCCCTTCCCGGGCAGGTGACATCCCGAGGTTCCGATAACCCGTGAGTCCGAGCGCATGACGTTAATTCCCAATTGTTTGGCCGTATTCAAAAGCTCTTGCCAAGGCAAGCCCTCGTAATCCTGCCAGTCAATATACTCACGCCTGAGAACCGGTCCTTTTGTGAGTGCCATCTTCATGATCTTGATAAAGGCGACATCGGAGATGCCGTTGGCATGCAGGAACTCAAAAAGCTCCCGCAGGTGGGGGGCGCTGCTCTGGGTAACCACGGCATTGATGACGATCTTCGACCGGCTGTTCCTCCGGCCGATCTCCTCCTGCAAATGCAGGACGTTCTGCATGACCCGTCCAAGCGCATCACTGTCGCGGATGGCCGCGTATACCTCCGGAAGCGGGGAGTCGAGCGAGACGATGATCTGGTCGACACCCATGTCGAGCAAACTCGCCGAGCGATCGGCATCCAGCAGCAAACCGTTGGTGGCCAGGGAAACCTGGCAATGCCGGTCTTTCTCGAACCTGACCATCTCCATGACGTCCGGATTGAGCAGAGTCTCCGAAAAGCCGCTGAAAATTACTACGTAAGGAGGTGTGAAGGAACGCTCGAAGACCTCCCGGTACTCCCCGAAGGTGACGTTTTGGGCAGGGCGTTCCCGGGAAACGGCCACGTAGGGACAGATCGGGCAAAGGAGGTTGCATCGGGTGTTCGGTTCGAACTGGATCATATCAAACTGGACGGCCACGGTTTGCCAAGCCTAGCACCACACCTATCCACGTGCAACAAGCCTAAAAATCATATAAAATGTGCTTCGCATGACGGCCGGCCGGCGAAAGATCCTTTCGGTGGTGCCAAAGCGGCACCGGTGGCTGCGCGCCCTGACGGACGCGCTGGCGCAATCCGAAGTCCCCTGGCAAAACGCCGTTCTCGCCGACCGGATGCTCAGGATCCGCGTGGGCGACGCACCTTTCAACTTGGTTGTCCGCCCCATCGAGACGGGTATGCCGGGGTGGAAGAATACTTCCCTCTATGTCATTGGCTATGACGGCGCCGGCGAACCGAACCCCGACCAGAAACGATGGCTCGATCTTCTTCACGAGGTGCTGAGATCCATGGAGTTGGATCTCCCCCCCGGGCTCGAGGGATTTGCCTCCATCGGCATCCGCGCGGGTGCCCCCGGGGAGATCCTGCAGGGGCTGTTCCCGTTCATCACCATCGAGCACTCCCGGGTTTCTGGAAACCTCCCCTACTCCGGTTACGGCGAGATCGTGGAGGTGCTGATACGGGTCACCTCCCGGTGTAACCAGGCCTGCCCGTTCTGCTCGGCTCCCCACCATGACGAACCCGACTCGGAAATCCTTCTAGCCTGCCAAAGAGCGATCGATGACCTGCTTCCCGGCGCGATGGTGTCCCTGACCGGAGGAGAGCCCACCCTGCGACCCGCGTTCTTGCAGGAAATGGAGGCGGCCCTGCACCTGGACTTCCGCCACATCCAGATCCAGACCAATGCCCTGCGGTTCGCCGACAAGCTCGATCCCGGCGTTATTCCCAAAAACGAGCGGCTCTCGTTCTTCGTCTCGCTGCACGCGCTCGATCCGGAGGTCTACGACCGCTGCACGAACACCAGCGGGCAGCTATCGCGGGCCCTGAGCGGAACCCAGCGGATCCTGGACGCCGGCCACCAGGTCATCATAAACACGGTGATCTGCCGCGAAAACATTGCTCACTTGAAAGAAATGGTGCGGGGTTTCGCCGGCGCTTTCTCCGGTGACAATCGGCCGGTGTTGCACTTCTCCGTGCTCATCTGTCCGGAATACAACCGAGAAGCGGCGCAGCACCTGGTCCGCTACTCGGAGGTGACAGAAGCGTTGGCCCGGGCGGTCGGATCGGCGCGAGAGATCGGAATGGAACTTCAACCGTTGCTCTCCTCCACGCACGCTTCGTTGCCGGCCTGCCTGCTGGACGAGCAGAGCCGTAAATCCGGGAGGCACATCTACCAAATCGAGCCTCACGAGACCGGCTACGAGGACTTCACCAAGCCCTACGTGAAGGCACAGGCCTGCCGCGATTGCCGGGAGACAAAGCACTGCCTGGGAGTACCGCGGCCCTACGCCGAGCGCTTCGGCCTCGACGAGCTTGCACCCATTTCCGCGGAAGAGTAACCTCGGGTGTTACCATGACGAAACCGCTCAAGATTGCTGTCTACGGTAAGGGGGGCATCGGCAAGTCGGTCGTCGCGACGAACCTGTCGGTCATATACGCCCGGCAGGAGAAATCCGTACTCCACATCGGATGCGATCCCAAGCACGATTCGGCCGTACGCCTGATGAAACCGGGCAGCCGGATCAAGACCGTCCTGGAGGTTCTGGGAGAAGACCCGGTGGCCGCCTCCACCCAGCAGGTGATCCACACCGGGCGCCTGGGGATCCACTGCTGCGAGTCGGGAGGCCCACGGCCCGGCCTGGGATGCGGCGGCCGGGGGGTGGCGCGCACCCTGGAGTTTCTGGAAGAAATGGAAATCATCGAGAGGGGCGACTACCAGGTCCTGGTCTTCGACGTCCTGGGCGACGTGGTCTGCGGAGGCTTCGCCGCACCCCTGCGCCAGGGCTTCGCCGACAAGGTCGTCATCGTGACCTCGGAAGAACCCATGGCCATGTACGCGGCCAACAACATCTCGCGGGCCATCGGCGTGTACGAAAAAAACGGCGTGGTGCTGGCCGGGCTGGTCGTCAACCTCAGGGGAACCGACGCGAGCGGCAAGATGATGGAGGAGTTCGCCCAAAAGCTGTCCACCCGCGTGCTGGCCACCATTCCCCGGGATCCTGGGATCCTCGCAGGAGAGCGCAAACGGCTAACCGTGGTGGAACATGCCCCCGACACACCCAGCAGCAAGGCTTTGGTACAACTGGCCCAAGAGATCGCCGGTATCGATGCGAAAGCGGTGCCTCGGCCCACTCCCATGGAAGACGAAGAATTCTACCGGTTCCAGGAAAAGTGGTGAACGGCGGCAACAGTCCCCAGAGCGGGCCAAGCGACGGCCGGCTTATGAGCCTGCAGGGGCGTTCGGTGCCCGCCGGGGCGATCAGCCGCTCGTTCCTTTCCCGCCTGCTGGGTATTTCGGAGCTGAACGGAAAATACCGGATCCGGGCGGTCGCGTGGGTGGATCACGCCGTGGAGGCCAGCGTGCCCCTGGGCCAGGAAGAAGTGGTCTTCCGCATAGAGCGCCGCACCGAGGGCGCCTCCGGCCTGGTCGTGTGCCCGCACCTGATCCTGTACTACCGGGGAAAGGACATCCCCGCCGAGTTGGCCGAGGCCGTCGAGAGGCACGCGCCCGTGCACCTTGCCAATCACACCATCGAGTCGTTGGCCGAGTCGATCTCAAGCGATCCCGAGCTGGGCGATCCGTCCCTGCCCATGCCGCCGGGCACAAACGAGCGGGAACGGCCACAATCGCTTTTAGACACCTGGGGCGTGCAGGATGCCTACGCGGATTTCTTCGCCGCCGGGGAGCTGGCCCGCGCCCAGCTCGATTCTCTGGATCCGGGAGCGCTTTTCACCTTCATCCAGCACAGCGACTGCGAGTGCCTACACGTCAACCCGCATACGGGCGGATCGGTAGTCTGGCTGGTCAACTACCCGTGGGACAACCGGATTCGCCACGGGACCGCGCTGGGTGAGCAGTTGGATCCGACCACCGCGGCCGTGGAGGGAATGCTCACCACCGACCTGGATGAAAACGACGTGATCATGGGCAACCCGGAGAAACTCGAACGGATCCTGAAACGCGCGGAGCAGGTCTACCTAAAGACCGGCAAGACCCTCTTCTTCAGCAACACCTGCACTCCGGTGGTTACCGGTGAGGACGTGGAATCCGTGGTGAATCGCTTCAAAAAGAGCGCGGGCTGTCCGCTCCTGTACCTCACCGTCACCCCCCGCTCGATGGTCAACGTCTTCCAAGACGTCCTGGTGACCCACCGCCTCGATGCGGAGCAGGCTCACCATGCGCCCCGTGAGCGCCGGGTGAACCTGATCGGCTTCCGGTCGGATCCCGAAACGGAAGAACTGGGCGAGCTGCTCGATCTAATTGGCGTCTCGGTGAACTGCATCCTGCTGCCGGACCTGACCTTCGAGCTGGTCGACCGGCTGCCGGAGGCCGCCCTCAACGTCTTCCTCCCGAACCAGCTCTGGCAGCACCTCTACGACCAGCTGCAGTTCGACTCGAGGATCCCGTTCATCAATCCCCCGGCGCCTTTCGGACTGGAGGGAACCGTCCGCTGGCTCCTGGAGGTGGCCGCCTTCTTCGACCCGCCAGACGACGCCGAAAATGTGCTGCGCGAAAGGGTTTTGGAAATCCGGGAGAAGTCCGGCTCCCTCCGCCAAGAAGCCGGCCGGTTCCGGCTGGGATTCGTCATCCGCAGCGAAGAGGCCCACTTGCTGACCAACCCGGCGACCACGTGGGGCGTGCCGCTGATCGAGATGCTGGAGGAGCTGGGGTTCGGCCTGGAGATCTACATCAAGGTCGCGGACCAGGAGTCGGCCCGGAGATCCTCGCGCCGGGTATACGACTGCTTCGGACAACCCGACCGGCACGTCATCCAGGCCTTCGATTGCATGACTCGCATGAGCCGGAGGATCGCGGAAAGCCAAGCGGCCGCCTTCTTCAGCTCGCATTTCTACGACTGGCGGCTGACGTCGGCCGGGAAGAACATCCTTTCCCTGCAACACTTCGAAATGGGATTGCGAGGCGCTACGCGAACCGCCAGGCGGCTGCTGGGGATCTGCCGGACTCCGTTCTACCGCCGCTACCACCGCTTTCTCGGCCGAACTCCGGAAGGGCTGAGAAAGAAACCCGGGTAAGCAATCCCATGAACCGAATGAATCAAAATAACCGGCGGCGTATCGAGCGACTCCTCGCCGGGCTCGAGCAAGAAGCCGGTGAAGAAGACTTCTCCATGCGGGCCACCTACACCTACCTGCTGGGGGTCTACCTGGGAGTCAACGCGATCCAGGACGCCTTCCTGCTGGTGGAGGGGCCGGACTGCACCTACATGAAGGCGCAGTATATCCAGGGAAACCACGACTGGCTGTCCACGCTGACCTCCGTATCGGGATTCCACCGCATTGCCAACACGGCACTGCACCCGTCGAAGCTGACCGAATCCCGGGAGGCCCCGCTGCGGGAGATGATGCAACGGATGACCGCGCAGCCCGCGGTGGGATCGCTACTGTTGACCTCGATGCCCATGGCTTCGGTGACCGGCGTGGACTACGATCGGCTCTGCCGGGACGTGTCCGAATCCAGCGGCCGGGAGGTCGCGCACGTGCCGGGGCGATCCCTCTCGGGCGACTGGCTCGACGGGTACGCCCAGATGTTGAAATCCGTGGCCCAGAACCTCGACCTCCCCAAAGGCCGGCCCAGCTTAAAAAAGGTGGCCGTGGTGGGGTACCTGTACGATCGCAACGAGGAGGATCACTCCGCCAACGTCCGCATCCTCTCCGAGATGTGCGCACCCCTCGGCCTTGAGCTGGTTTCCGTGTGGCTTTCCGGACAACCCTGGGCCGATCTGAAGAAAATCAAGGACGCCGGCACCATCCTGTCCCTTCCCTATGGCCGCGCCGCCGCCCGCCTGATCGCCGGGCGCACCGGCGCCGAGATCATCGAGCTTCCCCTCCCCTTCGGCCTGACGGCCAGCGAGCGCTGGATGAAAACGCTGGGCCAGCGCTTCGGCGCGACCCGATCGGCCCAAGAATACATGGACCGGCAGATGACCCGCATCGCGCCCCGCCTGGAGTGGCTGATTCCCTTTAGCTTTCAGAACATCTCAGCCGGCTACGTGGGCGACCCCCACCTCCTACCGGGGCTGCGGGACATCATCGAGATTTTGGGCGGGCGCCTGCGCTTTGCCCTGATCACCAACCGGCCCGCCAGCGCCAAGGAGATGCTGCCGCAAGCCGAGGGAGTCGAGCTGCTGGTCTATCCCCGCCACCGTGAGTTCATCCGCTTCCTGCTTTCGAACGCCCTGCGGCACGACGTCGGATTGCTGGTCACCAACAACTACGGCGCCCCCTTCCCGCTCCCAGATGCCGCCATCGTGGAGTTTGGATTTCCTTCGATCTTCAGTCACGCACTGTTCGAGCGCCCCTTCATCGGCTACCCGGGCTTTCTGGCCTTCGTGGACACCCTGGCCAACGCCCTGCGCCAAAAAGAACTGGCCCGGGCGCGCTCGTTGCTGCTCGAGTCTTCCTAGCGAGAATTGCATGGCCCAGACCGGACAACCCCGCGTCGATCTCGTCCGCGCGCTGGAGCCGTTTCACTCCCTGCGCTTCGATTCCGCCTGCAACTTGAAGTGCTTCTACTGCTACGAGAAGCACCGGGAGCCGGATCTCGACCGGGTTCGCCGGGACATCGAAGCAAGCCTGCGCTTCGCCCGGCGGGTCGGATACCGGATGGTGGTCTTCGAATCCGGCGAGCTGCTCATGCTCCCGTTCTGGAAGGAGGCAGTGGAGCTGACCCGGGACCTGGGATTCGGAGACATCATCCTGGTCACCAACTTGACCCTGCTGGACGCAGACCGGATCCGAACCCTGGCGGACAGCGGTCTGACCGCCGTGGTCGGGACGATCTTCGCGCTCGACGACGCCGAAGCTCTGTCGGTCTCGGGCCGCCTAAGTGTCTTCAAGAAACAGCTCGCGGCCATCCGCCACCTGGCTCGCCACCCCGAAATCGACTTCTATGCCCATATCATGCTCACCCGCCAGATGGCCGAAAACCTCTGGACGCGAATCCTGAAACTGCGGGATCTGCTGCAGGGCCGGCTCAAGACGATCATGTTCTCCGCCATCGAGCCGGTGTCGGAAAAAGTGCTGCACCATCGCAGCTACACCAGCGCCCTGGAGCTGGATTGGGAGTCCAGCCTGGACCGGGCGGACCGGCAAGGCCTGTTCGCCACGGTCCAAAATATCCCCGCCTGCCTGCTCGGATCCTACGCGCATCGCTGTTTCCCCATCCGCAAGCGGGTCGGCCGGGCCGTTTGGGGTTGGCCGGACGAGCCGGAGCTGGCCTACCGGATCAACCGGGAGGAGTCCCTGTACGGCCGGCTGGAACCCGCCGGAGAATGCTTAGGCTGTCCGCTGCTCTCGGTTTGCCAGCGTTTCTTCGAGTATCCGCAAAAGAAAAAAATCAAGAGTATCGATGACGTCGGCGTCGTCCGAAACCTGTTCGCCGAGGAGAAAATCGAAGCGGATCCCCGGCGCACCGCAGAAACCCTGAGGCGCATCGAGGCATCCAGAGATCCGCGGTGCTTGTACCCGGGGATCGACGGGTAATCCGAACTCAGGGCTGCAAAACCAGCTCTTCGTCCCCGAACAGGTCCAGGTAGAAGGGATAAATACCCGGGCAAGATGCGCTCAGCCCGCAGCGGTCGGCCTGGGGACAACGAGCGCGCTGCTTGAGATCGGCCCCGATAGTCTTTTGGCCCTCTCCCTCCAAGTTGCCGCTGTATATCTTCACCCGGGAAGAATCCTCCAGGGGAGCCGGCGCCGCGGTTTTTGACAATAGATGCCCGCAGCCGGGGAACCGAGTGGTCAGCAGGCAGTGCGGAAACACCTCGCTCAGGCATCTCAGCACCCGGTCGAAGAGCTCCGGGCTCAGCTCCCCGCGCGCGGTCTTTAGCGCCTCTACCGTTTCGGTCAGCGGGACCGCCACCGGCCGGAACACCTCCGAATCGGGGGACGACGGCGCCGCCAGGACGATGGACTGCGCCGGACCAAACTCGCTCGACTGGCAAAACCGCATGGTCTCCGCGATGTGCCGGTGGTTGCCCCGCGCCAGCACCATGTGGGCACGGATGCGGTCGAACCCGATTTCGCGCAGGTTCATAAGCCCCCGGCGGGTTTCCTCGAAGGCCCCCTCCCGTCCGGCGATCTTGTCGTGAATCTCCGCGGAAGGGCCGAACACGGGAACGTCCAGGAGCGTCAGGCCGGCGTCCACGATCCGGCGAGCCAGCGGCATATGGGACAGGGGGCCACCGTGGGACCAGACCTCGATCTCCAAAAAGCCCCGTTCGCGGGCCTTCTGTAGGATTTCCACGATATCGGGGTGTTCGAGGGGCTCGATGGCGGCCAAACGCAGGTGGGTGTATCCCTTCGAGCGCAGCATTTGAATGCTTCTTTCGATCTTGGCCAGATCATCCAGCGCCCAGGGCGCGCGGTTCTGGAGGTTGATGATTCGGGTGGTGCAAAAGGTGCAGGCGTTGCGGCACTTGGTGCGGATGACCAGGTGGGCCCTCCCGCCTCCTTCCAGACCGACTGCGCACAATTCCTCGTCGGAATCCCCCGCCCCCATCGGATTGGCCATCGCAAAGCCAAACCTGCGTACGTGGTTGATGGGCAATCCCGGGCAGCTTCCACGGTGGGCACATCCCCGGCAACGCCGCGAAAACACCCGGTAGCGGTGCAGTATGAAATGGTCCACGAAGCCACCGAGATCGATCTCGCCTTTATCCGTAAACACCCCCGGATCGGGCTGGGTTTCCTCGAACACCACCTCCGCATCGGGCAACACGCACCGAGGCAAATTGAGCAGGCGAACGGTCGTACCGAACATGGGTTCCAGCGCCTCTGCCGGGTTCACCCCCCGCTTTTCCACATCGGAAAGGGAGAGAAACGTCTGAAGCGAAAACAAGAACCGAAAAGCCTGTCCCCGGACGGCCGCCGCGCGCTCCTTTAGCCATTGGGCACTGCCGCGGTTCAGGATGACCTGGATGTCCCCCTCGGGCTGTTTCAAAAACGCATCGAGCACTTGGGGATCCCCCGAGGCTTTCCGTAAAGACACCGGGCCGGAGACGGGACCATCCCGCAGGCGCTCCAGCTCCGCGCAAAAGTCTTTGAGGAAACACACCGGGCAACGCTCGGGATCCTTGCAGGGAAGATCCCGGCCAGAGCGAATCGAGCGTTCCAGTTCCCGCCGGCGCCCCGCCACCTCGTCGTGGAGCTTGTGCGGATCCTGGATCAAATCCTCCAGGCCCTCCAGCAGGTTAGGCGGCAACCGGTTGGTCCAGATCGTAGCCCCCCGCAAACGGGCCCGGGTGATGGCCTCCCGGAGTTGGGGCGCGGGAGAGTCCGGCCTGCAAAGGATCTCCCTGCGGTTTAGAAAGGCGCGTCCGAAAGGAACCGGCCAGAGAAGATCGAACTCGCTGATTTCCTGGTCCATGAAGAAATCGAGGATATCCGGCAGGCTCTCCAGATTGAGGGCGTTCACCACCACGTCCAGGTTAACCACGGCCCCTTCCGCCATCAGGTTCCGCAGCCCCTGCAGGCTCTGCCGGAAGGCTCCCTCCACTCCCACCAGGCGGTCGTGGATCCCGGGGTTGTGGCCATGCATGGAAAAGGTGGCTTCGTTCAGGCCGGATCGGGCCGCCTGATGGGCGAACTTCCGATAGGCGAACATCCTCCCGTTGGTGACGGTCTGGATCCACTTGTATCCCAGCTCCCTTCCGAAACCGATCAGATCGAGGTAGCCGGGATGGATGGTCGGCTCGCCGCCCGACAAAATGAGGCGTTCGGCACCCGCGGCGATGCCCCGGCGGAGGTCCTGGCGAAGGTCGTCCAAGTCCAACAACCGGCCGGTATGCAGCTCGGAGTCCAGGCAGAACCGGCAACGGTTGTTGCAGGCCAGGGTGAGCCGCACCCAGTGACGCTTCTCCCAGGCAGCCCGCTCCCGGTGTAAGTCATCGATGGTCATACGCCCTCTTGGGTTTCATTTTCCATCCGGATCCTGGCCGAAAACGTAGTGACCGGGGCACCGGACGAGATGGGGGCAGCGCCGGCAGCGTCGGTCCCGGGCGCGCTTGCTGGCCAGGAAGGCCTGCAGGTTCTCCCCGCTTGCGCCCACGAAGACCATGTCCCGGGCGGCCTTGTCGAAGTCGACCGCCGCCGATTCTTCGTGTCCGGGCAGCAGGCACGGCGGGCAATTGATCACCTGCAGCTTCATCCCCGCGGGCGCGGCATCCAGCAACCCGCCCAGCACTCGGCGCAGGTCTTGAGGATCCGGCACCTGGCCGGGCCGGGCCCGGCCGAAGGGGGTCACCACCTGAAGGTTCCACCGGCGAATTCCCCGATTACTCAGGAGATCCGCCAGCCGGGGGACGCCTTCAAGATTCGTTCGTACCAGGGTGGTATTGACGGCGACTCTCTCTGGACCCAGCTCGGAGAGAATGTTTGTGAGGCCGGTGGTGGTCTGCCCGAAGCTTTCGGGCACGCCGGTGATATCCGCCTGTCCGGCCGCATCGGGGGCGTGGAGCGAGACCAACACCTCACCGACGCCCGATTGCGCCATCTTCCGGGCATAGGCGGCGTAGCTGAGCCGGCGGCCGTTGGTCACCACGGTGATCTTTTCATAGCCCACCCGGTGACCGGCCCGGATGACGTCGAAGAGATCCGGGTGCAGGCTGGGTTCGCCGCCGTCGATGTCCAGGAGGCGGTAGCCCATGTCCCGATACCGCTCCAACGCCGCCAGCACCTCGCCGGCATCGGCGTCCCGGGGAGGCCGATCGCCCACGGCGCAAAACCGACAATGATTGTTGCAGCGGTAGGTGAGGTTCACGATGACCTTCCGCCCCGCCGGTGGCAAAAGCACCCGCCGCAAGGAAGCCACCGCCTGCACCAGGAACCGGCGGTCGAACTCCGGCGTCTCGATCACCGGACGGTCCTGGAAGCAGGCATGCCAGTCCTCGGGGGCTTTCTCCAGGTATCCCCTTTCCCGGCAGGTATCTCCAAGCGGCGTGCCCGGCAGCGGCACCGCGAACTGAACCAGCGGTTGCACACCGTGTCGGCGCGCCAACCTTTTCGCCATATCGAGAGTCTGGTTGATCTCCTCCTTGGTTTCACCCGCTGTTCCCACCAGGCAGTGCACCTGGAGCGGGAGATCCTCCCGGCGGCACCATCGGGCCACACGCTCCACCGACTCCGGATCCAGGTTTTTCATGAGCACCTCTTTCTGCACCCGCATCGAGGCGCTCTCCAAAGAAACCTTCATCTGCGGCGTCAGCCGCGAAAGCCGCCGGATGTCTTCTTGCCGCAGCCGGTCGGCACGCAGGCCGTTTGGGAAAATCGCCCGCAGATGTAACCGCTCCAGGCTTTCGAGCATCGCATTGAACCTCGAACGGTCCAAGTTGCACACGTCGTCCAGGATCACCACCCGCTCGAGACCGAAATCGCGGCGCCAGCGCTGCAACCACTCGTCCACCCGGCCCCAGGGCACGGCCCGGACCTTCCGGCCTTCGGCCCCTAACCCGGGACGGCCCGAGCAAAACACGCAACCAAAGGGGCAGCCGCGCGAGGTGACCAGGGGCAACGTCCTCCTCGGATCGGAAGGAAAAGGCCCCGGCCGGCTCGATGAGCTCAAAACGCGCTGGAGAAAAGAAAAAGTTGATTCCAAATCAAGCGATTCAAAGGCCGGTTCCGGTAAGTAATCCAGTGAAAACGCGGTGGTTTCCTCCCATACCGCACGCTCCGGTTTCGATCCATTGGAGATTTCCGCGGCTAGCTTCTGAAGCATACGCTCGCCTTCGAACCGCAAGACAAGATCGATGGCCGGATATCGCGCCAGCAACTCATAGCCATCCAGCCAGAGCTCGTGCATACCTCCGGTGACCATCTCGGCGAACACCTTGATTTCAACCCTGGCTTCATCGAGCGCTCCAATCATCCGATCGAGCCAGATAAGGCCCCGGCCGGTCCTCAGGTATGAATCCAGGTGAAACACCACCAGGCGCGCTTCGACTTTTTTCAATAATTCCAAGAAATTCTCAGGGTCCACCCCTAGCCGGAAACCGTCTTTTTGCCCCACCAGATCCGCCCCGGCCGCCGTCAGGCCGTCCAGGATTCGCACGTGCCAGCCGGCCTTTTTCAGGACGGCGGCGGCCTGGCAGGCACCCAGAAACGTCAGATAGGGATAATCGATAAAGTTAAAAGACAAGGGCACCGGAGCGCGGATGACGATTGCATCGCTCATTTTCAAGCAGAATAGAGGCACATCCCGAAGGGGTCAAGCCGCGGCCGAAATGACAAACCCAGGTGCTTAGGCTAGCATTGCTGGGGATGCCCTCGGCAATGCAAAGGATTTTCAAAAAGGCGCTTTTGAAGGTGGGCTACGCCTGCAACAACAACTGCGCTTTCTGCCACTCCGCCCCCCACCGCGGCTATGATTCCACAATCGAAGAGATCCGAGACAAGATCGTATCCGCCCGGCGTCTCGGCGCTGAGATGCTGGTGCTTTCCGGAGGCGAGCCCACCATCCGCAGGGACCTGCCAGCGATCACGGCCGCCATCCGGGATTGCGGCATGAAGATCGGCCTGGTGACCAACGGCCGCATGCTGGCCTACCCCAGACTGGCCGAAAAACTGATCTCCGCGGGGCTCGGATACGCCTACGTATCTCTCTGTGGACCCGACATCGAAGTCCACGACCGGCACACGCGCACAAGATCCTTCAACCAAACCTTGCAGGGTATCAAGAATCTATCGGGAAACATTGACGATTTAACCATCAACCTGGTGCTTACCGCCTGGAACCTCGAACACCTCGGCAGGCTACCGAATCGGCTGACACCTCTCACCACCACAGGGGCACCTCTCACGGGAACCGTGCGAGTTAAGCTGTCCATGCTGGAACCGGAGGGGAGCGCCCTGGATACATTCGACTCCCTCGTGCCCCCGCGGGCCAAGGCGGCGGAGGCGGCGGCCGACGCGTGCCGTAAAATGGCCCTGGTCAAGGGGATCCAGCCGCTCTTGGACGGATTTCCGCTTTGCCTGGTTCCCGGGGAGCTACGCGAGCTGGAATCGGGCCTGCGCGAGGACGGCTACTTCATTATGTCCGAGGCCTTCGAAAAAAACTGGCACCCCATCGATGACAGAAACCGCTCCTTCGGCGACCGCTGCCGGACATGCAGCCTTCGGCGCAGGTGCCGGGGCGTCTACCGGCAATATCTGATCCAGCGGGGAGAGGACGAGCTGTGCCCGCAATCCGGGCCGGTCCCCAACTCGTTCAACTTCGAGCCGGTGGACCAACCCGAGCCTCTCCACCTGGAAAACTGTCCCATCCGCGCGGGCGAAAAACCGCCGCCCGACCCAGTGCGAGGTATCCTGGTCTCCGCCGGACCCGACCGCTTCCAGGCCTGCCTGGCGCCCACCCGGGACTTCTCCGACGCCACCATCGCCTACAGCATCCGGGAGCTCTCCCAGGTGTACCGAAGCCGCTCCAGCGACCGCCCGGTCGAGGACATCGGAAGCGATCTCGAGCGGCTCTCCCTGTCCTCCTCCTGCCGGCGCTGCCCCAAGAAGCCCCTGTGCGGAGGAGCATGGCAACCGACCGGCGAAGAGAACAGCTTCGACCGATTCAACGACCGGCTTGCGGGTGTGCTCTCGACGCTTTGCGGCTCGGTGCTGGACATCGGCTGCGGTCGGGCTCCTTACCTGACCGCGCTGGCCGAGGGGCTGAGCCGGGGAACCGTACAATACCTGGGAATCGATCCCCAAGAAGGCCCCGAGCGCTTGCCCGAAGGTGCCGGTTTCATCCGTTCGACCTTGAGCGACTTCGACCACACCGGCCTCCCTTTCGACAACGTACTGGCTTGCCGCAGCCTCGACCACCTCGCCTCCCCCCAGAAAGGCATCCACAAAATAGCCGCCCTGACCACTCCCGGGGGGAAGGTTCTGCTGTCCGAGGACGACGTTTTTGGCGTGGTCCGTGGGCGGCGGGCGCTTGAGATCATCCAGGCCGGATCCGGCCTGCCCTTCGAACACCTGGCCAACCTCCGGCTGGACGAAGCCATGGAACTCTGCCGACGAGCCGGCCTGCGCCCGGTGCGCTGGTTCTCCGCCGCCGAGAACGGCTGCTCCGCGTGGCTGCTGGAGTGCCGTCGATTAAAATAGACCCCGTATCGGTTGCGGCCGAACCGCGCTGGAAATACAGATTTTGCAAAAAGAGAACGGAGGGGACGAAAGCTTCTACCAGGACCCGTGCGAGCCGTGGGACCCGTGGGACCCGTGCGAGCCATGAGACCCGTGGGACCCGTGAGATCCGTGGGACCCGTGCGAACCGTGGGAACCGTGGGAACAATGGGTCAGCTCCCGGCGAGACGATGCCTGACTGCCTTTCACCGCGTTGCCTTGCTTACCCGGGAGGCTGGCAATTTTGCCGGATGCCCCGCCGGCCGCGATCGCCGTTCCCGCGGTCGCCAGTAAAACCACGGAGGAAGAAGATAGAAAGTCCCGACGGGTTAGCTTTTTTTCCTTCTTGGTAAGGAATGCCTGGGCGCTCTTCTCCACCTTCGGATATCTATCCTGCGACATACCTCAATCCTCCAGCCGTGTCCTACTACACCGCTTATACACCACTCATCCTATTCAGGGCAGCTCCTTATAGTCAAGGCACGATCCTGCGGTAAACACTGGATCTATCCTTGGATTCCGTCCAGCGGCGCAGTAGATCCTCCATTCCCGGTTCGGCCAGCCGCCTAAACAGGTGGTCCAGGATCCCCTTCTGGATCCGGCAGCGGTCGTTGACCGGGGAACGAGCCACCAGGTCGCCCTCCATGATGTAGTTGTATACTGGGCAAACACCGCAGTATGGCGCATAGGCGCACTCGTTGCAGCCAGGCAGGCATTCCACGCAAGACGCCACGCACATGGAGCGCACTCCCGGGTGCCGGATGATGTCGGCATAGCCGTTCTGGTGGACGTCGCCGATGCAGAACAGGTCGTCTCCCATGGCCCCCACCATGCGTCCCTCGTCACAGGTGTATACCCGCCCGTCGTAGTTGTAGGCCAACTGGCCCAGGCCGGCCCCGCAGGGAGAGCGCAGGTCCATGTAGTTGGAATCCTCGTCGGTCAGGATCCGGACCAACATGAGCGAGGCCAGCTTCTCCATGATCTCCTCGCCCTGCTTGTTCAACTCGATGATATAGTCGAGAGCCTCAAGGTAGAAATCGACAAACTCCTGGGCAGTGTAGCCCTCCCGGGCCCAGATCTTCAATCCCATGCCGAAGGGATTGAGTGGACGCAAGTGAATCACCTTGTGACCCATGCGCACGTAAGCGTCGACCACCTCACGGGGCTTTTTCAGCGCCGAGCGGGACACGGTGGCCAGGGCATTGACGTAGGCCAGTTCCTTGTCCAATCCACGCCTTTTGTACGTACGCTCAAACGCCCTGATCTTCTTGATGGCTTCCTTGTAGCTGCTCTTCTTGGAAAACCGGCGATTGCGATCGTGCAGATCCGCCGGGCCGTCGATGGAGGTGCAAACCATCACGCCGTTGTCCACCAGGAAGTCGATCTGCTCCTGGTTGAGCGTGCTCAGGTTGCTGACCAGGCTGAAATAAAGGTTTCGCTCGCCGCCCTGGTTGCGCCGGTAACCCTCCTCCACGATGAACCGGAGTACGTCGAAGTTGAGCGCCGGCTCTCCACCCTGGAATTCGATGGTGAGATCCGGCGAAGGGCTCTCGAAGATCACATCCAGAACCCGCGCGGCCGTCTCCAGATCCATGTCGAAGCCCTTGCTCGTTTTGGGCTTGCGGCTGGCATGGCAGTAAACGCAAGCCTGGTTGCAACGCAAGGTAAGGATGAGGATGTGCAGGTTGGGGCCCGAAAACAGATGGTGGCTGCGCGCGCCCACCCGGTCCATCACCTTTTTTTCAATGTGTGGCCCGCGGATCAGGTTATGGCGCTCCAGATCGGCGTAGGCCGGGTGCTCTTTCGAAAGCGTCCCGGCCAGGAAATCGCCGAAGGTCTCGCGCTCCAGCCAGGCGTAATCGCCGGCATCGCCGGTCAGCAGCACCCGTCCGTCCAACTCCCGCCAGCGAAAGGGCATCAGGCGCTGGTTGTGCACCTCGGGAATAGGCTTTTTCATGCTTCCACCACCGCGCAACTCAGCGCGTAGTTGGCGAACTCGTCGGGCAACTTCCTCGCCGCGGCTGCGCTCATTCCCCCGAATTTGATCACCCGCTGTCGGCCCTGCCTGCGGATCTCGATGCTGGCCAGGTGCGCAAAGGCTTCTTTGGCCTGCTTCAACGCCGCTTGAGGATAAAAGGCGACGTCCAGCCGCAGGATTGCCGTCTTTTCTTTAGGCCCGGCTTTTGCTTTGGCTTTTACTTTACTGGCCTTCTTCTTCTTTTTTATCATCTCCGTACTTCTCCTCCCAGGGAATCGCGATTCCCAGGGGATCGTCGAGGTAGTCCATATCCTCCTGCGGTTCGGCCTGCGCCGCCTCCGCACCACTCTCCGGCTCGGCGGAGAACAGGGCTCTCCCGACAATCACCTCCCGCAACCCATCGGTTCTCTCGGCCACCTGGCGACGGATGAGCTGGTGCAAGAGCTCGTTTTCAAACTCATCCGCCAGGTTGACCAGCTGGTTCCTTGAAAGCTTCTTCTTCCCCTTGATCCGCGCCAGAACCCGACCGCGAAGCGCCCGCTCCAGGCGAATGTAACAACGGTCGATAAATATGTACGCCGCGGCAACCACCACATCCCGAGGGAAAACCTTCTCGTCAACCTGGATGCTCACCATATTCTTTGCAGCCTGGATCGTCGGATTCATCCTAGCCTCGCTTCCACCTAGGGAGTCAAAAAAAACCTGGCATCTAAGTTAGAAACGTCCCGGGCAACTGTCAAGCATCTAAAACGCACCCCAATCCCATTCGTCCTCGCCTTAGTTCTCTGGATTATCGCCGAAAAAGCTACCACAGGCAGGGATGGTGTGGTATTTCTGCTGTTTGGAAATCCTAGAAAAGGACGGAACATGCCTATCGCCAAAGATATTATCGAGCGGCTGAAGAAACGGATCGACTCTTACCGCGACGACATGGTCGAATTCCAAAAAGAGATCACCGCCATCGTGGCCCTGGGGCCCGAATACAAAGGCCAGGGGGAATGGAAACGCGCCCGCTTCATCATGGAAAAGCTCAAGTCCTTCGGCCTTGCGGATATCTCTGAATACAACGCCCCGGACGACCGGGTGCCCGAGGGCACCCGGCCCAACCTGGTGGTGAGGCTTTCGGGTAAAAAGCAGAAACCCGCCGTCTGGGTGATGGCCCACATGGACACGGTCCCTCCCGGAGACATGCAGCAATGGGAAACGGATCCCTTTGAGGTCGTTGAAAAAGAAGGAAAACTATACGGCCGGGGTGTGGAGGACAATCAACAGGGCCTGGTTTCGGCGCTGTATGCTCTGCGGGCCTTTTTGGACGAAGGACAAAAACCACCCACGGACGTCTGCCTGATGCTGGTCTCCGACGAGGAAACCGGCAACGCCCTGGGGGTCGAGCACGTCCTAAAGAACGCGCCCGACCTGGTGGACCCGAGGGACATCGTCATTGTCCCCGACAGCGGCAACCAGGACGGCAGCATGGTGGAGGTGGCCGAGAAGTCCATCTTGTGGATCGAGTTCGTGGTCCGGGGCAAGCAGGTCCACGCCTCCATGCCGCACGTGGGCATAAACGCCGCCCGGGCGGCGGCCTACCTGACCGTCCGCGTCGACGAGGCTTTAAAGAAACGGTTCGACAAGCAGGACCCGGTGTTCGATCCCCCCGGTTCCACCTTCGAGCCCACCAAGCGCGAGGCCAACGTCCCCAACGTCAACACCATCCCCGGCGAGGAGCGCTTCTGCTTCGACTGCCGCATCTTGCCAGACTACGACGTCGACTCTGTGCTGAAAACTGCCCGGGAGGTTGCCGCAACCGTCGAGGAGGAGTTCAAGGTCGAGGTCGAGGTAAACACCGCCGCGCTGATGAAGGCCGCCCCGGCGACCTCGGTGGACTCCCCGGTGGTCTTGCGAGTGATGGAGGCGATCCGAGAGGTCATCGGAGTGAAACCGAAGCCCATGGGCATCGGCGGGGGCACCGTGGGAGCGGTGTTCCGCCGGCACGGCATCCCCGCGGTGGTCTGGTCGACCATGGACGATCTGGCCCACCAGCCCAACGAGTACTGCGTCATAGACAACATGGTCCAGGACGCAAAGGTTTTCGCACACGTGTTCTTGAACGAATGAGGAGTGAAGACAGTAATCAGTTGACGTAGTCTTCGATTAGGCGGCGGTAGGCCCCGGGGATGATGGTGAACCAGATCCCCAGTCCATCCGTCCCCCACCTGCGGCTTTCCCGCATCACCGTGCCCCGCGCCCAGAGAACCTCGTCGGAGCTGGGAAGCATGAACTCCAAAGAAACCATGGTCCCCTCGTCAAGCTCGGGCTCGATTAGCCTATGCAGGTAAATCCCCGTGGAGGAGATGTCCGAGGAACGAACCATGTAGGGTTCGTCCTCCACTAGCTTGTTGAGATAGACATCCAGGGGCTTTCTGGGTTCAACCCTGTTTTCGAATTGACAGGCGTCCATGCCGACCTCCTTCGCAATGTCTGGAATGGTATTCATGGGTATACATTTATCCTACATAGACGCACACGTCAAATTTTTAGCCGATTCTTCTACTACAGGTAGGAAAAACAAGAACTATTTTATCACGGTCTCCCCGGCATACAGCTTCGAAAACCGCTCGGCATCCTCCCGGGTTCCTACGATGTCCCCGTAGTGCATGGGGATAACCACCTTCGGATCGATGTCCTTGGCGGCCTCCACGGCCTGCTCTGCGGTCATGACATAGGTTCCCGAGACCGGCAGCAGCGCGATGTCGCAGTTAATGTCCTTCATCTCGGGTATACGATCCGTATCTCCCGCAAAGTAAATCCTTTGCCCACCCAGCGTGAAAACGTACCCCACGTGCCCCTGTGCCTGGGGATGAAAATCCTTGTCCGTATTGTAAGCCGGCACCACTTCAATGGCCACCCCCTTGACCTCCAGTTTGTCCCCCACTCGGACGATCTTCACATCCCCGGAAATCTGCTTCCGGCAAACCGCAATGGCCAGAAAAGTAGTGTCGTCCTTTTTGACCTTGTTCAGATCTTCCGGCGAACAATGGTCAAAATGGTCATGCGAAATCAATACCAGATCCGCCTTGGGCAGCCCGTCCGGAACATGAAACGGATCCGTGTACACGACCACATCCCCCTCAATCCGAAAACAGTCATGATTGATAAAAAATATCTTATCCAACATCTCAAGACCTCCTCACTCCCCTATTTCACCCTCCTTCTAATCTAAGCATGAACGTAAACGTGAACGGCCTTTATTCCGGCACACAAGCCCTACCGAGGGCATCCGCGTAGGGATGCATATCCACCAAGTAAGCAAAGTCGCACTTGTACCCCGAAGGACAATCCGCATTCCGGCAACAGAACCGATTGCACCGCAACCCGCTGCCTACATCCAGGCACAACGAGGTATGGCAGCTATTGTCGGCGCCAGGCGTGGAGCACGCGGTACCAAACCCGTTAGAACCACGGGTTCCCACCCATTGACACACGCGGAAGATAGACGACTCCTTCCCGGCCCGGAAGAAGCAAATGTATTCAGAGGGACAATCCACCTCGGTGCAGCACATGCTCAAGCACTCGTTCCTGCTTGTATCGCAAAAGCCGTCCCGACAATCCGTGTAGCCGGAGCACTGGTCTCCCGTCACCCCCGACCCCGGCTGCAACCCGCATAGCCCGTGGGTCGTAACCCCGGCGGTCGAGGATATGTCCACAACCACGCAACTCCAGCTCCTGGTGCCCGGCCCGGTGTTGCGGCAATCAATGTGGCTGGAGCAACCGTCGATGCAACGCCCCGCGTCGCACCATTCGCTGCGGCAGTCGTCATCGCTGCCGCAGTTGGCCCCGGTCTCCAGCGTCCCGCCAGAGTTGGGCCAGCACGAACCGGCCGAGTCGGTGTCGGAGTACACCAGACACTTGTGGTCGACCGGGCACTCGTGATCCCAGGAAACCGCCGGGGTGTCGAAGGAGTTGTTGCACCAGTGACTGCAGCGCTTCTCGCCCTTGCCGTTGTCCTGGCAGTACAGCCAGTCCCGGCAATAATCGGCGTCGGAACATATCTCGCCGATGTCGCAGACACCCTCCCCGCCCTCCTGGTCGGTGACCCCGTCGCAGTCGTTGTCCAGCCCGTCGCACTTCTCGTTCTCGGGATACACCGCCCCCGCGCACACTCCGCTCCAAAACCCATCCACGCACTGCTCGACCCCGTAGTCACATTCACCCACCTCGGTGAGCGGCCCGCAGTCGCGGATCTCAGCGTTCGAGCACTCCGGTTCGACATCCCCACCGGCATCGCCACTGTCCTCTACTCCCCCGTCTTCTCCGTCTTCTCCATCCACCGGCTCCCCCCCGCCGTCCGTATCGATCGGCCGGCACTGCCCGGTGAGCACATCGCAGCGGTACCCCTTCGGGCAATCCGCGTCGCTCTGGCACCCGGCGCTGCCATCCGTCAGGGATTCGCACAGACCGCCGACGCAGTACATCCCCAGGGAACAGTCCTCATCCGTGGAGCATAAAACCACGCCGGTATCCACCTGGCCCTTGGAATCCCCACAACTCCCACAACCCAAGATGGAAAAGACCAGCAATGAAGATAGAAGGTACTTCATGACTCCGATCCTCCCAGTGTAGCCATACCTACTCATATTAACACGATTTTAAGTGTTTTTGGAGTAACTTCTCAGAAAAGGAGTTAAAACGTCGACTAGTTTCGGAGACGGCGACGGGATTCTTACCTGAAGCCGGCCGGATCGAGTTCGTGGCGACGGAGAAGCTTGTAGAAGTTGACGCGGTTGATGCCGGAGATGTCCGAAGCTTTCGAGATGTTTCCCTTGGCTTCGGTCAGAACCTCGGCCAGGTATTCGAGTTCGAACTTTTCCAAGACCTGCTTCTTCATCGACTTGAAGTCGCGGGCATCCGGGGCCAGGGCCGGTTTCTTGAGCTTGGCGGTCAGCCGGTTGGACAGGTCGTCTATGGTGATGGTCTTGCCGGTTGCCATGATCACCGACTGCTCGATGACGTTCTTCAGCTCCCGCACGTTGCCGGGATACTCGTGCCGAATGAGCAGATCCAGGGCTTCGGCGGATACCCCCTCCACCGGCCGCTCATACGACTTGGCCGCGTCGCGGACGAAGGCCTTGACCATGCCGGGGATGGATTTCTTGTACACCCGCAGCGGCGGCAGCCAGATGGGCACCACGTGCAAGCGGAAGTACAGGTCCTCGCGAAACTCGCGCTTCTCCATCATCTCCTCTAGGTTGCGCGAGGTCGCGGCGATGACCCGCACGTCGACCTTCTTGGCATCCTCGTTGGAGCCCAGCTTCTGGATCTCTCCGGCTTCCAGGACGCGCAGCAGCTTGGCCTGCAGCGGCAGGCCCAAGTCCCCGATCTCGTCGAGGAAGATGGTGCCCTTGTGGGCCTTCTCAAACTCGCCCAACCGGTCGTAGGTAGCCCCGGTGTAGGCCCCCTTGACGTGGCCAAACAAGGAGGATTCCAGCAAAGTGTCGGGGATGGCCGCGGCGTTGACCACCACCAGCTTGCCGTCCTTGCGCCTGGAGTTGAAGTGGATCGACCGGGCCACCAGCTCCTTGCCGGTCCCGCTCTCGCCGCGCAGGATGACGATGGCGTTGGTGTCGGCCGCCCGCTCCACCCTTTTTTCCACCTCTTCCCACTCGGGAGAGAGCCCGCGGATCATCACGCCCTTGCCAGACGTGTCCGCCTCCCGGGTGGCCTCGTAGAGCTGGGCCCGGCGGACCAGGATGATGACGTTCTTGGAGAGTTCCTTGAGCACGTCCTGGTCTTCCTGGGTGAAGGCGTTGGGTTCGGGGCTCTCCACCACGATCACGCCGATGCAGCGGTCCTGGAAGGAGATGGGCACGGCGAGGCTGCTCTTGATCCCCTTGAACAGGGGGATGTAGTTGGGATCCTCGTCGATGTCGGTGGTGATGTAGGGCTGGTTGTTGTCCAGCACCCAGAAGACGATACCGGAAGCCCGCCCGGTCTTGCGGCGCTTCAGCTTCTCGGGCACCTCGTGTATCAGGTCACCCAGGGCCGCCTTGGTGCTGGTCACCATGTCGCCGGTCTTCTCGTCAACCATGCAAATGATCCCATTCTGCGTCTTGGTGCGCGCCAGCGCCAGGTGCAGGATCTTGCCCAAGAGCGTGTTCAGCTCGGTGATATCCAGGTCGGTGGGGGTAACGATCCGGCGCTTTACGTCCCAGAGACAATCCAGCTCGCGCTTGGAGGACTCCGCGGTGCTCATGGCCCGGATCATCGGCGTGCTCTGTTCGATAAGCTTGGAGAGAAATTCAAGGTTCTCCTCCGAGAAAGCCCCGACTTCGGGCACCTCCAGCACCAGTAGACCCGAATCGCGCATGCCGATGGGAATGGGGGTAACCAACTGGGCCTGGGACCCCGGGTAGAACATCTCCGCGTCCTTGCGGCGCACCACCGAACCGGACACTTCGGCGAGTTGCTTGACCGGGTCGCGCGACAGCGAAAGCAACTTCTCGGTTTTTCTAAACTTACCCTTGGTCTTGACCTTGACCATCAGGTTGCCCTTCTCCGGGATGGGCTGGACCACCAGCCCATCGCCGGCCCCCATGCCCTTCCTGGCACCGCGCAGGATCACGTGAAAGATCCCCTTGAGGTCGCTGCGGCGGGTGGCGTCCTTGAGCAAATCGTAGAGCAAGCCAATCTGGTCCGGTTTCTCTTTTTCTGCCATCGGTGAGTTACCCCCTCCCCAAGCCCTGCATAAAAGCAAGGCAACTCTAAATTCACTCAATGAACTGCATCACCATGATGCCGCCCCAAATTAAGCTTGTCCCGTGGCGCGGAGCGACACGGGGCTATTTTTTCCCCTTGCCGATGTTGTCCACCTCCGGGCCAAAGTAGATGGGGATCTTGAACGCCTCTGTAGCCCGGAGCAGCTTGGGAAAACGCATCGCGACGATCTTGCGCACGATGCAGTAAGCCAGCCAGTCGTCTTTGGTGGTGTTCTCCTCCACCCCGACCTGCCCCACCGTCCCGTCGCGGTCCAACTCCACCCTGATGGTCAAACGCCCCGAGGGATTCCCCCGCTTCGGCCGCCGGGTGGCGTCGCAGCGGTAGAGCGCCTCCATGGCATCACCTACCCGCTGCTGCACCGCCCCCATGAATTCGTCCAGCCCCTGCGGCTCGCGCTCGGGCTTCTCCACTCCGGGCAGGTTTTCGAACTCGTCTTCGGAAAACCGAGACTTGATCTTGTCAAAGAAGGCCTGCTTTAACTCCTCGGCCTCCTGGCTTTTCTCCTCCTCGGCCAGGCGCCAGAGAAAATAGGAGCGCTTGGGCTCCTTGAGCGAGTCGGCAAACTTGGTCCTGGCCATCTGGTTGGCGGTTCCCGCCAGCACGCCCGAGAAAACCGAGGGCTCGTCGATGGTGAATGCCACCGAGAGATCCGGCTGGATGGCCTTCAGGTCGGCGAAGGCCTGCTCCATCTCGATCTCCTGACCGAGCTTGTGGTGGGCGGCCGCCTTGACCAAAAGCATATCCCAGCGCGCCTTACCCCAGGAAAGCGCGGTGCGAACCGCGTCCACCGCCGCAACGTTCTTTTCCAGTCGGTAGCGCACCACCGAGAGCATGAAGGCCGACTCCACATCCGAGTGGTGCACCTTCAAAGTCGCCACCAGTACCGCCTCGATCCTTTTCAGTAAATCGGGGATGCGCTTCTCCTCCCCGTCCATCAGCAGCCTTCTGGCGAAATACGAGTTCTCCGCCACGGCCTCCTCCAAAAACTCCGTGGCCCGATCGACCTCCCCTTGGGAGAGCCGCACCATCCCCTCGAAGTACTCGGCAAACCCCGCCCGGGGCAGCGCCGCCCGGATCTCGTCCATTCTCCCAAGTCCCAGATGGGGTTTGCCCGCGCGAACCTTGGCGATGGCCTGGCTCATCGCCCGCATCCCCAGGGCCCGCTCCTCGTCCTCGATCTCCCGGGGCCCCGAGGGATGCCGCGAGAACTTTGAAAAGACGTAGGGGAACATCCGGTCCAGGTACTGCTTGGCCTTGGGGGCAATCTCGGTGTGGGCGATGTACTCGCACACAGCCGAAAACGTGTCCCCCTCCAACTCGTACACATCCCCCAAACCCAGGTGCGCCTCGTACAGCATGGGCCACTCGGAAAGCGCCGCCAGATACTCCTTCTGCGCCCCGCTCGCGTCTCCCTTGTCAAACAGCGACTCGGCCTGCTTCAGATGCCGCTCCCCTCGGATTTGCTCCTCGGTCCGCTCGTCCGGCTTCTGCGAGACTTCCCTCAGGCGCTGGTGCGGCGCACAACTCGCAAAAAGCACCAGAATCGCCCAGATGTATCTTCGGGAAAACACGTAAGGGCGGATACTACCTGTTTTGTATCTCCGGAGCAACAAAGAGCCGACAAGAGGTCTTGTCATTCAACAACCTGTTGTCGCGTTTTCATCAGCAAGTGCCTAAAGCATGCCCTCCAGGCGAATGAAGAGGCCCTTCTGGCCAATGCGGATGTCGGTCATGGGATCCGGCAGATCCGAAAAGCTGTAGCCCAATCCCAAGCGGATTCCCCCGGAGTCGGACGACTCGAGCTGATAGAAAATCTCCAGGGCCGCGCCGATTTTGAAACCTACGTCGGGGTACCCGAAAATATCTCCTTCGATCTTCTCGGTTCCCACCCGCGCCTCGGCCGAGACTCCCAATCCGGCCCAGATCTCCGATCCGATCCGCAGCATGCCCACGAAGGCCTTCTTCTGGGGTCGAACTCCTCCGGCTCCCGAGGGATAACGCCACTCGTACAAAAACGGCGCCAGCACCAGGGTGGGCTGGAAGTACCTGGTGGGCCGAAACAGTATAGCCACGGTCGAGGATAGCCAGCGATCCAGGTAATACGAGCGCTCCGGATGGCGGGGCGGCCGGGAGTCCTGACCCAGGTTGAGCCGGACCAGAAAGCGGATCCAGTCCAGCCCGGCCGGGCGGTAGGCCGCGCCCAGCGAAGCCTCCAGCAACCTACCCTCCGGAATCGGGTTCAAGCCCTTGGCGTCGGGATTCTCCCCCACCGTCTCCCCCCAGGCCACCCGCCCGCCCAGGGCGAATCCATCCGTAACCAAAAAGCGCCCGGCCAATGTGAGCACGGCCTGCCGGTGGGTAGATAGATCGTGGTACTTGTCCATCAGGTCAAGAGCGTTCACCAGCCAATGCCGCTCGTCCACCCGGTACTCCCCGGAAGCGGACAGAACCAGAGGACCGGTCAGGTAGGACAGCCGCGCGTGCACCGCGTTGCGGCGTCCCGGCCGGGTCAGATCCCAAAGCCCCCGGTCGAAGAAGGGGCTGTAGAACAAATCCCGCTTCTCGCCCTGGTTGAGCGCATTGTGCAGTTCCGCCCGTTCATAGGCAAAGCTCAAAAACCACAGTTTCGAGAGCGGAACCTTCAACCCCACCTGCTGCCCCTGGGCCGCCTGGGCCCGCTCCACAGCGAAGGTGTGCGCGGTGGTCACCAACGCGCCCTCCTTGGTGGGCACCGCCTGTCCGGTGCTTACCGATCCAGCCCGCACCGCGTCGCGATCCACCGAAAAAGTCGTATGAGCAAACACCGCTCCCCCGTCTTCGCGCTCCTCCCTGAGCGACAACCGAACCAGGTTGCCCACTTCCGGCCCCCAGCCACCCTCCACTCCCACCTGGTAGCGCTCCCAGAGACGCACCTCCGTCCCCGCCGAACTGAGCGTCAGGTCCCGCGAGGAGAACCCCTCCCCGTCCTTCAGGACCGTCTGCTGGTGCCCAGCCGTAACCATCAACCAATCAACCAACCTCCACGAAGCCATCAATCCCACCAGCGCCCGGTGCCCACGGCTATTTTTGCCGAAGCTACCTCCGTCCCCCTGGTCGAACACTCCCTCGGCGGTCAGGGCCAGATCGTCGGAAACCCTGAATCTCAACCCCAGTCCCCCTTCTAAAAGGCTTCCGGAACCCTGCTCGGAACCCTGCTCCGTCCCCGCAAATCTCCCAAAGATATCCATTGATTGCACGGGCTTGGCGGTGAGGACGACCAGAGCCTGGGTCAGGTTGCGGTCGACGACTAAGCTGGTATCGGCAAAGCCGGCCATCTGGTGCCGGAAGAGCACCTGTCCCTGAAGGAAATCGGTGTCGAGGCTGGCGCCGGCCGCGTAGGCCTCGCCGTTGCTCCAGTCGACCGCACCCGCCTTGGCGAAGCTCAGGCCCCCGTCGGTGGAGTAGGCCGGCAGGAGCACACCCCCCGCGGAGCTTCCATAGGCAGCCCACAGTGCGGCGATGCGGCCAATTTGGACATTGGCCTCGCCCTTATACAGGCGGTAGTCGATGTCGGCCCAGCGATTGACCGCGGTGAAGGCGCCGGTGATCCGGATCTCCTCGGTCGGGTGCACGGTCACGGCCGCGCGGCCCCCAGCGGTGCTGGGAGTCACGCCGGACGAATCGGTGTCTTGGTGCTCATAATCGACCACCAGGACCATCGCCGTAGGCCCCCTCATGGGAGTCAGGCGTACCGCGCCCTCTAAGAACGTCGCGATTTTAAGCGGCTCTACGAGCAAAATGCGCCCGGAGCGCCAATCCACCTGGTAGTCGATGCCCCTTTTCAGATCCCGGCGCTCCAGGGTGAGGCCGGTCCGCGCGTCCCGTTTGTGCACCTGCAGGCGCTCGGATCCCTCCACCACCGAGAAGTGCCCCAGAAAGTACAGGGTTCCGCCCGTGGCCAACAACTCCTCGTGAGCCGGAGCCGCGAAGGTGTTGTCCGCGTTCGCCACCATACCCGGCTTGGACGTGAGCAGCTCCCGGTGGGAGTTCTCGGAGGCGTAGAACCCCTCCAACGCCAGGTCGAAGACCGGCTCGGGCCCCCGCAAGAGGTCTTCGAAGGGGTGGAGCACCGCCTGCGCGCCCAGAAGCGCCCGCCGGTAGGTCCCGATCTCGCCGGTCTGCCCGTTGTGGGTCTCGAACCCGCCCCACCCCAGCAGTGATGACTTCCTCTTCAGACGCAGCAAGTACCGTGAAGACGAAGGGGCATCATCCGAGACGATAGCCGAATCGGCCGGCACCAGGTAGCCCTCGTCCGGATCGGGATCGCGCTGGTGAACCCAGGGGTTCCAGGCGGGCACGATGAAGCTCTCAAGAGAAACGTCTTCTTTACTGATGGATTGAAGTCCACTGCTTAGAATCAACTTGAAGTCTGCGGGAAAGTCCGCCCGCATGGTTCCCCGCAGCCTGCCCCCGAATACCGGCCCGCCGCTCTCGCCGAACGACACCACCATCGATCCCAGAAGCGCCCCGCCGAGACGGACCGGGCTGATGTCCCACGAGACAGTGCTCTGCATGCCCTTCACCTGGCCAAAGGAGGCCTCGACCTTGAAGGTGTTGATCCCGGGCACCACCGGCAGGCGCGCACGGAAGATCCGGGAAGTTTCCACTGGACCGGAGCTTTTGTACCTACCCACCGAGAGATCCACGCCAGGCTCCAGCTTGCAACTCAGGTCAACGTTGGGTGACCGCGGAATGGTGCCCAGGGGCGGCCCGATGCAGGTGGCCAAGGTTCGGGACTGGGCGGGCAAGATCAGGTCGCCGCCCCTCTCGCGAGTCACCCAGTGGATCTCGGCTTGGAGAAACTCCAGGTGCCCCTCCTCACAGTGGATGGTCACGAAGTAAGGATTGATCCCCGGCTTGATGGCCACTTCGACCTGGTAGACCCGGTTTTCCCGCACCTCCACCGGCTTTCCGTCCACGGAGATCCGGCAGTCGGGATGGGCCTTGCCGGTAAGCACTGTCAGTATGTCGGGGCCCCCGGGGGTCGGATCGAGCCGGGGCGGCACCTCCTTGGTGGCCGGCTCGATCCCCTTGCTCTCGGGGGTCTCCAGCATGAGCGGCCAGACGGCGAAATCCACTCGGATCACCGAGGCGGGAGACAAGTGCACGAGTTTCCTGGGCGTTCGAACGCGGGCACCCGAGGGCAGCGTGGAGGTGTCCAGCTTGATCAGGTGGCTCGCGAGCACCTCGTAGCCGGTGGTCAGCAAAAACAGGTGATAGCGGCCATCCGGACCAGTCTCGACCACCTCGCCGGAGTTGGTGGTGACCCGAATCCCCGAAAGCCCCTCGTCGCCCCGGCCAAACCGCCCGTCCCCGTCGTTGTCGTAGAACACCCGCCCAATCACCCCGCCGCTGTTCGCCCCCCAGGGAGAAGGCATCTGCGGCCCGGCGGCCCAAGCCAACGGTGCCAGTAAAACAGCCAGGAGACCGGGTACCCAGGCCGGCTTCAAGGCCCCCTCCCGGTCTCGACGATCTGGGTAACCGCCCCCACGTGGCTTTGTGAATCCACCGCAGAAACCACGATCCGACCCCAGCCCGAAGCGCCGGGACGAAGCTCCGCCTCGAACCAGCCGTCCTTCACCTCACGAACGACTCCCAGCTTCCCCCCGGAAACCGAGAAGCGGACTTGCCTGCCCATGGCGGGCTTGCCGGACGCATCGGTGACCTCGGCCCGCAGCCGCCAAGGTTTTCCGGGCCTGGAGGGGGGATCGGCAAAAACGCTGACGTACACCTCCGTCGCCGGATGGAGCTTGATCCTGGCCTCCTGCCGCAAAGGCGCGTTGGGCGGAAGCACCGAATCCAGGTTGTAAGGCAACAGCCGCGATTCAGCCCCCGCCTCCACCCAGTACACCACCCGCTTTAGCCATCCCTTCCGGGCCAGGATCAAACAGCGGCGCGGGCTCTCGTCCTTCGGCCGAGTCAACTCCACCCGCACGCGCCCGTAGATCCCAGTTACCCCCTTGAGGACATGCCCATTCTCACTGACCTCCACGGGCTCCTTGAAAACCGGTCTCCCGGTTCCATCCACCAGAACGACTTCCAGAAACCGGTTCTCGCCCTCGACGATCAAGCTGTCCTTAGACACCATGATGCGGCGGGGAACCTTCCCCCCGATGTCGCGCACCTCGGCCCAGACGTCGGCCAGCCAGCGTTTCTGATCGGGCGGCACCACCACGGTCGCCTCGTGCCGCCCCGGCGAGGTCTCCTTCACCTCGGAAAGCTTCCCGGTGGAGACCGAAAGCGCCACCCGCTGCCCACCCACCGGATTGCCGCGCTCGTCTCGGATATCGACTTCGATCTTCCCCTGGGTCTGGTTGTCCGCGGGCAAAAGCTTAGGCACCCAAACCTCGACCTGATCCACCGGCCCCGGAAGCAGAAGGACCTCCAGCATCGCCTGGCTCTTGCGCCCGCCTTTTGGAAAACTCACCGTAAGCTCGTCGTTTCCCTTGGCGGTGGTGCCGGGCGCGGTGTAGTAGGCCTCGTACATCCCCTTACCTATATCCTTGACATTACTTATCCTGCCATGCTTGGCGGCGACCTTCACCCCGCCGATGTCGATGGGCGTTCCGTAGGGATCGATGGTGGTTACCAAGAGCCGGCTCTTCGACTCCCCGTCCGCAGGCAGCACCCGCGGGTATCCCCACAGGCCTAGCTGGTTGGTCTCCGGCAGGTAGAAGCTCACCAGCCGCGTTCGGCGGTTGCCCACCCGGTCGATGGAGGTGGCCTTGCCCCGCTGGTAACCGGGAGGAACCAGGATGGGCAACTTGAAGCGACCCCGCCGGTCGGCCTTCACCGGCCCGAAGCGCTTGCCGGCGATTTCCATGATCATCTTGGTCCCGCGGGCCGTCTTGCCGGGCAACTCGATCCGCGCGGTGATGGGGATAACCACCCGGCCGACCGCCACCCGGTCGAGGCGAGCGCCGATGGGATTAGCCACCATGATGATCCCCACCTGCGGAAACGGATCCCCCGGAGGTAGGTACACCGCCTGGTACTTTCCCTCCCCCAGATCCCGCAGCCGCTTGATCCGCCCCACATTGGTGGTGATCACGAGCGGCAGCCCCGCCTGCGGCTTCCCCTCGGCGTCCGTCACGCTGATGTGCAGAAACGCCTGCTGGCCCTCCCCCGCCAAAAGCTTCTCCGGCTCCGCCCGCACCCGGACAATGCCCGTCGGATGCGGACAAACCGGAATCCTCAAGAAACCCCGGATGGTCTGCTTCCCCGACTTCCAGGTCCCCCGCAAGGTCGCCTTCCCCCGCATCTTCAGCTTTGAGGGCCTAAACATCGCCGCGTACACCCCCGAGCCCAACGGCTTCGCCGGCTCGATGGACCCCGTATCCGTCACCAGGCCCAGCGCCCCCGGCTTCTCCTGTGTTCCCCACACATACACATGTATCGGAAACCCCGGCCCCCCGTCCGCCGGCAAACACCCCGGCGGCGGCATGAAATTCAACCCTTCTCCCGCAAGCGCCGCGCCCGGGAACACCAGCAGCAGGAAAAGTCCCGCCAGGCTCTGTCTAATCACCACTCGCATTACTGTCCTGGGCACACCGTCAGCTTTTGGACTTCCTTCTCGATACAAGAACCGGAAGGAGCAGAAACAGCCAGACCTCGTCCCCCACCGCCCGGGTGCCGCACTGGCAACCGAAAACCGGAGATCGCATCATGTCGACCCGATCGTCGCTATAGTCACCACCGGTCAACAGCGCCTGGACCCGGTTGGAAACCCGCTGTTGGTTCTGTCGGATATCTTCGGGGTCCCGGTCCCAGGAATCCCATTGATCGTGGCACCCCACCTGTTCCAGCGGTGTCGATCCGCAAGGCGCCCAGACATCCACCCGGAAAACGGCCTCGCTCGGCTCCCGCACGCACAAAAGCACCAGATCCAACACCCATTCCGATTTTCCGGGTAGTCCGCTTTCGACGCCCACAGGGTTTTGGCCCAGCTTAAAAACCACCAGGTCCTCGTCGACGGCCGGCTCTTCCACCAACGGAACCGCGCCTCCCTGCAAGACAGCCGATCCCAGTACGTAGGCCACACCCGGATCCAGGCGAAGGATCGCTTCCAGCCCATACAGATCCTTGTCCCAATCTGTTCTGGTGTAACTGTTTCTCCACGAATTGGCGAGATACACCCGCACCGGCACGAACGATCCGACCGTCACCGTAACGGGGTCCACTTCCACCTTGAGCGAGATCTTGTCCTGGGGCAGCCGGCAGTTACCGGGCTGTCCGCTGGTCTCATCCAGTATATATGCGAAGTCCTGTCCACAAACAGTTGTGTCACAGTGCCCCTCCACCACGCACACCGATTGCGAATTCACCAGGTCCCAGTAACATCCTCCATCGCAGGCATCCGGATTCGTGCACCCATGGTAGTTGAGACTGGGATCGCTGGAGCTCAAATCGCAGCTTCCGTTCCCGTCGCAGGTGAGGCAACTGTCGTCGCAAGCGGTACCCGCCATATCCGCGCACCTGTCCAGGTCCTCGTCGCAGGTCCGTTGACACTCCACGTTCGCCTCGACGCAAGGATCCTCACCGCTGGAAAACACGCAGTTCCCCAAGCCGTCACAAGTATCCGTGCCGTTGCAGTAGATACCGTCGTCGCAAAGCGTGTCCGCGGGCCTCGGGAGACCCTCCTGGCACACACCGCCCCGGCAAGTCCCGTCATGGGCGCACGCGTTCCCGCTCAAACAGACGGTTCCATCGGCTTTTGGGCCGCTATCGAGGCAGTTGCCGCTCCCGTCACAGGTGTCGTCTAACTGGCACTCCACCCCCAGCGGACCACACAACCCGCCCGCGGACGCGTGGTTCGCCAGGCAGGCACCCGCCCCGTCGCAGGTGTCCGGATCGCTACAGTCCGTATCCAGGCTGCTTCCACAAGAAGCCCCCGCGGCATCGAAGCAGTTCTGCGGCCCCTCGTTGCAGGTCTGGTTGCATTGGCCTCCCGTACAGGGATTGCCGGTATGGTTCGTGCAACCGCCTACGGCGTCGCAGGTGTCTGTTCCAGTGCAATACACCCAGTCATCGCACGCTTCGCCAAAAGATTTAACTGCGTATGTCTGCAGGCAGTTTCCCGCACCCGAACACCCGGAGATATAGCAATCGTCCGGCGTCGTGTCTGTGCAGGGTGTACCTGCCGTATCATTGCAGTTGTCGAGCACCTCGTCGCAGGTGTTGTTGCACTCGAGGCCCGAGGAACACGGATCACCCACGTGTACATTGCAGTTACCCAGACCATCGCAGTCATCCAAACCATTGCAGTACAGCCCGTCGTCGCATCCGCCGACGGGAGATGGGACCTGGGTGCCGACGCCGGTACCACCATCTCCGAGTGCGCCCGAGCCATCCGAGCCCCAGCAATAGGCCGCGTTTTTTGAGGTCAGGCCGCAGGTGTGGCTGCCTCCGGCATCAACCAGCAAGAAAGCCGTGTCGCCGGTGATGGAAGTGGTGTCCACCGCGTGGGGGCTCATGGCACAAGGGTTGCCGCCGCAGTCATCTGAGGGCACACCGCCATCACCGAGCCGCCCTTCTAAATCACAACCCCAGCAATAGACCACACCCTCCGCGGTAACGGCGCAGGTGTGCTCGTCCCCGCATTCCAGCTTGGCGAAGCTTTTTTCACCCGAAACGGGGTTGGTATCCACTGTGACCGGGCTCTGTGAACAGGGATCTCCACTGCAGTCATCGATGGGCGTGCTTCCGTTCCCCAGTTGTCCATTTAAATCGCGTCCCCAACAATACAGCATTCCTTGCGAGGTCAGGCCGCAAGCAGAGTTCGCACCCGCCGCCAGGCGTATGAAAACCTCTTCGCTCCCGATAGGAGTTGTATCCACAGCGGATGTCGGCTGCCAGTAGGTTGTGGCCCCCCCTCCATCACCGAGCTGGCCGTATCCGTCGGATCCCCAGCAGTATGCGACGCCTTTTGAAGTCAGTCCGCAGGTCAGGCTGCCTCCGGCCACAATCTGCACGAACGCCTTGTCCCCGGATATCAATGCGGTGTCGACGATCACCGGAACCTGGGAGGTGCTGTCGCCGGCACCGTCCCCAATCTGGCCGCTACCGTCATACCCCCAGCACCAGGCCTCACCATCCGGCGCCAGGCCGCAGGTGTGTGTCGAGCCGGCGGCAAGCTGAACGAAAAGGATGCCACCGGAAACCGGCGCCGGGCTCTGGGAGTCGGTGGAGACACCGCCATCGCCGAGTTGGCCGTGGTCGTCGCGGCCCCAGCAGTAGGCTATACCCTCCGCCGTGAGGCCACAGGTGTGGTATCCGCTGGTTGCAATCTGGACAAATGCCTTCTCTCCGCTGATGGGATTTATGTCGACCGCAACGGCACTCTGTGTGTCGATCGAGCTTCCTCCGTCCCCCAAATTTCCATGGGTATCGGCGCCCCAGCAGTATGCCTCGCCGTTCGAAGTTACTCCGCATGAGTGGTTCGGCCCGGCTGCAATCTGGACGTAGGTCTTGTCTGTGATAATCGGCAAAGTGTCTATTGCGCTTGGGCTCTCGGAGCAAAGCGCACCGCCGCAGTCATCGGAAGCGCCGATTCCGTCGCCTAGTTGCCCATAGTCGTCTTTCCCCCAGCAATAGGTATCACCTTCCCCCGTGATGCCACAGACATGATAACCGCCTAAACCCAGATGCACGACTGCCTGCTCCCCGGTGACAGGCAAGATATCCACCAAGAAGGGGCTTTGGGAGCAAGGATTCCCGGAGCAATCATCGGGCGCCCCGGTAGCATTCCCAAGCTGTCCATAGGTATCCGAACCCCAGCAGTAGACGCCGCCTGCGGCGGTCAACCCACAGGTATATTCGCCGCCGGCGACAAGCTGAACGAAGCCGCCCCCCCCTGAAACCGGCACGGGGCTCTGGGAGTCGGTGGAACCGCCGCCGTCGCCGAGTTGCCCGTGGGTATCTCGGCCCCAACAATAGGACGCACCCTCCCCCGTCGATGCGCAGGTGTGATCATGGCCGGCATCGATATGAACGATGCTCTTTTCGCCCGTAATCGGCAAGGTGTCCACCGCAACCGGAACATGCGAACAGGATTCAAGTCCGCAAATGTCGAGAAGTTGATTGCCGTCTCCCAGCTGACCGTACGTGTCCATACCCCAGCAGTAGGCCACACCCTCCCCGGTAACTCCGCAAGTATGGTACCTACCCGCCGTCAACCGGACGAATGGCTTCTTCCCTGAAATGGGTGATGTGTCCACCACGATCGGTAAACGAGAACAGTTCTCACCAAAACAATCTTCTATAGGCGCATTGGCGTCCCCCAACTGACCCATTGCGTCATAGCCCCAGCAGTAAGCCACACCCTCTGCGGTCAGACCACAGGTGTGATAGTAACCGCATACCACCTGGACGAAGGATTTATTCCCGGTGATGGGGGTTGTATCCACGGCAACCGGAAGCTGCGAGCCGACGGAGCCACCACCATCACCGAGCACCCCGTAGTAGTTGTCTCCCCAGCAGTATATGTCACCGTCCGTGGTCAGACCGCAGGTGTGTTGCCGTCCGGCCTCCAACATGACGAAGCTCTTGCCCCCGATGCCGCTGGTATCTACCGGCCCCGGAACATCTCTATCGACGGAAACTCCCCCGTCCCCGAGCTGCCCCGATCCATCCCGTCCCCAGCAGTAGGGATCGCCCTCCGCGTCAATGGCGCAACTATGAAAAGACCCCCCGCTCATCAAATGGACCAGAGAGCCCGAAGGACCTTCCACGCAGACGGAGGCACCCGCCTCCGCAACCGATACCAGAAGGAAGGCAAGCGAAAAAAATACGCAAAGGGCTCTCAAGACATCTTCCAGAATTAGAGGCTCACGCCACATGCATCCGGCTACCGATACTTTTATCATATCACAACAACAGATGTATCCAGAACTGCACGTTCAAGGCAGGTACGACGCAATATACATCAGGACGAGCCGTTTAGGCCTTCCCTATAAACAGCCCGCATTCAGAACATTCCTCGGCGTCCTCGGAGACTCGGGTTCCGCAGGCCGGGCAGTTCTCGTACTTCAGATCGGGTGTCTCCATCCCCTCCTCCTTCACCATCTCCTTAAACTTCAATCCCAGAACCTTGGCCGCCGCTTCGATATCGTCCTGCGGCACCACCAGGACCATCCGCGGAGGCAACCCCTCGATCTTGGGGCTTTCCTCGTCGTCGATGATGATGGAGGCGATGCGATTGGCGGCCAGAAGCTCCCGGGTCTCCTTGACCACGTCCAACGGTCCCCGAGTCACCCCGACCAGCTCCTTGCCCTCCAAGGCCGCCCGGACGTTCT
Organism: Deltaproteobacteria bacterium; assembly: GCA_030622135.1. GTDB lineage: Bacteria > Myxococcota > B64-G9 > B64-G9 > B64-G9 > JAUXGL01. Next base: position 36,584 of record JAUXGL010000010.1, read on the forward strand.
CCTCGGAAAGATCCATATCTTCTTCGAGCTGGTCCACCAGATCCACGTCGCAGGCGTTGCAGCGGGTGAAACCCTCTCTAAACTCCGCTTGGCAAATAGGGCAGAAAGGCATTTTTATGAATTCACGTCGGCGTCGGTGGCCAGTTGGACCTCAAGCTCGTCGCGTTGACCAATGAAGGAGAGCTTCCACCTGCGGCCATCGGAGCCGTTGAAGATAGCGTAACGCCTAAAGGAAGTCTTGGCCTCGGTGATCAGGAACCTGAGGAAATCCTTGCGCTGTTCCCTGATCTTCTTCAGCTCATCGAGGCCAGTTGGATCGCCGGTCAGTTCCATCGGATGGAATGCTACCCCGACAATGCAAACAGGTCAAGAATACCGCAATTTAATGAAGGGGATGTTACTGGCAACCGAGGCTGGTCATCAACTCGAGTATCATGGTGTTCAACTCGGGAACGGCGTCGCCGACAATCTTGTCCCTGGGCCCACCCTGGCCATCGCTGAACGCGTAGGCCAATTGCAACAGCTTGCAGGTTCCCTGGTTCCAGCCCCTGTCGAGAAATATCGCAGCCAGTATCAGCTTGAACTTGAAGATCCTCAGGTGGACTCTTTTTGCACGGGAGCAACGGCCCTGTCCTTCGATGGTCCCCGCCTCGACGCCCGCGTCGAAGAAGGCCAGGATGTCCTCGATGGTCAGGGGTCCTTGCGGCTCGACGACCTCGCCATAGAGCACAACCGTGGTGGGGCTGTCGTCGGGATCGTTGCTGATGATTTCCAAAAACGCCTGGGCAAAACCGGGAGCAGACGGGGCGAAGACTACATCGACCAACAGCGGATAGCCGGGACCACCGTCGTTAGGAGGAACGTGTGCCGGCACAGCCGGCTCTGTAGCAAAATAGAAGTCGGCGCTGCTTTCCCCGGTAAAGGCCACGCCGTCGACCCAAAGATCGTGTCCTCCATCGTTGTTGACGGAAATTGTCACCGTGTTCGACGAACCGATCTCCACTTCCCCGAAGTCGAATTCCAAATAGTTGACCAGAATATTGGGATGGGGATTGGCAACAGCGTTGAGAGGCAAGAAGACGACGGCGAGGATCGCCCCTACCATCAAAACCCTTCTTCGAACCATCCTTTCCTCCATTAGCATCCCCCTTGTTTCCTCCCATCTCACCCGCCAAGAAGAGAAACGGCGGGTAGCCACCAATTGGTGACACACTCACCCCACTGTAATTATAACGGATTGGGGAAAAAGCTGTCAAGGGATAAATTGCAAAACTTAAAGAGGCCAACAAGTGTCTGTTCCGGCACCGGTGGTGGATTTGGGTGCGGCTACTACTACTACTACTACTACTTCTTCTTCTTCTTCCACATCTCAGGAGAGGTGCGGATGTCGAAAGTATCCGGGCGGGTGTCGACAAAGAAACGGGGGGACTCCTTGATCGTGCTGTTTCCGCCTACATCATATGACTCGACCTTGAGCTTGTTCGCGCCCTCCTTCAGGGCGATCACCTGGCGGAAGCGGCCGCGGTTGCCGACCGAAACCACGGTGCCGTCGATCTTGACCCGGGCGCCGGGCTTGGTGCGACCGGCGATGACGATATTGCGCTTGGAGAGCTCGCGGTTCTTGGGCCAACGAACCTTCAAGAAAACCGCCGAGGGAATCTTGATGGGATCGGCGGGCTTCTGGCCCTTGACTACCCGGGTCATGAAGCCCCCGTTGACCTGGATGATCCGACCCTCGGCCTCGACGTCCACGGAGCCCTTTACGGTTCCCACGGACACCAGGCCCTTCTGGTTCACGGTCATCTTGAAGGTGGCTCCCTTGGTGCGGGTGACGGATTCGGAGGCGGCCACCTCGAAGATTCTCTCGGGGTCTTCCACGACGTCGGCGGAGATCATGCCCTCGCCCAGGAAGAACCTGGAGGCCTTCTCCTCCAGATCCTGTACCTCGAACTTGCTGCCCGGATCCAGCTCGACCGTGAACATTCCCGGCTTGGTCAAAACCGCACTGGATCGGGAGTCGGTGCGGATGCGATCCTTGGGAAAAAGAACCATTCCGATCTCGGCCGGCTTCCACTCCCCGCCCTCGCGGCTGTACTCCACCGTGCCGTCCAGATCGATGATGGAGAGCGCCATGGGCAGCGGGGGGGGTTCCTCGTCGGTTTTCCGATCGAAACCGTCGGGCTGCGAGGAACGCTTTCCCGAATCGGAGACGGAAAGACCGCGCTCGAAGAGAAGGTAGTAGACCAGCGGGACCACGGCCACGAAGGCGACGATGGCCATGATGAAGAGAATACGTCCCCTCATGTCTGTCCTCCCCCGGCGGGCAGCGTCACGGTGAAGGCACTGCCCTTGCCGACCTCGCTCCTGGCGGCTATGCGGCCGCCGTGATCGGAGATGATCCGGTAGGCCACCGATAGGCCCAGGCCGGTGTTGGTCCAGACGTCCTTGGTGGTGTAGAAGGGATCAAAGACGCGCTGAAGGTGCTCGGGCGGAATGCCCCGGCCGGTGTCCTGCACCTCCACCTCCACTTCCCCGCCCTGCGCCCAGCGGCTCCGGATGACCAGCATGCCGCCGGTCTGCATGGCGATGCGGGCGTTGGAGAAGAGGTTGAAGAAGACCTGCATGAGCTGGCGGTGGTCGCCCATGACATGGGGGAGCTTTGGCTCCAGCTCCCAGACCGTCTCGATCTCCTGGGCCTGGATGCGCTGCTCGGTCATGGAGTAGGCATCCTGGAGGACCTCGTGCAGGTTGACATCCATGTGCTCGGGATCGGCCTCCTGCTCGGAGAAGCGCAGCAGGTTTTGGGTGACGTCCTTGCAGCGCTTGGCGGCGCTTTCGGCCTTCTTCAATATCTCCTGCTGCTTCTCGTCGACGTTGGACTTGAGCAGCATGAGCTGAATGTTGCCCAGAATGCCCACCAGAGGATTGTTGATCTCATGGGCCACGCCGGCGCCCAACTGGCCGATGGCGGCCAACTTGGAAGTATCGAGCAAACGCCTATGGGCTTCTTTCAGCTCGCGGGTGCGCTCCTCGACCCGACGGGTTAACTCGCGGTTCCACTCCTCGATCTCTTCACGGGAGGCTTTCAGCTCGGCGCCCATGTGATTGAAGGTTTTGGCCAACACGCCCAGCTCGTCTTTGGCGCGTAGCTCAACCTTGGCGTCCAGGTTGCCCTTGGCAAGCTCCTCGGCCGAGGACACGAAGCGGCGCAAGTTGCGGGTGATTCTTCCGGTGAACAGGCCACCGAGGATCAAAAGCGCCAGGATGGAAGCGCTGGTGCCGATGACCGTCACCCGGCGGGTGCGGCGAACCTCGGCCCAGGCCCCGGCACGGGACTGGGAGATGACCACGCCCCAGTCAAGCAAGGGCACCGCGGCGAAGCTCCAAATGGTGTTTGCGTGCAGAAATGCGCCGCGCTTTCCGCCGCCGACGACACGGCTCACCGCGGGCTCACCCGAAAGATCCTCGCGGTTCTTCACCCGGGCGGGATCGGAGTGAACGATCACCTTGCCCTCCGAGTCGACCAGGACCGCGCTCCAGCCCCGAGTGTCGCCGGCTTCCACCACCCGGCGAACGATCCACTCGAGCGACAGCTCCACCGCGGCGAACCACTTGTCCTCGCGGTTGGGGACCCGCCAGGGTATGACGAAGGAGATGCCCAAAATATCCTTCCGGGGAAGCTTGTGGGCCGTGCCCAGGACAACGCTACCTAAAGGGGCGTCGCCGGCCTTTGAAAGCGGCAGCTTTTCCAAGAAGGCGGCGTGCTGTATGTCGTTCACGCCCAGGCGGCCGGCATACTCGGGGTACCGCTCGGGACGATCCAGAAAGACACCGGGGGTCAGCTCCAGGCCCGACTCGTCGAGCAACGCCACCTGGATTATGTCCTCGGACTGCTTGTACAAGATCCCCAGAAAGCCGGCCAGCTCCTCCTCAGACATCTCCTCGACGGTAAAGTAGCCCAGGGCGCCCTGAACCCGCTCCAAGATCTCCTGCATCTCCCGCGAGACCACTTCGGCCAGCCGCACGGCCGAGTCCTCGCGGGACTGGAACAGGCGCTTCTCCAATTCATTTTCGTTGTGCTTCAAAACCACGAAACCCACCATCAGCGGGACCAGGGTAGCGGCCAGGGTGAAGAGGATGAGCTTCTGGTACAATCTCATGGCGCCGTGCCTTCAGGTATGCCGCCTGGCGGCGCTAGGCATAACCTTCCTGCACCAGGACACTGCCTTCGACGGACTTGGCGCGCTTCTTGACCTCGGCAGCCTTCTCGGAAATCTCCGCGTGGGTGCGGTACTCACCCGGCTCGACGTGGACGGCGGCCAGCGAGATGCCCATGATGGGAAACCTACGTATCTCGCCAAAACGGTCCTCGGTCTCGATGTAACCCTTCTGTTGATCCTCCTGGTGGTAGTAGAGCGGAATGACCCGATCGAAGTTGGCGATGATCTCGTTACCGATGGCCTCCAGGCGCTGGGGCTCGGTGACCAAGACGAAATCGTCGCCGGCGATGTGGCCAACGAAGTCGTTTTGGGCACCCAGCTTCTCCATCGCCTTGCGAATCAGGTCGCCGGTCTGCTGGATCACTCCGTCGGCCTTGGCGTAGCCGTAGTAGTCGTTGTAGGCCTTCAAGTTGTCCAGGTCCAGGTAGCAGAGGACGAAGCGCCGGCCGCCGCTGGCCAGGCGACGGCTGAGATCACGCTCCAGAGCCACGCTGCCGGGGAGCTTGGTGGTGGGACTCTGGTCCACCTCACGCTCCTTGCGCTTGATCACCGTGTCCACCCGGGCGCCCAGCTCCAGAACGTCAAAGGGCTTGACCATGTAGTCGTCGGCGCCCAGCTTCAGCGCGTGCACCTTGTCGGTGGTCTTGCCGCGGGCGGAGATGAAGATAATGGGCAGGTCCTGGGTGTCGCGGTTCTCACGGATCTTCTCGGTCACCTGGAAACCGTCGAAGTCGGGAAGCATCACATCCAAAAGCACCAGGTCGAAGGTGGTTTTCTGGAGGTGCTCCATGGCCTCCGAGCCGCTTGCCGCCTCCACCACCGCGTAGCCCTGTTTCTCCAACACCTCGCGGCAGACGGCGCAGATGGCCGGATCGTCGTCGACGATCAGAACGTTGTACATGCGCTTGACCATCCGGCGGGCCATCAACAGCTGGTTGACCGTCTCCACCAACGTCTGCATGGACGCCGGCTTGGGCAGGTACGCCGAGGCGCCGGCTCTGCGGGCCTCCTCCTCCGACTTGGCCACCGACAGCACCAGGACGGGGATCTCCCGGGTCTGGGGATCGTGCTTGAGGATATCGGTGATCTCCAGGCCGTCGACGTTGGGCATGATGATGTCCATGACGATCAAATCGGGGTGGCGCTCGCGGGCCAGGCTCAGGGCGTCCCGGCCATCGTTGGCCACCAGCACGCTGTACCCATGGGCCATGAGCACGCCCTTTATTACATAGGTCACCGTGGTGTCGTCGTCGACCACCAGGATGCGCGGGGGGGTCTTGAATCTCGGTGCCGGTTGGCGCTCGGCCGGGCCGGTTTCCTCATCCACCACTTCCTCGACCGGATCTTCCCCGGTCGAAAGCGGCAGGGTAAGGATAAAGCGGGTGCCCTCCCCCCGGCCGCTCTCCACCCAGATGCGACCGTCATGGGCCTCGACGATGTTCTTGGAGATGGAGAGACCCAGGCCGGAGCCGGAGACGGCTCCGCGGGCGCGCTTGGCCTGCTCGAACTTGTCGAAGATGCGCTCGTGATCCTGCTCCTCGATCTCCTCGCCGTCGTTGAAGACGCTCACGCCCACCAGACCGGGCATGGCCTCGGTCATGAACACGTCCACCCGGATGGTATTGCCCAAATCGGTGAACTTGAGGCCGTTGGACAGCAGGTTGTTCAGTACCTGGTGCAGGCGGTTACGGTCACCAACCACCTGGGCCCCGCCCTCCGGCACCCCGATCTCCAGGTTGACGCCCTTCTCCTGGGCCGCCGCCTGGTAAGCCTCGGCGGCATCGAAGACCAGCCTGGCCAGGTCCAGGCCGCGCATGTCCATGGTCATCTTGCCCTTCTCGAAACGGCTCAAGTCGAGCAGCTCGTCGATGATCGTGTTGAGTTTTTCGCAACTGCCCTTGGCCAACTGCAGGTAGCGTTTTTGATCGAGGTTGACATCGCCGACAAAGCGGTTCAACAGAAGATCCAGGGCGCCGCCGATGCTGGTCAGCGGCGTGCGCAGCTCGTGGCTAACGATGGAGACGAACTCCTCCTTGCGCTCTTCTAAGCGTTTCTCCTCGGTGATGTCACGCAAGACCACCGCCACGCCCAGGAGCTTCTCCCCGGCGGTCACCGGAGAGACCAGGGAGTGCAGAACCCGGTCGAAAACCTTGATCTCCTCCTTGACGAAGCTGCCCTCCTGGGCGGTCCAGCCACGGACCAGCTCGAAGGGGTAGAAACCCAGGGTGTCCTTGAGGTAACGAGTACTGACCGGGGTATCGGGCGAGAGATGCAGAAGCTCGCGGGCCGCCGGGTTGATCACGAAAACCTTGTCCTGATCGTCCACCATGATCACCCCGTCGGCCAGACTCTGAACCATCAGCTCCAGGCGCTGCCGCTCGGCGACGAGCTGAGACTTGAGCCTCCGGACGATCTCGGAGGTCTGGTTGGCCAGGATGTCGAGCAGCTGGTAGGTATCCTCCCGGAACACGTCCTCGTCAAAGGAAAGCAGCCGGATCAAACCGGTGGGCTCCCCCCCCGACTTCAGCGGCACCTGCACGCTGGATCGGAACTCGACCTCGGGCTCCTCGGGTCGGGTGCGCTCCCCGGTCAAATGAATGACCAGGTTATCCTCCGCGATCCGCCGGCCACTGTACTCCGCGTAGGCATCGGTCATTTGCGAGCGAACGCCGAAGATCAGCTTCTCGTGAATGGGCTTGCGACAGTGGATGTTCAAGAGCGCCTGGTTGTGCTCCTGCTCGATCAGGGAGGCACAGACGTCGAACTCCACGAGGTAAGGCAGGTACTTCACCACCGCCGAGATGATCTCCTCGTAGGACTGGGCCCGGGCAGCCTCCTTGCTCAGGTCCAGAAAGACGGTCATGGAGTTGAGGCGCAGCTGCAGGTCGGAGAGCAGGCGCTCCTTGTCCTTGCGCAACTGGTAAACCTCCAGGCCGTTTTTTATGGTGATGAGCAGCTCGTTCAGATCCCAGGGCTTGGTGATGTAGCGGTACACCTCGCCGCGGTTGATGGCGTCGATCAGGTCGGTCGGCTCGGTGTAACCGGTCAGGATGATGCGCACCATGCCGGGGTTGATCTTCTTGGACTTCTCGATCAGCTTGATGCCCGACATCACCGGCATACGCTGGTCGGTGATCAACATGTCCATGGGCTCTTTATCGAGGATATCCAGGGCCTCGCCGCCGCTCAGCGCGGTGAAAACCTCGTAATCGTCCTCCAGGACCCCCTGAAGCACATCCAGGACATCCTGTTCGTCGTCCACCGCCAGTATCCGGTACCGGTGCTCTACCATGAGATTCTCCCGCCTGGTGGAGTCGCATCGTACCACATCGGCAAAAGTCCGCAAGGCTTCCCCAATCTCCCATTAATGTTGGGATCGACCGGAAATTCACTGGGAGACAGGGGCTCCGCCCCATATCGGTAGCCCCCCGTAGTCGCTGAGTTTCCCACCGAGTTCCCCCTGGGCAAATTCCCGAATTTGAGAAAAGGCTTGTTTTAAGGCAAGCTGTGTGTATA
>JAUXGL010000097.1 GCA_030622135.1 Deltaproteobacteria bacterium
AAACGGAAGCGTTGCGGCCATACAACCTGGAAAACCCCCTCTGGGTCTTCGTCGGCAGCACGGTGAACGCGGTCTACACCGAGAACAAACAGAAGCGAAGCGACGTCTTGACCGTGGCGCGATTCCTGCAGCACGTTCTGGAGAACAAGCGCGGCTGGGCGGTCGGAACCATCAAGAAGCTCATTGAAGGCAAGACCGGCCTGGTTACACCGGACGGCCAGGACGTGTTCGGGGGCAAGTTCAAGTACCTTCGAAAAAGCGGCCTATCCCCCGAGAAAGCGTATCAGGATATCCTTGCCAAGGTGCTTCACGCACCGGCGGGCGGCGGCTTGCACCTATGTGACATCCGGGGCAGCGCCGGTGAACTCGGCATGAAGGCAAGCAGTGCGGAAGAGTACTTCGGCCTGATCTACATCGGCGACACCAGTACGTTCAAGAAGCTCGTGGATGAGGACGACTCGGGAATAACTCTGGAGGAGGACGCCGTTTGCGGCTCCCTGTTCGACGGCATCAGTGAACCGGACACGAGCATCGATGTCCTCATAGGCGCGAAGAAGTTCATGGAGGGCTGGAATTCCTGGCGGGTCTCGAACATGGGCCTGCTTAACATCGGCCGCAAGGAGGGATCGGAGATCATCCAGCTCTTCGGACGCGGCGTGCGCCTTCGGGGCAAGGGATTCAGCCTTAAGAGGAGCTCGGCGCTGGACGGCAAACACCCGGACCACGTGGGTTTGCTGGAAACGCTGAACATCTTCGCGGTACGCGCCAATTACATGTCCCAGTTCCGGGAGTACCTGGAGAAGGAAGGCGTCGAGACCGAAGGCGACGTTGAGCTACCCCTTGAAATCAGGCCGAGCGAGGACTTCCTGGGCAAGGGACTGGTCGTGCCGCTCGTGCCAGAGGACCGGAGCTTCGCCGAAGAGGCGGACATCCTCCTGGAGTCCGATCCGTCGGTACGGGTGCGGGTGGACATGTCGCTCAAAGTCCAGGCCCTGGAAAGCGGTGCCGACGGCGTGACGGCCGTCGCGGTGCGCGCCGGACGGGACGTCCCCATCCCCGCTGCGAGCCTTGATCTTGTGGATTGGCAGAAGGTCTACCTGGATCTCCTCGAATACAAGGAACGTAAGGGGCTTACCAATCTCGCCGTTCGGCCGGAAACGCCCAGGAAAATTGTGGCGACATCCGAACCGGCCAGACTTTACAGCCTTGTCGCGGACGAGTCGGTGGTCGCACCGAGGTCGTTCGCCGATACCGCCCTCCTCCACGAGGCTACCGTTTCCATCGTGAGGAAATACACGGACAGGTTCTATCGCGTGCGGCAGGAGCGGTGGGATTCCGACCACATGGTCTACGCGAAGCTTGGGGGCGAGGACGCGAACTTCCAGGATTATACGGTCAGGATCGCCCGTGGCGAGGCCGAGTTGATCGCGGCGATTCAGAAACTCGTCGAAGAAGCCGATAGCATCTACCGAGAAGATACGCGGGAGTTGCCGAGCATTCACTTCGACCGGCATCTCTACCAGCCGCTGCTCGTCGAGCGAGGAGGTAAGGTCAAGAGCGAGCCACCGGGCCTCAATGACAGCGAGCGCCGGTTCGTCGAGGACATGCGGACGTATTGCCAATCCGAAAAGGGCAAGTCCCTGGCGGATAAGGAAGTCTATCTGCTACGAAATCTGAGCCGGGGCAAAGGCATCGGATTTTTCGAGAAGAGGGGCTTCTACCCGGACTTCATCCTCTGGATCAAGGACGATTCCTCGCAGCGGATCGTCTTCATCGAGCCACACGGCATGCTGCACGCCGAGGCGTACATGCATGATGACAAGGCGCGCCTCCACGAATCGCTGCCGGAGCTGGCCAAGGCAATGGGCACGCGGACCAAGCTGAAGAACGTGGTGCTGGACTCATTCATCGTCTCGGCGACGCACTACGAGGATCTGCGGGTTAAATACGATGACGGTACATGGGACCGGAAGCGCTTCGCGGAAGCGCACATCCTCTTCCCTGAACGGAGCGAGGATTATAACTACGTGGCGACAATCATAATGCCGGAGGGGGCCGTATAACTTAATGAGCGCCTGGCCCCCGGACGCGAAGTTAGGCTGTCAAGGACTCAACCGGCCAAAAACCCGTTTTCAATCGCATAGTTCCGCTTCGCGACCGCTGGGCCAAGCTGGTCAAGGCCGGCCGGGCCTGAAACCTGCTGTTTTTTCTTGCCAGACTATATTGCGTGTGCTAGGTTTCTTGCACTTCGTGAGGGTTTATCAACTGAGTGGGTCTTCGGGCCCGCTCTTTTTTTTCGCCGGGAGATCGGATTGCTGCTGAAAGAGAAAACCGAGAAAGCGGTATTCGAGCTGTGCGAGCCGGTGGCGAAGTCTTACGGGCTGGGACTGGTCCAAGTGCAGTACCGTCGGGAAGGCCACGGGTGGGTGCTGCGGATCCTGGTGGAGCGCGACGGCGGCGGGGTGACGGTGGACGAGTGCGGAGTCATCTCGCGGGAGGTTGCCGATCTCTTGGAGGTGGAGGATCTTATCGACACGTCCTACAACCTGGAAGTCTCCTCCCCCGGACTGGACCGGCCGCTGACCAAGCCTAAGGATTTCGACCGTTTCGCCGGACGGGAGATTACCCTCAAGACCACCCACCCGGTAGAGGGGCGCAGGAACTTCAGGGGCACGCTGGAAGGCATCCGCAATGAAGTTGTGCTGCTTCAAGCGGACGGCCGGAGCTACGAGCTAGAATGGTCGCTGGTCAAGAAAGCGAACCTAGTTCCCGATTACAAAGAAAGGATATAGGAGAATGCGATGCAACCCAATTTAACCCACACGCTCGAAATGGTGGGTAAAGAAAAGGGAATCGACAAGGAAATCCTCATCGAAGCGCTGGAAACCGCCATGCTTACCGCGGCTCGCAAGAAATACGGCCCCGACAAGGATCTGGAAGTGCACTTCAACGAGGAGATAGGGGAGATCGAGATATTCGAGTTCAAGACCGTAGTGGCCAAGGTGGCCGATCTCGACCAGGAGATCGTGATAACGGAGGCCCAACAGCTAGATCCCGAGGTACAGATCAACGACTCGCTGGGCATCAAGCTGGGTACTTCCGAGTTGGGCCGGATCGCGGCCCAGACGGCCAAGCAAGTGCTAATCCAGAAGGTTCGCGAGGCCGATCACGCCCTCGTCTACGATGAGTACAAGGACCGCCAGGACGAGTTGGTCACCGGTATCGTGCGCCGGTTCGAACGCGGCAATATCATCGTCGATCTGGGACGGGCCGAAGCGATCCTGCCCATGCGCGAGCAAGTGCCCCGGGAGTCCTACCGCGCGGGCGACCGCATACAGGCCTACGTCCTGGACGTGCAACCGGAGTCCAAGGGGCCCCAGATCGTTCTGTCCCGCACCAGCCAGGGCTTGCTAATCAAACTCTTCGAGATGGAAGTTCCCGAGATCGACGAGGGTATCGTAACCATTGAAGCGGCTTCCCGGGAGCCCGGGGCCCGCTCCAAGATTGCCGTGTCCTCCCGGGACAGTGACGTGGATCCGGTGGGCGCGTGCGTGGGAATGAAGGGTTCGCGGGTGCAGGCGGTGGTTCAAGAGATGCGCGGCGAAAAGATCGACATCGTTTCCTACAGCCCCGATCCGGCCACCTTCGTTTGCAATGCCCTGGCCCCCGCCGAGGTTTCCCGCGTGATCATCAACGAGGATACCCACGGCATGGAGATAATCGTCCCGGACGATCAGCTTTCACTTGGCATCGGACGCAAGGGCCAAAACGTCCGCCTGGCCTCCCAGCTGTCCGGCTGGAAGCTGGACATCAACAGCGAGTCCCGCGTGGCGGAGATGTGGAAGAACGCCATCAACTCCCTGGGCAAAATCGACGGCGTGGGCGACATCATGATCGACACCCTGTACAAGTATGGGTTCAGGTCGGCCCGGGACGTGATGATGGCCGATCTCGATATCCTGTGCGAGGTACCCGGCGTCGGACGCAAGTTGGCGGAGAAAATGCAGCGTTCCTCCGCCCGCGTGGTGGTCGAAGAAGAGGAAGAGCTCCGCGCCGAGGCCGAGGCCCGGCGGACCGAGGCGGCCGGCGGCGAGTTCGGCCTGGAGGGCGAGAAGCTGCGCTTCATGGAAATACGCGGAATCGGCGAGAAAACCATCGACCAGATAGCCGAAGGCGGCTACTACACCATCATGCAGGTATTCGAGGAGTCGAACGTGGTCAAGCTGGGCGAGGTTACCGGTATCGGTATCAAGAAGGCCCGGCAGATCAAGCAGGCCATCTCCCAGTACCTGGAAGAACAGGCCCGCGCGGCTATTCTTCCCGACGTGGAAAGACCGGAAGAAACCGAGGAAACGGCACAGGAAGAAGCCGCCCCCGCCGTTCTAGAGTCAGTTGAAGAAGAAGTTGAGGAGGAAAACAAAGACAGTGGCACGGAACCGACGTAAGAAGTCCAAGCGCCGCGCCGGCTCTTTCCGGACTTGCGTGGGCTGCCGCAAGCGCAGACCCTCCGGGATGACCGTGCGCGTGGTGCGCGGTCCCGGAGGCGAGCTGCTCCCCGACCTGTACGGCAAGCTGCCTGGCCGGGGGGCGCACCTGTGCCCCGACTTCGCCTGCTTCGAGAAGGCCACCGAGAAGAATTCGTTCTCCAGGTCTCTGCGGGCACCCACGCGTATCGAAGACCCCGCGAAGCTGTTCGAGGTCGTGCTGGAGTCTTCCCGGAATCAGATTCGGGCCATCCTGAGTACCGCGGCCCGTTCCGCCTGGCTGATTGCCGGCCGGACAAACGTAGATAATGCACTGAGGAACAAGCAAGTGGCGTTGTTGGTGCTGGCCACGGACGCTTCGGCGTCGCTGGTTGGAGAAATCGTCGATAAAGCCAAGAGCGGCAAGGTCCGCTGTCACAGCATACTTACGGTCTCGGATCTATCCCGCTTCCACCGGGGGAAACCCTTGGCCGTGTTGGGTATCCGCCATCGCGGTTTGGCCCGACGACTGAATACTGAAATTATAAAAGCATTCGCGTTGACAACTTCTGCAGAAAAAACAGAAAATCGCCTGGCCACGGCCGGGCATGGGCAGTTGACTGTTCCGGCCGTCCGCGGGAAGATACGCGAACGGAACTCGGGCACGTCAGGTGCCCGCTCTTGAGGTGGTATTTCTATGGCGAAGAGACGAGTCCACGAGATCGCAAAAGAGCTCGGCCTGGAGAGCAAAGAGCTGGTGCCCATGCTCCAGACTTTGGGGTACATCGTAAAGAGTCATGCCAGTTCCCTGGAGGAAGAAGACGCCGAGAACGTCCTCACCCAGATCCGTGAAGAGCAAAAGGCCAGCATCGTTGAAAAACGAGTTAGCCACGGTGTGATCCGGCGACGATCCCGGGCACTGGCCCCCAAGGCCCCCCCCAGGCCGGTGGAAGATCCAAAACTCAAAAAAGCCGTCGCCGAGAAACCGGCCAAGGCAGCGACCGCTTCGGAAGCGACCGCTAAAACCCAAACCAAGCAAACCGATCCGGCCAGGAAGAAACCGGCCAAACCCGCCGCAAAAGCTTTGGAGGTCGGAACGGAAAAGAAAAAACCGGCGAAGAAAGTCGCCTCGGAAAAAACCTCTTTTTACCAGGCTAAGGTCATCCGGCGGGCCACGCCGGAGGAGTCATCGGCGCAGCAAGCGAAGGTTTCCCAGGCCCGGACGACGCAGAAACCCTCGGGCATCCGTGTCTTGAAGGTGGTTCCGGGCAAGGCCGGCCGCGGACACCAGTTCATCGACATGTCCAAGCGGACCACCGGGCGCAACAAGAGCGAGGTCCATTCCCAGCAGTCCAAAGCCGATTTCCGCGACCAGCTGTTTGACGCCTTCACGCCGGGCTACATGCCCGGGCGGTCCCGACGAAGGCGGTTGGCCCGGAAGGGCGGCAAGCAGACCGCCATCACCACGCCCAAGGCCCAAAAACGTGTCATAAAGATGGAATCCAACCTGATCGAGGCCAGCGAACTGGCCCGGAGAATGGGTGTCAAGCTCGTAGAGGTCAACGGTCAGCTACGCAATATGGGCGAAGAAGTCGACAACCCGAGGAATGATCGCACACTCGACCTGGCCACCGCCACGCTGGTCGCCCAGGAGTTCAAGTACGACGTGCAAGACGTTGCCTTCAAGGAAGAAAATATCCTAAAAGCCGACGAAGGCACTCCAAAAGACCTGGAGCCACGACCTCCGGTGGTCACCGTCATGGGGCACGTCGACCACGGCAAGACTTCCATCTTGGACGCCATCCGCAAGACCAAGGTCACCGACGGAGAGGAAGGCGGCACCACCCAACACATCGGCGCCTACGAGGTCGTTCTGCCGGAGGGCTCCATCACATTTATCGACACTCCGGGCCACGAAGCCTTTTCCTCCATGCGTGCCCGGGGAGCCAGCATCACCGACATCGTGGTTCTGGTCGTGGCGGCCGATGACGGGATCATGCCCCAAACCGTTGAAGCCATTCACCATGCCCAGGAAGCCAAGGTTCCCATCCTGGTGGCCATTAACAAGATGGATCTCCCGGGAGCACAGCCGGAGCGGGTCCGGCAGAGCTTGACCGAGTACAATCTGGTGCCCGAAGAATGGGGCGGCGACACAATAATCGTGGAGGTGTCGGCCAAGACCAAGGCCGGTCTCGATAATCTTCTCGAGAGTATCCTGGTGCAAGCCGAAGTGCTGGAGTTGCAGGCCAACCCCAAGAAGGTGGCCACGGGAACGGTTTTGGAGGCGCGTCTAGATCGCGGTCGCGGACCGGTAGCCACGCTGCTGATCGACGAGGGCACCCTGGAAAAGGGTGACGTCGTCGTGGTAAGCACGGCCCATGGCAAAGTGCGAACCATGTTCGACTACGAAGGCAACATCATCAACAAGGTAGTCCCGGGACGACCGGTTCAGATTCAGGGCCTCAACGAGGTCCCCATGGCCGGCGACGCCTTCCACGTGGTGAAGAACGAGCGCGAAGTCAGGAAGATCGTAGATCACCGGATGGAGGAGCTGCGGGCTTCCCGCTCCGGCCAAACCGCCCGCCTGAACCTGGAAGATTTCTACGAAAGGCTCCAGGGAGTCGAAAAGCTGGAGTTGAAGGTGGTGGTCAAGGCCGACGTTCAGGGATCCGCCGAGGCCGTCAAGCAGGCCCTGGAAAAGCTTTCCGCGGACAAGGTAAAAGTAACCGTGATCCACCATGGAGTCGGAGCCATCAACGGAACCGATGTCAACCTGGCCTCGGCGTCCAACGCCATGATGGTGGGCTTCAACACTCGCCCCGACACGAATGCCAAGAAGCTGGCCCAGGCCCAGGGAGTGGAGATTCACCTTCACAAGGTGATCTACAACCTGACCGAAGACATCCAGAAGGCCCAGGTCGGCCTGTTACCCAGCAAGGTCAAGGAGAACGTTTTGGGTCGAGCCGAGGTACGAGAACTCTTTACCGTACCCAAGATAGGCATGATCGCCGGAGTCTCGGTTGTCGACGGCAAGATGATCCGGGGCGCCCTGGTTCGCCTGGTTCGCGACAGCGTGGAGGTGCATAAGGGCAAGATGTCCAGCCTGAAGAGGTTCAAGGAGGATGTGCGCGAGGTGGCCTCAGGCTACGAATGCGGCATCGGGCTGGAAAACTACAACGACATCAAGCGCGGTGACGTCATCGAGGCGTTCGAGCTCAAGGAAGAACAAGCGACCCTGTAACCGGAGTAACCGGAGGCCGCAATGGTGGTCGGGGTGGTGCGACTTACCCTGCACATTCCTGAAAACAATTCGCTGAAAGGCAAACGCCGGGTCATCAAGCAAATCGTGGAAAAAACCCGTAACCGCTTCGACATCGCCCTGGCGGAAACCGGCATGTCCGATTCCCACCGGCAAGCCGAAATTGGTCTGGCCTGTGTGGGCAACGATCGCCGGGTAATCAACTCGGTTCTCGACCGGGCAATCAACTATATCGATTCACTCGGCACCGCCATGATCACCGGCCAGGAACTGGAAATCATCAACCTATAAGGCTCAAACGGCAACTTCATGACCAGCTTTCGTTTGCAACGACTGTCCGAACAAATCCAGGAAGAGATCAGCACTCTACTGATCAGGGGGCTGAAAGACCCCCGCATCGGCTTCGTGACCATCACCGGCGTCGATGTCAGCCCGGACCTGAGTCGCGCCTGGGTCTACTTCTGCACACCCGGCAACGAGGAGCAGCGGGAGCAGTCCCGCTCCGGGCTCCAGAGCGCCGCCGGCTTCATCCGCAAGACCCTGGGCAAGCGCTTACACATCAAGCAGATTCCCGCCTTCGAGTTTCGCTATGACACCAGCCTGGACCGCGGCGACAAGATAGAGCGGCTGCTGTCGGAAGTCCGCGAGAAAGAGGGATGGGACGATCCCGCCCGGGTCCGGGGCTCGGCCGAGGATGTGGCCCGGGCCCTGTCCGACTCCGGGAGTTGCCTGGTTACCAGCCATACCAACCCGGACGGGGACGCCATCGGCTCAATGCTGGCCATGGGGCACCTGCTGGATCTCCTGGGCCGGCAGGCGGTCCTTTACAATCCGGACGAGGTGCCTTCCAACTACGCCCATCTTCCCGGCGCGGAGAAAATCCAGAAACTCCCCGGGGAGGGGCCATACGACACCACCATCGTCCTGGACTGCTCGGAACTCAACCGGGTCGGCCCGTTGCCATCCGCGGATAATCTCGGAAAAATCATCGGTATCGATCACCACCTTACGACAAAACCGCTGGGATCCGTCTACTACCTGGATCCCGGCGCGTCCTCCATCGGAGAGATGATCGATCGCATTCTCGAACACCTGCCCATCGAGCTAGACCTCACCCTGGCCAATTGCATCTACTGTTCGATCTTGTCCGATACGGGTTCCTTCCGGTACTCCAACACCTCGCCGGAGGCGCTTCGCACCGCCGCGAAGATGGTGGCCCGGGGCGTATCTCCCTGGGACATGGCGCGGCAAGTATACGAATCCCAGCCGCGAGAGCGCCTGTTGATGCTGGCAAACGCCCTGCCCACCCTAAGCCTGGATTCGACCGGGCGCTATGCTTCCATTCTGGTAACGCGGGAGATGTTTGAAAGCACCGGTGCTTCCGCCGACATGATCGACGGATTCATAAACTACCCCCGCAGGATTGAAGGCGTTGAAATAGCCATTCAGTTCCGGGAGATGGATGGGGGTGGCTACAAGGTCAGCTTCCGCTCCCGGGGCATCGCCGATGTGGCCGCCATCGCAAAGCAATTCGGGGGCGGCGGCCACGCCAATGCCGCCGGCTGCACACTTTCGGGTAAATTCGAGGAAGTGCGCGCGAAGATCTATCAGGCGGTGGAAGCAACCCTGAACGGATGAAGAGTCCTCCCTCCCGCACTCCCGACGGCGTGCTGTTGATCGACAAGCCCGAGGGCTACACCTCCTTCGATGTGGTCAAGAAGATCAAGCCATGGGTGGCGCCGCTCAAGGTCGGACACACCGGAACCCTGGATCCCATGGCCACCGGGCTGTTGCCCTTATGCCTGGGAGAAGCCACCAAGCTGGTCCAGTTTCTCTCCGGCGCACCCAAGCGCTACCTGGCGAGCGTCCGCCTGGGAATGAGCACGAACACCTATGATCGTGACGGCCGGGAAGTCTCCCGATCCCCGGTCCCCGATCTCGATGACACGGAAATCCTCGACTGCCTCAATTCTTTCACCGGTGAAATTCAACAGGTCCCCCCCATGTACTCCGCACTTAGACACCGGGGGAAGCGGATGTATGAATTGGCGCGAAAGGGCATCCAAGTTGAGCGGCAGCCCCGTCCCGTCACCATCGAGAAACTGACACTGACAAAACGGGGACCGGACTGGCTGGATCTGGACGTGACCTGTTCGGCGGGCACATACATTCGCAGCCTGGCCGTCGACATCGCCGAACAACTCGGCACCGTGGGACACCTGGCCGCCTTGACCCGGACGGAAACCGATGGTTGGACAATCGGAGAATCCCACCAGCCGGACAGCCTTTTAAAAGAGCGGCTGCCCCAAATCGTCATTCCGCTCGAGGCCGTGCTCGCGCGCTTCGACCGGGTGGACGTCGATTATCGGATCGGGCTACGCCTTCAGCAGGGCCAGCATCTTTCTTCCCCGGAACTCGAGTCGCTGGGTGTCCAGCCAGTAAAACACAATAAGATCATATGGTTCCGAGCGCCGACGGGACACCCGCTCGTGCTAGCAGAGCTTAGCGCCATCGGGATGCGAATTATGAGGGTATTGCTACCTACAAAAACCCAATGATTTCGAGGTGCACTCAAACAACGAGTGCGGCGAAAAACGCCGGCCGTCCTCGGAAAATTGGATTTTGAGACGGACACTGCCCAATAAAGTATTGACATCACGAGAGAAAATAACTAGGTTAGTCATTGTGAACTTTCACGCTGTGGGGAAGGCCCCCTGCAGCGCATGTAAGGAGGTCGGCCGATGGCGTTTATTCCAGGACAAAAACAGAACATTATTCAAGAGTACAAACTCCACGACAGCGACACCGGTTCATCCGAAGTCCAGATCGCACTTTTGACGGAGCGAATCGATTACCTCACCAAGCATTTCAAGGTGCACAAGAAAGATCATCACTCCCGGCGAGGGTTGCTCAAGATGGTCAGCCGTCGACGCAGTTTGCTGGATTACATCAGGAGAGGTGACGAAGACCGGTATCGGGCGCTGATCAAACGCCTGGGCATCCGTAAATAAACGAAAGGAGACAATCCGGTCCGCAGAACAAGTTTTCAATAAGAGTAAAAGTCGAAGACCGGAAGACGGTAGACGTGGCGAGAAGCTATTGGTTCTTCATCTTCCGCCTTGAGCGTGACCGTTCGAGGCGGGAGATGTAGGACTGATCGCATCCCGTCGAACACGTCGTACCGAGTTTCATTCATTGGATTCCGGTCTGGTGTGCCTCAAAGCGGGGCCAATGTGCGGTGTGCCGGCCCCACACAACAACAGAAAGGATGAAACCATGACTACAATGGAAAAACGAGTACGCATAGGCGACCAGGACATGATCATCGAGACTGGGCGAGTCGCCCGCCAGGCAGACGGGTCCTGTCTCATCCGGTACGGCGAGACCGTCGTGCTGGTTACCGCCGTAGCCGATCGAAAACCCAGAGGGATGAAGAGTTTCCTGCCGCTGACGGTAGACTACCGAGAGAAAACCGCAGCGGCCGGGAAGATCCCCGGCGGCTTTTTCAAGCGCGAGGGCCGCCCCACCGAAACCGAGATACTCACCTGCCGAATCATCGACCGCTCGATCCGTCCCTTGTTTGCCAAGGGGTACAACTGCGAAACCCAGGTGATCGGCCTGGTCTTGTCCGCCGATCCGCAAAACGCCCCCGACGTCCTCACGGCAGTGGGAGCCTCGGTGGCCTTGAACCTGTCGGACATTCCGTTCGCCGGACCTCTGGCGACCGTCCGGGTCGGGCGCATCGACGGCAAGCTTGTGGCCAATCCCACCTTCGAACAGATAGCGGTCAGCGACCTCGATCTGGTGGTCTCGGCGACCCGCGAAGCCATCTGCATGGTCGAGGGTGAAGCCAACGAGCTGTCCGAAAAGGAAATCGTAGACGCCTTGATGTTCGCCCACGAATGCTGTCTGCCCCTGATCGAAGTACAGGAAGATTTAATGAAGAGCGTCGGTCGGGAAAAGCGGGCATTCACTCCCCATGAGATCGACGAGGAACTGGTCAAAAAGGTGCGGGATTGGACCGGAAACCGCTTGCAGGACGCCCTGGCGATCAAGGAAAAACTTCCCCGTTACCGGGCTCTCGACGAGGTCGTCGACGAAATCATCGAGCGGTCCCGTCAGGAATATCCCGATCTCGAAAGCATGGAGCTGGACGTTCACAACGTCCTGGATCAAATAAAAAGAGAATTGATGAGAGGCGCCATCGCCAAGGACAAGCGGCGCCTGGACGGCCGCGCTCTCGACCAGGTGCGTCCCATCCACTGCGAAGTGGGATTGCTGCCCCGCGCCCACGGCTCGGCTCTGTTCACCCGGGGCGAAACCCAGGCCCTGGTTACCACAACGCTGGGCACGTCTAGAGATGAACAACTGGTCGAAAAATTGGAGACGGAATACAAGAAACACTTCATGCTGCACTACAACTTTCCGCCCTTCTCCACCGGAGAGGTCAAGTTCCTCCGCGGTCCGGGGCGGCGGGAAATCGGACACGGGGCGCTGGCCGAGCGCTCATTGAAGCGGATACTTCCGGCGCACGAAGAGTTTTCCTACACCATCCGCGTGGTTTCCGAAATCCTGGAGTCCAACGGGTCCTCCTCCATGGCTACGGTATGCGGAGGAAGCCTCTCCTTGATGGACGCGGGAGTGAACATCCGCAAACCGATTGCCGGCGTGGCCATGGGGCTGATCAAGGAGGACAACGACTACCACGTGCTGACCGATATTCTCGGCGACGAGGATCACCAGGGTGACATGGATTTCAAGGTCGCCGGATCGAAGGACGGCATCACCGCCATCCAGATGGACATCAAGATCAAGGGCGTCGATCGCCAGGTCCTCGAGAGAGCGCTTCTGCAGGCTCGTGACGGGCGTCTCCACATCCTTTCCGAGATGAGCAAGGCGATCTCCGAGCCTCGTTCGGAGCTCAGCCCCTATGCTCCGCGCATCACCACGGTCAAGATCAAGCCCGAGCGCATCAAGGACATCATCGGCCCGGGTGGCCGGGTAATTAAGGACATCGTCGCCCAGACCGGCTGCTCCATCGACGTGGAGGACGACGGAACCGTGCGAGTGGGCTCGGCCGATCCCGAAGCCGCCAAGCGAGCCGTCAATATGATCAAGGAACTGACCCAGGAAGCCGAGGTGGGCAAGCTGTACCTGTCCACCGTTCAGAAAATAATGGATTTTGGAGCCTTCTGTGAGATCCTCCCGGGAACCGACGGCCTGCTGCACATCAGCGAGCTCTCGGACAAGCGGGTCGAGAAAGTAACCGACATTCTCAGAGAGGGAGACGAGGTCCTGGTCAAGGTGGTGGGAATCGACCGCCAGGGCAAGATCCGGCTATCGAGAAAGGAAGCGCTGGGACAGCAAGCGGAGAAAAAGTGAACCCGGCTCCTTCCGCTATCCGGGTCCAAATAGTCCGCCGGCCCCATTCCGCCGGCCTGGCTCTGCCCGCTTACAGCACCCCGGGATCGTCCGGAATGGACTTACGGGCGGCCATCGAGAATACCCAGGAGATTTCTCCCGGTGAGACAGTCGCGATTCCCACGGGCCTGACCATAGCCGTGCCCGCCGGACACGAGGCCCAGATCCGGCCACGCAGCGGCCTGGCTCTCCGGCACGGCCTGTCCGTGCTCAATACGCCCGGAACCATCGACTCGGACTACCGCGGGGAGGTCAAGGTCATCCTGGCCAACCTGGGCCGGGAACCTTTCCAGGTCAAACGCGGAGATCGCATCGCCCAGCTGGTGATCTGCCCGGTGATCCATGCCAGTTGGGAAGAGGTGGAGCAACTGCCGGAGACCTCAAGGGGAGCGGGTGGCTTTGGACACACCGGATTGCCATGATTCCGACCATCTAGGAGCCCTGGAAGCCAAAAAGCCCTTGTCGAACGTCAGGATCTGTGATATTTCGACCTTGACCTTGGGTTAAAGTTGCCCTGTCAAGGAGTCCGAAGTGCTTTGTTTTCGTTGTGGAAGCCACAATCCGGACGGTAGTGAGTTTTGCAGTCAGTGCAGTCAGAAATTCGTGGACCAGAGCAAGGTTTCTCGGAAAGACAAGCCGCCCGCGGAAATAAAGCTGCCCCAACGAAAGGTGGAGCCGGAAGATAAAACCGAGCTCGAAGCCGGAGCCCAGATCGCCGAACGATACGAGATCGACAGCGTCCTGGGCGTCGGCCCGATCGGAACGGTGTACCGTTCCCACGATCTCGATATCGACGTGGATGTCGCTCTCAAGATCATCAGCCCCAAACTGCTGCAATCGCGTGAGGAAAAGAAGAAGTTCGTCACGGAAATTCGCAACGTCCGGAAGATCAATCACCCCAACGTTGTGAGGATCTACGATGAGGACCAGGACGGAGACTACGTATTCTTCACCATGCAACTGCTTGAGGGCCTGAGCCTGCGCAAGATTATCCGGCTGCGCCGGGAGAAAAACCAGGACTTCTCGCCCAAGGAATTGGAGCCCATCTTTTCCCACATATGCCAGGCCCTGGACCGTGCCCACGAGGTTTCGGCCCATGGAAACCTAAAGCCTGAAAACATCATCGTACTTCCGGACGTGCTCAAGATAACCGACTTCGGCCTTTTTGACGCGCTCCCACGCAAACCGTTCGTAGCCTCACAGAAGATCGCCCCGGGAGGGTTGGCCTACCTGGCGCCCGAGTTGCGCGAGAGTGAACAAGAAATCGAGCCGTCGGCGGACATCTACTCGCTGGGTGTGATCCTGTGCGAGATGCTCTCGGGGGAGATCTACGCAGGTCCCTCCGTGGGGCTACCCCGACTGAAAAAAGAAAACGAGGTCTGGCTGCCGCTGACACAGCGGGCCCTGAACGAGAACCCGTCCAAACGCCACCGCAGCGCCCGGGACTTCTTCGAAGAGTTCCGCGCCCAGGTGCCCGATGCCGGACCCTTGAAGAAAGTCGCCAGTCCTCCCCAGCCTGCGCCGGCCCGCGAAAGCGAACCGCCCAAGGAGGCCCCGGAGGGAAAGAAGATATCCTTCGGGTTGGACCACTCCGACTATCCTCCGATGGTGGTCGACACCGAAACCATCACCAACAGCGAAGATATTGCCGAGAGCATGCCTACCGGCGAAATTGACCAAGCAGCGGTCGAAGCCATTCGCGAGGTGGCCGACGACGAGATCATCAACGATGTTTTTGAAGATATCGGATCCGAGGTAGAGGAAATCGAGGAGATCGACGAGTCGCTGGAAGATGGAACCACCGAGCCGGTCACACCCGAACTGATCGTGGATAAGCAATTTGATCTCCGGGCGGCCAAGCCGGTTGCATCCAGCCCGCCGCTTCACACGCCCGCAGCGCAGCCCGCAACCCCGCATCCCGGGGTGCCCAAGGAAGTCCGCGTCACCGGAAAGAAGTCGACGCCTCCCCGGAAGGGGAAGACGAAAACCGAGCCGGTGGTTCGACCCACAATACAGGCGCCTTGCCCGCAGCCGGCCTACGGCCCGTTCAGTCAGCCGCCCTTTCCGCCCGGGTACAGCCAGGTCCCCATGCCACGGATATCCCGCACGCCACTCTATGTTTTCCTGGCCGTGATCCTGGCGGCGGTCAGCGTCGGCACCTACTTCCTGGTGGACTATCTGCGCGCCCAGTCGGAACTGGTCCGCGCCCAGGCCACTGCAACGCTTACTGTCCAGACGGAGGAACAACCGGTCATGGCAACGGCCCCCACCGGCGAAATGCCAAAAACCAAGCCGACACCGGAGCCGGTGAAAACCGCAATGGTTATCCCGTCCAAGGAGGACGATAAAAAGGAGGAAGAAACCCGTAAGGTTGAAGCGGAGCAGAAAAAAACCGCACCGCAAGCGGCAGCGGAGCACACCAAAGCCGTGCCTATTGGTGCACCGAAGACAGAAGCAGCCATGCAAGCGACCTTGAAATCATCGCAGGCTGTCGAGCCCCAAAAAAACCACAAGGCCAGCCGGGCCGAAAAGCTCCGCAAGGCGTCGGAAGAGCAGAAGCGCAGGGAGAGAAAACGCCAGGCAGTGGCCAAAAAACCCAAGCTGGAAGAAGTGCCCGAGATGAGCCAACCTGTTTTGGCCAAACCGACGCCCCCTACGCCGCCACCGGCCCCCAAAAAGAAGGTGGCCATTGCCGAGAAGCCCAATGGCTCCGGCGCGTGCCCCCGGGGAATGGTGTACATTCCGGCGGGAAAATCTTACATCGGCAGCGCTACCAACGATCCGATGCGGAACTTCGGAGAGATCAAGCTGCACGCGGTGGATGCCCAGGCCTTCTGCATCGACCGCTACGAGTATCCCAACGCACCGGGCAAGAAGCCCAAGGCGTTGGTTTCCTGGCAGGCGGCCGGCAAGGCCTGCAAGCAGCGTGGAAAACGCCTGTGTTCGGAAGAAGAATGGGAGTACGCCTGCAAGGGCAAGGGCAACCGGAGCTTCCCTTACGGGAACAAATGGAACCCCGACACCTGCAATACCGAGAACGCCAACGCCACCGATCGCAGTGTCCAGAGTTGCGGATCGTTCCCCCGCTGCCGGAGCCCATTCGGCGTGTTCGATATGAGCGGCAATGTCAGTGAGTGGACCGCCAGCAAGTACTCATCCTCGGCCAGCGCCCGGACCTACAAGGGCGGCTCGGCCACCCGGCCCAACTGGGCCACCCGATGCGCCAGCCGCGGAAACGCTTCCCCGGGCACCCGCAAGCCGGACCTGGGCTTCCGCTGCTGCGCCAATCCCAAGTAGTGCCCGTCTCAATAACCCCGAGTAACCATCAACCCTTCCTGTTGCTGGAAAATGTGCCGGCCCTTCAGTCGTCTTCAGGAGTGCACCGGTAGCAGTTTCTTCCGGCCCGTTTGGCCCGGTAGAGGGCTTCGTCGGCGGCGCGGAGGAGATCGCCCGCGGTCTTGACTTCGTTGTTCGGATAAACGGAGATCCCCAGGCTAAGGGTGACGTGGGCGGTCATCCCGCCGCTGCTGAACTCGGTATTCTCCATGTTGGACCGGATCCGCTCGGCGGTAATCTTCGCCTGGGCCATGTTCGTCTCGGGGCAGGCAATCACGATCTCCTCACCACCGTAACGTGCCACGATATCCACCTGGCGGACGATCTCGAGCAACAACATGGCGGTCTTCTGCAAGACGTAGTCTCCAAACGGATGCCCGTGGGTATCGTTGACCCGCTTGAAGTTGTCCAAGTCCAGCATGAGCAGGGCCAGCGGGCTGCGGTAGCGTTCCGCCCGCTGGAACTCGTAGTCGACCCGCTTGTCGAAAAACAGCCGGTTGTACAGGCAGGTGAGCGGGTCGGTCATGGAAAGCTCCTGCAGGCGTTTGTTGACCTGCAGGAGCTTCTCGTTGGTTCCCCTTAACTCGTCCTGCAACGCCTTGAGACGCAGCATCGACTTCACCCGGGCGGTGAGCTCCAGGTAATTGAGCGGTTTCATCAAGTAGTCGTCGGCCCCCATTTCCAGGCCATCGACCTTGGCCCGCACGTTCAGCCTGCCCGTCACCAGAATAATGGGAATGAAACCAAAGCTTCTATTCGCCTTGATTATACGGCAGACTTCGCGTCCCCCCATTCCGGGCATCTCCACATCCATTATAATCAAGTCGGGGCGCTCGTCGCGGACCTTGGCCAGGGCTGCCTGTCCGTCCTCGGCCGTCACTACCTTGTATCCGGCGGACTCCAGGTCCTCGACCACCTCACGACGGACGACCGCATCGTCGTCCACAACCAGGATCTTTTCCGGCATCGCTTCTCCAACCGCAACGGGTTTCCCGACTAGTGTCCATCTCGAAACGTAGCGAACACAAACAGAAACCCAATAATCTCAAAATGTGATTTTAAAACGGGCTATGCACCTTGTCAATCACTGACAGTCCTGATAATAAACTTTCCAACCCGGAGGATTGCAGCCAAGCGGCCAGGGAGACAAGATCGTTTGCGAGAAGTTGGGAAGCTCCGAGGTCAATCCCGGCCTCACCCGCGAAGTACGCCAATGAAAAGCCTGAAAGAAATCGAAGAACACGCCCGCACCGAATCCGCCAACCGCGGCTTCCGCTCTCTGGGCATCTACCATCTGCTCTGGACCGTCCACAAACTCGAGCCCGAATCTCTGGACGCCGCGATCGAACTCTACCAAATCGAAAAAGCCCCCTTCATAAAGATGATCGAGAACACACTAAGACCCCGCCGCACCGGCGGCGGCATCCCCCGCGATCGACTGGACGCCTCCCTGGCCGAAGACGCAATGTCCCGCGCCAAAAACCTCGACCCCCACCCCACCGCCGCCCATCTTCTCCAGGTCCTACCCCAACTCGAAGAAGACCCGATCGCATCCCTCTGCGACCGTTTCGCGCTGTCCTGCACTCCCCCAAAGTGACGCACTTCTATTTCACGCGAATGGAGGCGGTGCGGACGCGGTTGTTGCCGTCGTGCTGGTACTTCTGGGTAACATAGCCGGAAATTCGTTGTCAGCTCTTTCGGATTGGAGTAGATATCAGGAAACTGATGACTGCTAATCCCAAAGGCCGCGACCTCTTTATCGTCGATAACAGCATTTCGGGCTGGTCCGGCCTGCGTTACCTCGAAGAGTGGACCGAAATCGCCAAGGCCTTCGACATTGCAACGGGCTACTTCGAGATCGGCGCCCTGCTGGCTCTTGACGGCAAGTGGCAGGGGCTGGAGAAGATCCGCATCCTGATGGGTGCGGAGACGACGCAGCGCACCCGCAAGGCGCTGCTCGATGCCGTGCGGTCCCGAGCCGTTGATGCCCTCAACCACAGCATCGAGGCCGACAAGGTTCACAACCCATTCCTCAACGGCGTTCCTGCGATTCTGGAGGCGCTCCGTTCCGGGCAAATCGAATGCCGCGTCTACGACCGGGACAAGTTTCACGCAAAGGCATACATCACCCACGCCAAGATGGAAGTGATCGGCTCGCAAGCCCTGGTAGGTTCGAGCAACTTCACCGCTCCCGGCCTCACCAAAAACATCGAACTGAATATCCAGGTCCAGAGCGCCCGCGAGGTCGCCCAGCTTCAGGAGTGGTTCGAGGAGCACTGGAAAGATGCCGTCAAGGTGACCGACGCGGTCATCAAAACCATTTCGAGGCATACCCACCTCTACACTCCTTTCGATATCTACGCGAAGGCGCTGCGGGAGTTCTTCAGGAGCCACGAGCTAACTGCT
>JAUXGL010000225.1 GCA_030622135.1 Deltaproteobacteria bacterium
AACTCAATATACGCGGTGCCACTATACTAGTGAGATAATTTACTCGTGGTCCTCTCGTAAGTGTCCCTTTTTACGCGGGAGATTGGGATCGACCGGAAATGGGGTGGGAGATCCAGGCTGGATGGCGCACTTTGGATTTTGGATACGCTTGTGGTAAAAGGGGTATCGGACTTTCAGGGAGCGATTCTTCATGGTCCAGCTTGGGCGACTTGGGCGACTTGGCAAGTATCAGTTGATCAAGCGTATTGCCGTGGGGGGTATGTCCGAGATCTACCTGGCTTCCCAGGGCGGGCTGGATGGGTTTGACCGGGCGGTGGTTGTCAAGTGCATCCGCGACGATCTGATGGACGAGCGGGAAGTTCTGGACATGTTTCTAGACGAGGCCCGGATCGCTGCCTGCCTGAAGCAGGCCAACATCGTACATCTCTACGACGTGGGCGTGGGCGACTCGGGGGTTCCCTACCTGGCCATGGAGTACATCTTCGGCCGGGATCTCACGGAGATTGCCGATCGGGCGCGGTCACTGGGATGGGAGCTGCCCATTCAATTTATTTTACAGATCGTCTGCGACTGCCTGGCCGGGCTGCATTACTCCCACAATGTAGCCGAGTTCGAGGACCGGCCGCTGAGGATGATCCACCGGGACGTCAGCCCCCAGAACATCATCGTCTCTTTCGACGGAGTGACCAGGCTGGTGGATTTCGGCATTTCCAAGGCCGAGGCGCGCCTGTCCGAGACGCGGGCGGGTGTGCTCAAGGGTAAGTATGCCTACATGTCACCCGAGCAGGTGCGGGGAAAACCACTGGATCACCGTTCGGACCAGTTCTCGCTGGCGGTGGTCTTCTACGAGGTGAGCACCGAGACCCGCCTGTTCCAGCGGGACACCGACTACTCGACCATGGAGGCCGTGGACCGCTGCGAGATTCCGCCCATGAAGGTACTGCGCGAGGATCTCCCCCGCCGGCTGATCCGGGCGCTACGCAAGGCCATACGCAAGAACCCCAAGCGTCGCTTCAAGTCATGTATGGACATGGAACGCTACCTGCACCGGTTACTGAGGGGCAGCGCCGTGGAGAGAACCGAGATAATTTCCCGCTACATGCGCAAGCTCTTTGCCCCGGAGTTGGAGGTTCGGGACCAGGCCATCGCCCAGGCGCCCAAGGAGGAGCGGAAGATCATCTTGAGCACCGGCTTCGAGCTGCTGAAGGAGGGCTCCAACCGGATCGACCCAACCCTCGAGCCGCCCCTGGCCCAGATGCGCTACGAAGAGATCCTGGCCGAGCGTCAGGATGAAAAGACACACCTGAAGGCCAAGCCCCTAGCCGCCGAACCCGCTCCGCTCGAGCTGTTGCCCACGGATCGGGGAGGAGCCCCGATCGACTCCAAGAAGCGGAAGCCCGCTGCGGCGAGCTTGCTCAACGACTGGCGCTTCCTGATCCTGGTGTTCTTGGCCGTGATGGTCCTGGGCTTGTTCCTGTTGACCACGTTTGGCGGCGAGGACGGGATCGATGCATCCTCCGCCCGTCCGGGCCTGGACGGCTTCCTCTCCGTCTCGGTGGCCCCGCGCGTTCGCGTCTTTGTCAACGGGCACGACATGGGCACCGGCGCCTTCCGCAAGCACCCCCTCGAGCGCGGCATTCACGAGGTAAAGCTGCGCGACCTGGAGTCGGAAGAAACCCGCATCCTAAATGTCCACATCAAGCCGGACGAGGAGTTCATCGTCTCGCCGATGAACTACCAGTAACCCTAGGCACTTGAGCGGCCGAGATCTTTACACTTGAGTCACACCTACAAATCAGGTGCAGCTTCGCGAGTTCCATCGGAGGTTTCAACACGTCGGTTGCCGGCCTTGTCCCGCGCTTTTTGCGGGGCTAGAATTCCCAGCCGAGCTCCATGTTCACCAGCAAGTTGTGGGCCGGCTCGTAGTAGCGGTAGCGCCGCTCGGGGATATCCAGGTTCGCCCAGCCGCTGAGGATCTGGAAGGTGTGCTGGTAGCGGAGGTTGATGAACAGGAAGGGAAGCAGGCGCAGGCGGGCGGCCGCGAACAGGATTTTGTCGTTGGAGTCGGTGGAGAACAGATCTCCCAAGTCCTGCATGGCGCGCTGGTGGAAGGAGAAGAAGAACTGCAGCCAGCTGATGGCCGGCACTTCCAGGTGGGCCATGAAGTGGCTACCCTCCTCCGCGTCCGATCCCTCCAGGGCCAAGGTCAGCGTCATGTATCCGACCATCGAATAGTTGAATTCCAGGTAGAATCCCAGGTGCCGGTCGTCCCCCCGGCGGTCGATGAACACGTCGTGAAACTTGGTCGGCGGCAGGCACTTCTTGTCCGCGATGTTCGGCGGGCCGGTGCACTCGGTGCGGTTGGCACAGTGCGAGTAGCGCTGGTTGGCCATATACTTCTGCACCTCGTAGAAGACGTCGAAATAGCCGGGCAGGTAGTTGGCCGAGAAGGATCGGAACTCGGCGATGGCGCGGAGGGCCTGCACGGTTTCCTCGCCGAAGCTGAAGCGGCCCAGAACGCCGAGGGTCAGTCCCCCGCCGCCTTCGGGCTTCTCGGTCGCCGCGCCCGAGGGGTCTTCGGGTATCATCCAGGAGTAGTCGACGAAGGGCTTGATGTCCAAGTTCTCGGTCTTGACCACCTTGATCTCCACGTCAACGCCCATGGCGTGCAAGAAGGCGTCGTTTCGCACCTTGGGCCGGCCGTGCTCGGTGTCGACCACGAAGGCGTTGGTGACGACTCCGGAGTCCTCCTCGAGTTGCAGCAACACGGGAGTGTGGCGGTTGGCTATGTAAGTGAATCCGAGAGAGAGACTGCGGGCGATGGCGTTGTCGGAGAAGAAGCTCAGCGGCTTGACGAAGGCGATCCCGCCGAAGAGATCCCAGTCGATGATGCTGTTGCTGACGAACTCGAATCCGGCGTAGTCGTTGTACATGTCCAACTCTCCGCTCACTCGCGAGGAGTCGGGATCGATGTTGTTACTGTAACGGCGCATGAGCGGCCCGTGGCCGATGGAAGTGGAGGAGTGCTGGCTCAGGTTGAAGAAGAATCGGTCTTCCTTCTGACCGTACCTCAGGTGGCGGATAAAGCGTACATACTCGCCGGGCTCGTCCCAGTCTTCGGAACGAATGTCGCCCGCGTTGCTGAAACCCACCACATCGTTGTTCTCGTCCACGGTGCCGTCAAAGAGTTCCAGGGCCAGCGGGACACCCAGGCCGAAGGTGAACTTCCCGATGCGGATGTCGACCTCGGGATTGACGGTGGCGTAGTGGACCACGTCGATGGCTCGGTAACCCAGGTTGACGCCGACCCGGTTGTTCTTGGTGACCAGCTTGGTGCTGCCGATAAAGTTGGCCAGCTCTCCCTTGACGAAGGCCCTGGTGGGTTTGTTCTTCTTTTCCTCCGGAACCTTCTCTGCGGCGACTTTTTCCCCGGCCGGCTTGCCCGCGGACACGTTTTCCTCGGGGGCCTGCTTTTTTTCCTTTACAATCGGAACGTGCGCCTCCGCGGGAGGCGTGACTGGTGGACGGAGTGGAGGACGACTGGGTATCGGTGGTTTGGTAGTCTCAGGCGGTTTGGTAGCCTCGGGTGGTTTGGTCGCCTCAGGTGGTTTGGTAGTCTCGGGTGGTTTGGTGGGTTCAGGGGGCGGCTTGGCCGGCTCCGGTGGTTTTTTGATGCAGAAGCCCTTTTCGTCCGGCACGGTGCCCTCGGGACACTTGCCGTCCATTAGATCTCCCTTGAGGTTATTGGGTAACTCCCATTCGTCTAGGTCCTGGGCCAACGATGGAGGTGGGGATGCGAGCATTGCCGCCGCAACGAGGGACCAGAGAATCGTGCGCATTAATCTCTCCTCCAGTTGTCAGGATATCCACCCGGCCCCCTGTCGTCAAACCGGTTTTGGGGTGCCCCAATTTCTTTGGTGTCCCTACGTTTCATGTGGTGATCAGCACTACTGACCCCGAAAATCTTCGCGGCCCGCAAAGATTTTCTGAGTACTGCGCGGGTCATGGGGTTACGGCGGTGTTGGGTGCGGTTGACAGGTGTGTGGGGTGTGGTAAAGGTTTAAAGTAATTTTCCCAAGCGACTTAGGAGGTTCTTGCATGCGATTTTTTTGCCCGGGGTGCGGAGCGAAGTACAACAAGCCCGAAGACGAGATTCCAGAGGGTGGAACCACGGTCGTTTGTGACGAATGCGGATTCAAGATATTGGTCAAGCAGCCCCGCAGAAGACAGAAACTCGCAGGTACTTCGAAACCGAAGAAGGTGGATGTCGAGACTGCCCCCTCCGCGGAGGCGCGCGACTCCTGGGGAGATGCTACCGAGAGAGTAATCCGCACCGAACCTCCGCCGAAGGGCCAGGTGCCCCGGTTGTCCGAGGAACCCGAGGAGTTAGAGGAAAAGGGAAAGGTCGTCGAGACTAAAAAACCTCGGACGAAGAAAAGAAAGGCAGCCTCGGGTAAGATTCTTCGTTACGTCGATACCTTGGGTACCGGTAGGAGCGGAAAGTCATTTCGCTTCCGCGATCTGTTTTTCGCTCTTTTAGTTCCCCTGGACTACCGCAAGCTGGTGGTGGTGGGTACGCTGATGTTCGTGGCCAGCCTGATGTACGCGGGTTTGGGTTACCTGGGTACCCTGACCAAGAGCACCGTGGGCGTGACTATCAGCCTGGTTCTGGGGGGAGTGCTCTTCTGGGCGCTGACCATGTTGGCGCTGGGGATCACCACCCACCTGACCGACCGAGAGATGACGGAGGGTCGGCGCTTCAAGATTTTAGACAGCATCAAGTTTGTCAAGGCCCGACCCATGACGGTTCTGGGCACGCCGCTGATCTTCGTTGCCGTCTTCCTGCTCTTGTCCGTCGGCGTGACCGTGCTTGCGCTAATCGGCCGGATTCCCCACGTCGGCCCCCTGGTCTACGGCCTTACGTTTGCGGGAACGTTCATGCTGTCTCTGCTGGCCGTCCTGGTATGCATAATGTTCGGGCTCTTGGCCTTCAGCTACCTGCCGGCGGTGGTGCGCGAGGGCCTGGGCGCCGTGGCCGGGGCCAAGCGCATACTCGACATGGTGCGCTCGAACCTCGGCTGGTACATGCTGAACCTGTTGGTGGTCACCCTCTGCTCCATGGTTCTCTTCTTGTTGCTCCAGTTAGCCGTATCGTTGGCAATGGCCCACCTGGGTTGGCTGGGCGCCAAGGGGATGGGGGCGGACCTGTCCAGGGTCTTTCTGGAGATCCCCTCGGGGGTTTTCGGCGTGATGATCCTGGCGGTGCCGGATACGCTGCTGTCCCTGTTTGCGACCGCCGGGGAGACCGGTTGGCAGTTTGGCATCGCCGGGTGGCTGGTGGGGCTGACCCTGCTGCTGGTGTTTTTCCTGGTGCTGGCCTTCGTGCTGGTCTACTTCTCTGGGGCGGGCGTGGTCAACTACCACCTGCTGGTGGCCAGGGAGAGGAAGCGAAAAGACGGCTAGCGCCTCGCCAAAAAGCGGCTTGGCACAAGCCGACGACCGGCGTGTGGAAGCCTCCTATAAACTTGACTCGAGATCGATGAGTTTGTGCACCCAAGTAATGCTAGCCAGCCCGGGTCAACCCGGCGGCCAGGTGAGTTGCCGCCCACCCAGAAGGTGAAAATGGATGTGAAATACCGTCTGCCCCCCGTCCGAGTTGCAGTTCGCGATCACGCGGTAACCGCTCTCGGCCACGCCGAGATCCTGGGCGATGGTCTTGGCCACGGTGAGTATGTGCCCGGTGATGGATTCGTGCTCCGGGGTGAGATCGCCGAGGGTCGGGATGTGTGTCTTCGGAATGATGAGAACGTGGACGGGCGCGGCCGGGTTGATGTCCCGGAAAGCCAGGCAGACCTCGTCCTGGAAGATGATCTCGGCCGGGACCTCCCCGCTTACGATTTTACAGAAGATACATTCGCTCATCGATCCAGCCTCCCTGCCCGCTGCGTACCACGGGGGGCGGTAGGGGGTCAATTGGCAATGGCGGTCCCAATCCACGATTTGCAAAACGATCTGGCGTCCCGGAAAAAGAAGGCTGGGAGATCTTGGGCGGTGCTGGTCGTTTGCCTGCCTGTTTTGCTGGCCGCCTGCGCCAGCGTGTCGGCGCCCAGCTCGAAGGATCTGCAGGGTGTGGTCAAGCGGTTTCACCACGATCTGCGCTGGAAGTACTACGACGCGGCCGCCGCCCGGGTGAATCCCGAGCACTCCCAGGCTTTTCTCGACGCGGTGGAAGACGAGAAGAACGCGTTGAACATATCCACCTGGGAGATCCGCAAGGTGGAGATGAAGCAGGAAGGCACCGAGGCCAAGATCCGCGTGCGGTTCAAGTACTACCGGATGCCCTCCACCGTGGTTCAGTCCGAGACCGCCGAACAGATCTGGCGGAAGGTGGGCGAGGGGTGGTTCCTCTTCGTGCAGGAAAAAGGCCCTTTTGTCTTACTGCCCCTGGGCGAAAGCCAGAAAGACCCAGGTGCCGCCGAGGATGCCCCCGCTCCCTGAAGGTTTGAGAATTCTCTTCGAGGACGATGCGATTCTGGCAATGGCCAAGCCGGCCGGTCTGCATGTTTTCCCCTCGAGTCGCGGTGAGCGGCAATCCGTCTGGTCCCGTCTGAAAGAGATGCGGCCCGGTTTGGACGCGGTGGGAGATCCCGCGGCCCCGGCCATCGTTCATCGGTTGGACCGAGGAACCTCCGGGATCTTGCTGGCGGCCAAGACCGACCGGACGTACCGGAGGTTGCGGGAAGCCTTCGATAAAGGTGAGGTCGAGAAGGAGTACCTGGCCCTGGTGGAAGGCGTACTTTCCGATCCCGTTGAGGTGGACCTTCCCATTGGCTCCCGCTACCGCCGGTCTGCGCGGGTGCAGGTGCAGCTTCCCGGCCGGCGTCTCCGCGGAGTTCGTCCGGCGCTGACGTCGGCCGAGCCGCTGTCCGGGTCGGGTGACCTGACCCTCTGCCGCGTCCGGATCCAGACTGGAGTGCGCCACCAGATTCGGGCTCACCTCAGCCACCTGGGCTACCCCGTGGCCGGGGATCTCGACTACGGGGCCAGGCGCACCGTCATTAATCTGGAGGACCGGTTTTTCCTGCATGCCTGGCGGATTCGCCTGTGCCATTCTCAAACCGGCTCCGCTCTGGAGATCTGCTGCCCCCCTCCGCCGGATCTTTTACAGATACTTAAAAATCTCGAAATAGTTGTGCCCCAGGGGCTCCGCCCCATATCGGTAGCCCCCCGTAGTCGCTGAGTTTCCCACCGAGTTCCCCCTGGGCAAATTCCCGAATTTGAGAAAAGGCTTGTTTTAAGGCAAGCTGTGTGTATA
>JAUXGL010000202.1 GCA_030622135.1 Deltaproteobacteria bacterium
GCCCCGCACCCTCAACGTCGTCATGCTGGGAGCCCTGGCGGGCCTGAAGCTGCTGCCCTTCGAGAACGAAACCCTGTGGAAGGCAATTACCAAGAAGTGCCCACCCCGCTACCTCGACGCCAACCGGCAAGCGTTCGAACTGGGAATCCAATCGGTGTAGGGGCGCGATTTACGGCGCCCCTACAATTCACCTTATCCCGAAAAACCACCTCCACGGCAACGATCCGATGCCCTTCTGGGAGAGAACCCTCTTCACCAGCATGAGCCGCTCGGGGGGCTTGGCCGTGGTGCCGATGCGCTGGGCCAGGCCGTAGACCAGGTGCTTTCTCAGTGAAAGCTTGTAGGTGTTCATTTGAACGTTGTGACGGGCCTGGAGCTTGCCGGTCTGGTCGAAAAACCAGCGGATCTGTTCCATGAACTTGCCCAGTTGGGCGTCGAAGCGCTTGAGATCCTCATGCTCGGCCGGGTTCTTCCAGATGGCAGTGGGCAGCCGCAGCCGCTCCCCCACCGGCCTGAACTTCAGCCGGGCCTTGTTCCACAACCCCTGAGTGCCTCCGGACTGGTGGTGGCGGGAGAAAATCTCCTTGACCGGGCCGTAGGCGGTCACCATCCGGGTGTGGGCCAGTTGCAGGGTCTTGAGCGCCTCCAGGTAAGGCTTGCCGGTGTTGAGCAAGTCGGTGGCCACGCGCTCGGCCTGCTCGCCCAGCAGGTGCCCCTGGGAACCGGACGCGGGCTTACCGGTGACCCCGTCTAGGATTTTCTCACACTCTTTCCAGGCAGTCCGGGCCATGCCGGCGGAAGACCGCTTGACCAAGTCGGTGATTCCCAGGGCCATCTGCTTGGGAGAGGTAGACTTGAACATGGAGGGGAAAAAACTCACCACCCGGCGCATGAACCTGTTGAGGTCTTCCTTCTTCTGGTGCCGGGGGAAAGGCCGGCGCACCACTTCCCGCAGCACCACGTCATACTTGCGCGCCGACTCTAAAAACAGCTGGGCCCGGTCCAGCTTGGGCGCCACCCCGGACTGGATCCGCCGGTCCATCCACCGCTCGATTCGTTTTCTCTTCTTCAGCAGGCGCGGGAAAGAATTCTTGGCCTTGCAACCCTTGCACTTCTTGTCCCCCAGGCGCAGCTTGCCGCCGCAGGCGCAGGGGATCTCCAGGTTGACACCCCAGGCCTCGTCGGGATCCAGAGCAGTCTGATGGAGCGGACCGACCGTCATGGAGATGGGTCTATTCGCACCAGCAGAGGTCCTGGCCGTCCTCGGACGTCTGGCCCTGGTACTCGTTGGCGCACACGCCGGTGTAAGTCGCGCCGTTTAGCCGGCACGTCTCGGGACACTTCAGTGTGGTTGTTCTCGCACTGTTGCAGACGGCAATGATGTCCCCCGTGCACACGGCCGAATCGTCCCCGCAGGGGGGGAAACAGAGGTCCAGGTAGGAGGGGGCCTCCAGATGGTGGTCATCGCAATCCGCCGCGACGACGGCCTCTTCGCAGCCGGACGGGAGAATGAACGAGTCGAAGGTCCCTTCGCAGTTGGCGGGAGCGGCCCCGCACTTGCTCAGGGCATCACAAATGGAGCTCCCGCTCCCGCCTCCGCAACCGAGCGACCAAAACACCGCCGGCAACAGAACTGCCAGATATTTCCCCATGAGTCCTCCCGTGCCCGGAAACTCTAGCACGATCCAGCCAGTTGACAAAAAAGCGCCATTTCGGTACTGCTTCAACGCTACCCGGAGAAAACCATGAGCAAACCCATACGCGTACTCATTGCCAAACCCGGCCTGGACGGCCACGACGTGGGCGCCAAGCTGGTCTGCCGCGCCCTGATGGACGCGGGCATGGAGGTGGTCTACACCGGGCTGCGGCAGTCGCCCCAGGCCATCGCCCAGACCGCCATGCAGGAGGGCGCCGACGTGGTGGGCCTATCCATCCTCTCCGGCGCCCATGTGCACTTGTGTCGCGAAGTGGCAGAAGAGCTGAAAAACAAGAAAATCGACGACGTGCTCTGGGTGGTGGGAGGCAACATCCCCAGACAGGATCACCGGGCGCTCTGCGACCTGGGAGTTTCCGGGATCTTCCCCACCGGAACGCCGTTCGGCAGTCTTATCGCATTCATCCGCGAAAAGGTGAAAATGTGATCGACCCGAAGAAAACCGATGTCACCCCCCTCTTCTGGGAATCGGGCCTGGAGGTCCAGCCGGTCTACACGGCCCAGGACGTCGAATCCAGCGGGGGCTTCGACGGAGTGGGGCAACCCGGCGAGTATCCCTACACGCGGGGGATCCACCCCCAGATGTATCGCAAGCGGCCCTGGACCATGCGCCAGTACTCCGGTTTCGGCACCGCCAGAGAGACCCACGAACGCTTCTTGTGGCTAATTAGGCACGGCCAGACCGGGCTGAACGTGGCCTTCGACCTGCCCACCCAATGCGGCCTGGACTCCGACGATCCCATGGCCGCCGGCGAGGTGGGCCGGGTGGGCATGGCCGTGGACACGCTTCGGGACATGGAGGAGGCCTTCGCCGACATCGATTTGAACGAGATCACCGTGTCCCTGACCATCAACGGCTCGGCGGTCGCCATCATGGCCATGTACTTCGCCCTGGCACGCAAGCGAGGCTTCGAGCTCAAAGATCTCCGCGGAAACTCCCAGAACGACATCCTCAAGGAGTTCATCGGCCGGGGCACCTGGATCTTCCCGGTGGAGCCCTCCATCCGACTGGTTGGCGACACCATGGAGTTCTGTGCCCAGAACGTACCCCGCTACAGCCCGGTTAGCGTGTGCGGCTACCACATCCGCGCGAGCGGGGCCAACCCGGCCCAGGAGATGGCCTACGGACTATCCATCGCCACGGCCTACATCGACCACGCACTGCAAAGAGGCCTGAAGATCGATCCGGTGGCCGCCGGCATCACCTTCAACTACGACATCCACGGAAACCTCTGGGAACAGGTGTCCAAGTTCCGCGCGGGCCGACGCCTGTGGGCCCGGATACTGAAGGAAAAATACAAGGCCACGGACCCGCGGGGCTTGCGACTGCGCATGATCGCCGGCGGGGGCGGCGGGGGGCTGACCGTCCAGCAACCGGAGAACAACATCGTCCGCGGGGCCTGCTACGCCCTGGCCAGCGCGCTTTCGGGAACCCAGACCATGGCACTGTGTTCCTACGACGAGGCCTACACCATCCCCAGCGAGCACGCGGCCAAGATCTCCCTGCGCACCATGCAAATCCTCATACACGAAATCGGCCTGTGCGACACGGTGGATCCGCTGGCGGGCTCCTGGTTCATCGAAACCATGACCAACCGCATGGAGCAGCGCATCGTCGCGATCATGGACGAGCTTGAAAAGCAGGGCGGTATCGTCCGGGCGGTGGCCGAGGGCCGCGTGCAAGCGGCGGTCAACGCTCAGGCCTACGAGATGGAGAAGAAAATCCAGACCGGCGAGGTCAAGAAGGTCGGAGTGAACATCTTCGCGGAGGAGGAAGAAGAAGAGGAGCGCGAGGTGGAGTTCCATCCCTACCGGGGAGAGGAAGCCAAAAAACAGATCGACCGGCTCGAGCGCATCCGCCGGGAACGCGATGACCTGGCAACGCAGAGAACTCTGGAACGAGTCCGCCAGGCGGCCCAGGACGGAGAAAACGTCGTGCCCGCGGTCATGGACGCCGTGGAGACGTACGCGTCGGTCGGCGAGGTGTGCGGCGTATTGAAGGAAGTGTTCGGCACCTACCGGGAGCCGGTAAGGTTCTGACATGCAGCGCCGGATCGTATTAAGCGTCGAGCAGGCCTTGACCATGACATACGCCAGCCTGCGCATGGTACACCTGGGCTGGCGGGTCATCCGCCTGGAGCCGACGCCGGTCGAAGGACGCAAGTCCCGAGGCGATCCCAACCGCTACGTGGGCCGGCCGGTGGCCGGAGACGACCGGCACAGTTACTTCGTGGCCCCCAACGTGGGCAAGGAAGCCATCGCCGTAGACCTGAAACAGCCGGAAGGACAGGAGCTGGTCGGACGGATCGTCAAGCAGCTAAACGTGGACGTTTTCTGCACCAACACCCTTCCGGCGCGCCACCAGACGCTGGGAATCGACTACCAGAGACTGCGGGCGCTGCGGGAGGATCTGATCTGGTGCGGCATCTCCGCCATGGGGCTCGAGCACCCCGACGTGCCCGGCTACGATCCGGTCATCCAGGCACTCTGCGGAGTCATGGACCTGACCGGGCACGCCGACGGCCCGCCGCTTTTGTGCGGGCTGCCGCTGGTGGATCTCAAGGCCGGGGACGAGGCCTTCTTACAGATCGTCCTGGCGCTGGCCGAGCGAACCGAGACCGGGAAGGGCAAGCAAATCGACGTCTCCATGTCCCAGGCCATCGTGTCCTGGCTGCAGACCTGCCTGCCCATGCTGGACATGGGCAGCCCGCCGGAGGAGTTGAAACGCTCGGGCAACCAGCACCGCCAGTTCATCCCGGTCAACGCTTACCGGACCGGGGACGGTTTCATCTACATGGCCATCGGCAGCGACGCCCAGTGGAGCCGCATCATCCGAAAGCCCTGGTTCGCCTCGCTGGCCCAGGAGCGCTTCTCGAGCAACGCGGGGCGCCGCCGGGACCGGGAGGAGCTGCACGCGCTCATCGAGGCTATCACCGAAAAGCACACCGCCCAGGAAACCGCCGAAGTGCTCCGGGAAGCAGGCATCCCGCACTCGCCCATCACCCCCATCGAGGAAGTCCCGCGGCTGCCGTTCGTCGCATCGTCCAACCTTACGACCAACACCCCCGACGGGCACAGTATACGGCTGCCGCCTCCCGCCGTGCGCACCGAGCACCTCGACAAACTTGAAGGGACCCTGCCCTTCGCCCCGGCTTACGGAGAACACACCGATAAGCTGCTTCTTGAGATCGGCCTGTCCGACTCCGAGATCGCCGGGTTGCGGGATCGGGGAGTGGTGGCATGATCGGCTACACCTACCAAAAGCCCGGCTCCGTCGCCGAAGCGTTCCGCCTCAAGGAGGACACGCCCGAGGCTCTTTTCGTCGCCGGGGGCACGGACTTGATGGTCAAGATCAAGAACCGAGAGGTTTCTCCAAAAGCGCTGATCTCGCTGCGATCGGTAGCGGAGCTGCAGGGCATCGCTGTCCGCGGGGCGGTCCACATCGGCGCCATGACCAGCATCTCCGAGCTGATTAGAAACGAGGTCATGCGCGAGAAGTATCCGGTTCTAGTGAAAGCGGCCCGCCGGCTGGGCAGCCGGCAAATCCGCAACGTCGCCACCCTGGGGGGAAACCTGTGCAACTGTTCCCCTTGCGCGGACACGGCCACGCCGCTTCTGGTGCTGGAGGCCCGGGCCTTGCTCCAGAATCACCTGGGCACCCGGGAAATCCCCCTGGTTAAACTTTTCAAGCAGCCCGGCGAGACCTGCCTGGCCACCGACGAGATCCTGACCCAGGTTCTCATCCCCGCCTTCAACGCCACCCGCAAGGGTAGCGGAGTGCGGACCATTTTCTTCAAGCAGGGGCGGGTGAAGATGGATCTGGCCGTCGCCAGCCTCTCGGTTCTTCTTCAGACCAAGGGCAACCGGGTAAAAAAAGCCCGGCTGGCCGCCGGGTCGGTGGCCCCGGTGCCGCTACGCCTGACCAGGGTGGAGGACCTGCTGGA
The DNA here is from genome assembly GCA_030622135.1 of Deltaproteobacteria bacterium. Lineage (GTDB taxonomy): Bacteria > Myxococcota > B64-G9 > B64-G9 > B64-G9 > JAUXGL01. The sequence goes on from JAUXGL010000202.1 coordinate 5,659, forward strand.
GGGCGACAACCTCTCCAGCTCACTGATCGCCGAGGCCCGCCGGCTGGCGGAAGAGAGCGTCAAGCCCATCACCGACATCCGCTCCAGCGGAGAATACCGCCGGCACATCGTGGGCGTGTTCGTAAAAAGAGCGCTGGAGACGCTATGGGCCCGGAGCGAAACATGAAGACGGAGATCGCCTTCACCCTCAACGGCTTCCCGGTCAGCTTGTCGGTGTCCGCGCACAAGCGCCTGCTCGACGTGCTTCGCTACGACCTCGGCCTCACCGGAACCAAGGAAGGCTGCGGCGAGGGCGAGTGCGGAGCCTGCACGGTCATCGTCGACGGCCGGGCGGTCAACGCCTGCCTGTACCCGGCGCCGGAGGTGGACGGACGGCGGGTCGTCACCATCGAAGGGCTGATGGATCCCGAAAACGAGCTGTCCGTAATCCAGAAAACCTTCGTGCAAAGCGGGGCCATCCAGTGCGGCTTCTGCTCTCCGGGCATGATCATGGCGACCAAGGCGCTGCTCGACGAGAATCCCGATCCCACCGACGAGGAGATCCGCGCGGCCCTGCTGGGCAACCTTTGCCGCTGCACCGGCTACGTGCAGATCGTCGAGGCCGTGCGCCTGGCCGCGGAAAAGCTGGAGAAGCGCCGATGAGCATGTTTAATTACATCGGCCGGGGAGCCCCCCGCCCGGACGGCCCGGACAAGGCCGCGGGAAAGGCCCTCTACATCCAGGATCTCTCCCGCCCGGGGATGTTGTACGGCAAAATCAAGTTCTCCGACCACGCCCACGCGCGCATTCGGCACATCGATACCTCCAGGGCCGAAAAACTGCCCGGCGTCCGGGCGATAATCACCGCGTACAACACGCCCGAAATCCGCATCGGCTTCATCCGCGACAACTTCGCCCTAAAACGGGACAAGGTGCGTCAGTTCCGCGACGAGATCGCCGCGGTGGCCGCCATCGACCCCGACATCGCCGCCGAGGCCACCGATCTCATCGAGGTCGAGTACGAACCGCTGCCGGGCCTATTCTCGCCGGAAGAGGCCCTGGCCGAGAACGCGCCCCTGATTCACGAAGTCGATCCCCAGGGGCGTCCGCGCTCCGGAAACCGCCTGCCCATCGAATATCACCACGAGTCCGGGGACGCTATGGCGGGCAGGCGGGCGGCCGACTTCATAGCCGAGGGACAGTTCTCGACTCCGCTGATCCAGCAGAGCTGCATGGGCACGGCCGGGTGCATCGCCGAGTTCGACCTTCAAAAGAACCTCACCATCTGGGCCAAGACCCAGATCCCGTTTATGGCCCAGCGCGACTTCAACCGAGCGCTTTTGGACATGGGCCTGAAGGACAAGAACACCCGGGTGATCGTGCCCACCCTGGGCGGCGGCTTCGGCACCGGCCTGGACACCCACGCCTACGAGTACATCGCCATCCTGCTGGCTTTCCGGACCGGCCGGCCGGTCAAGATCGTCTACACCCGCGACGAGGAATTCGCCTACCTCTCGCCGCGGCAGTCGGTGATCACCAAAATCGCCCAGGGCTGCGACCGGGAGGGCCGGCTCACCTTCCGGCACCTGGAACTACTCCAGGACAACGGGGCCTACACCTCCTGGGGCGCCACCTACCCCACCGTGTCGATGATCCCGGCCACCTCACTCTACCGGGTCGAAAACATCTTCTTCGACGCCCAGATGGTCTACACCAACAACACCTATTGCCAGGCCATGCGCGGCTACGGAAACCCCGAGGTAAACTGGGCCATCGAGAGCAACCTGGACGAGCTGGCCGAGCTGGCCGGCATAGATCCCCTCGATCTGCGCAAGATCAACTGCAACCAGCCGGGCGAAATCACTCCCATGGGCCTGAAGGTAACCACCTGCGGGCTGAGGGAATGCCTGGAAACGGTGGCCGACAAGCTCGACTGGAAAAAGAGCCGCATACAGGGAATGCAGCGCGGGGTGGGCATGGCCTCGTTGATGCACGTGGGCGGCGGCGCGCGCATCTACCGCTCCGACGGAAGCGGCCTGATTCTCAAGCTCGACGACTTCGGCAACGCAAACGCGTACTGCGGCGGGGTAGAGATGGGCCAGGGCCTGCACTCCGTGCTCAGCTTGGCCATCGCCGAGGCCCTGGGAGTCAAGCCCGAAAAAGTCTTCATCAACCCCACCGACACGGGCACCTGCCCCTGGGACGTGGGCACCCACGCCAGCCGGGGTGCCTTCATGGCCTGCAAGACCGCCATCCCCGCCGCCGAGCAGCTCCGAAAAGAGATCTTCAAAGCCGCCGAGGATATATTTACCCAGGAAACCGAGAAGAACCTGAAAAAACACAAAAAGAAGAACCCCGGCTACGAACCCCCGGAGTTAAATCTCCAAAAGAGGGCCAAGGCCAGTAACTTCGAGCTGCAAGACGGCTTCGTCTTCTTGAAAAACGCCCCCGCCGAGCCCTGGCTGAAGGTGGAGCTGGGCCAAATGCTGCGAGCCATCCACTTCCGCGAGCAGGGCCGGATGCTCGTAGCCGAGGTCTTCTACGATCCCCCCAACGAGCTGCCCGACTTCAAGAAGGGCCACGGCAACATCTCCGCCACCTACGCCTACGGCACCCAGGGCGCCGAGGTGGAGGTGGACACCGAGACCGGCGAAGTGAAAATCTTGAAGCTGGTCGCCGCCCACGACGTGGGCAAGGTCCTCAACCCCCAGACGATCAAGGGCCAGATGTACGGCGCCCTGGCCCAGGGCCTGGGCTTCACCCTCTACGAAAAGGTCCACACCGAAAACGGCCGCATACTCAACCCCAACTTCCGCGACTACAAGATCCCCACCATCGCCGAGATGAATTTCCCCATCGAATTGGAATTCATAGAAACCGACGACCCCGAAGGCCCCTTCGGCGCCAAGGGCGTCGGCGAACCCGGCCTGGTCCCCACCGCCCCGGCCATCGCCAACGCCATCCA
>JAUXGL010000068.1 GCA_030622135.1 Deltaproteobacteria bacterium
GAGGCCTGTCAACCCGCTCGGCGGTGAACCACCGACCGGAGAGCCGTGTGCGGGAGATCCGCATGCACGGTTCGGAGGGGGGAGGGTCCGGGTAACCGGACCTTCCTACCCCTATCAATTTAAACAGATCTTCCGGCATGGACACGCCGGAGGTGACCTCGTCTACCTCGCACCGCTCGACCACCGTCCCGTCCTTGCGGATCTCCATCACCGAAGGAAACCAGTCGCCGCCGGTCTTGGTGCCCCATTCGATCCACTGGATGTCGACCAGCGACTTGCCCTCGAGCAGCATTAGCCGCAACGGCACGAAGCGATCCTTGTCCAGCCAGAACTGGGGCCGGTCCCGCTCCCAGCTCTTGGCCCCAAGCACCACGGCCACCCGCGAGTGGAACCGGGTGATCGCGTGCACCTTGGTGTTCAGGTTCAGGGACTGAAGTAGCGCCAGCCAGCGGGATCCCTTGGCCTCGCCCTCGACGAAATAGAGGTAGGGAAGATAGGCCCACCGGGGAAGCTTATGGGGCTTTTTGCCACCGCCCCTAAGCCAGCACTTGCCCGACTTGCAGATCTCCACCGCACCTTTACCGCGTTCCCGCCGTACCTGGCCCGAGACTTTCAGGTATAGCTTGTGCTCGACTAATTCCTGCTGCCCCCGGCGGCACCGCATGGTCACCTTGAGCCGGCGAACACCCGTCTTGGTGCGTTTGTCGGCCAGTTGGTTGAGGAGAAAGGACGCCGGCGGAATGTAGGCCATGGCCGTCGATGCCATGAGCATCAGAAGGACCAGGACAACCGGCCTGAACCTCTTCTTCCTCATGTCCCCGACAGGTCTTCCAGCAACGCCTTGAGGAACGAGTAGAAGCGCTCCACCGAGTCGATCTTCACGCGCTCGGAGGGGGAATGCGGCCATTCGATCTGGGGGCCGAGGGAGATCATATCCATCCCGCCCATCTTCTCGCCGATGATTCCGCACTCCAGGCCCGCGTGGACGGCCTTCACCTCCGGCACCTTCCCGGTCACTTTCTCGTGCACCGCCTTGGCCCGGGCCAGGACGTTCGAGTCCATGTTGGGCTGCCAGCCTGGGTATCCCCCGCCGTCCTCGGGCTCAGCCCCCGCCAGTCGGGTCAGGGCGATGATCTCATCCTGCGCCTGAGCCAACAGAGGCGCCACCGAGCTACGGCTGCTCTCATGGAAAACGCCCTGGCGATCCTCCAGCTTGGCCACCGCCAGGTTGGTGGAAGTTTCCACCAGGCCCGCCACGTCCTGGCTCATGGTGATCACCCCATGGGGCATGGCCATCACCATGTAAAGGAACTTGTCCCGCGAGTCTTTGGTAAGAGGCTTTTGGGTTGCCTTGGCGGAGACCATCTCGATCTTTGCGCCTTCGTCGGTTTTGGAGAAGGCGGCCTTCAAGTCGCCCTGGATCTTCGCGAGCACCTCTTCGGCCTTGGCTTTCTGGCCCGCCGGTAAAAGAATGCTAGCGCCGGCCTCGCGGGAAATGGCGTTGTGCTTATCACCCCCGGCAAAAGCAACCAGCTTCAAGTCGTCTTGCACCTCTCGGCGCAGACGATCCAGGTACCAGCCCAGCACCTTGATGGCGTTGCCACGTCCCAGGTTGATGTCCAGACCCGAGTGACCGCCCTTCAGGCCGGACACCTTCACCTCGAAAGCTTCCCCCTCCGCCGCTTCCCGTTGAATCGGCAGCCGCGCCAATGTGTCGTTTCCGCCGGCGCAGCCCACATAAACGGAGCCATCCTCCTCCGTGTCCAAGTTTAGCAGGATCTTGCCCTTGACGAAGCCGGCGGGGATCCCCATCGCACCGTTCAGCCCGGTCTCCTCGTCCACGGTGAACAAAAGCTCCAGGGGTCCGTGAACCGAGCCGGGGTCGTCCATCAGCGCCAGGGATGCCGCCAGGCCCACGCCGTTGTCCGCACCCAGGGTGGTGCCGTCGGCGGTCAGCCAATCGCCGTCGCGGATGACCGGAATGGGATCCTTGTCGAAGTCGTGCGAAGAGTTGGTGTCCTTCTCCCCCACCATGTCCAGGTGCCCCTGTAAAACCACTGTGGGCGCGCCTTCCTTTCCCTTGGACGCCGGTACCCGAACCACCACGTTGCCCACGCCGTCCTGCTCGGCTTGACACCCCTTGGCCTTAGCCTGCTCCATGACGTACTTGGCCGACGCGGCTTCGTTTTTCGAGCAGTGGGGGATCCTGGTCAGATCCTCGAAGTACTTCCACAGAATTTCCGGTTTCAAACCTTCAAACGGGGACGTTGCCATGATTCCCTCCTTAAGTGGTCTGGGGCCCAAACTCGCCAATCCAACCGCGTCCACACCCGGATGTCAAGGGGCCTGTACCTGTGATGGATCGCAAGTGCCTAGACAATTGGCCCCATCATGTGATAAATGACATTCGAGAAAGGGGGACATTTACTGTGGAACATTTCCGGGATTTCATGAAAGTGGTTGCCACCATGTCGATGGGGGAGTTTCTGGAGCAGTTCCCGCATCCGTTCCTTTTTTACTCCCAGACGCCCGGAGCCATGGATTCCTTCGCCCACACCCGCTTGGTGTCTCACGCCGAAGGGGCCGAGAGCATCGATCGCTTCAGCGAGCAGGTGCTGGATTTCATTCCCCTGCTTCCCAATCCGCGTCCTAGCCGGGATTTTCCCGAGAAATCGTTCGTGGGCCGTGACTCCAAGCGGGATTTCGTGATCCAGCACAGCACGGTTTCCAACCGGCACGCCTGTCTGTTCTACGACACCGATGAATCGACCCACAAGCTGGTCGACAGCGGTTCCACCAACGGCACGATGGTCCGCGGTCGCGCGCTGGTGCCGGGCGAGCCGGTGGTCCTGCGCGACGGCGACGTGGTCACGTTCGGACAAATGGATTTCCTGTTCTTCTCACCCAAGGGTGCCTACCGCTTCATGCACCAATACCGCCTGTTTCGCGAGGCCATGAAAGATTAGCCATGACAGATATCCTGCGGCGCCGTAAATACGACTGCTCTCTCGAAGAGGCCCGAAAAAAAGTGGAAAAGATCTACCAGGACCTTCAATCCAAGATCAGGTTGACCGGCTCGTGGGCGGGCAACGATTTCGTGCTGGCGGGCACCGGGATCAAGAACGGGCGCATTCGCCTGGCGGAAGGAGAGATTTCAGTGGAAGTGAAACTCTCTCTGCTCGGAAGGCCGTTTAGGGGCAAGGCGGATGCGGAGATTGAAAAAACCCTGCAGCGGGAGTTCGGTTAGGCTCAGAACGCCTTGGGCGGGCGAGGGCTTCCGCCTTTGCGTGGCTTAGTGGGACAGACAACCTTCTTGGCCTTCAAGGATCCATCGTAGCGCTTACCTACCTCGATGACCTCGACCTCGTCGCCGATCTCCGGGAAGAAGTCACAGGCCTCGAAATCGAACAGCAAGTCACCGTACTCGGGATGCTCGATGTATCCGAATCCCTGTTCTTCCGACCAGGACTTGATTTTACCCATTGCCATAAACCCTCTCCCACTTAGGCCTACATACTATCTTCGCATTTATGATCCTGTCAATAAACTGTTCGAATGTATGTGTTTTTGCTAGCATGTCGCCAGGAAGGCGACACAAGATGGCGATGTCAGGCGACCAGATGTTCCTTCAGCGCGTGCCGGCCCACCCGCGTGTAGAAGCGAGTGAACTGGATGCAGAAACCACCCGGGCGGCGCATGATCCGCGAGCCCAGAGTCACTCGGCGGACCCGGCCGGAGATCATCACCGAGTCGCCGACTCCCGAAAGGCCGATATTGAGGGTGACCACGTCGCAGAGTTCCGGCATGATCGGCGCCAGGACGTAGGCACCATGCTCGCTCAAATCGATCACCTCCACGGAAATGTATTCGCCCTGGTACTTCATGGTCCCGTCCATAACGCGCCGGTCCCGCTGGCCGGCCCGGCGCTCTCGGTTCGGTCGCTGAACGGGCTTTTGAAAATGGAGAGGAGTAAGGTTCATGGTGGTCCCTTCTTTCATTACGGTCATGCACCCACAATACCCTACACAACCACACATGTCAATTTTTTGACCACACCACCCCACACGCGCCAATTTAGCTGAAACTGGTATGTCATTGAAAAAAAACGGGAAAAAATCAGTAATCCTACTAAGCGGGGGAATGGACTCCAGCACCTGTCTGGCCATCGCCTCCAGAGAGGGCTACGAGTGCCACACCCTGGCCTTTGACTACGACCAGCGACATAAAGAGGAGCTCGAAATGGCGGCGCATCAGTCCCGGACGTTTTCGGCCAGCGATCACCGAGTTGTGCGGGTGGATCTGGCTTGTATCGGGGGAAGCGCCTTGACATCGTCTATCGAGGTACCGAAAGACGAGGTGCCGGATTCCATTCCGGTCACCTACGTCCCCGCCCGGAACCTGGTGTTTCTGTCCATCGGCCTGGCCTTGGCGGAGGTAATCGCCGCGCAGGATCTTTTCATCGGCGCCAACCAGGTGGACTACAGCGGTTATCCCGATTGCCGCCGGCCCTTCATCGAATCCTTCGAGACCGTCGCCAACCTGGCCACCCGCATGGGGGCCCAGGGCACTCGGATTCGCGTGCACGCGCCGCTTCTGGATCTGAACAAGGCCCAGATCGTAAAGAAGGGCCTGGAGCTCGGCGTGGACTTCAAAAACACCCACACCTGCTACGACCCAAGCGACTCCGGCACCGCCTGCGGCCGCTGTCCCGCCTGTAGATTACGTCTCAAGGGATTCGCCGAGGCGGGAATCAGCGACCCGATTTCCTACCAGAAATAGTCCGGTTTTAGTTCCCGGTTCCCGGTTACAATGGACTGAATTAAACTTGGAACTTGGAGCTGTTTTCTGTATAGTCCGCCCAATTTTGCCCAATTTGTTCCCGAGGAGGAACCCGTGGACCTGAAGGGATGCTCGATCGTATCAATCCGCGATTTTCCTAAAGAGGATATCCAGGCCGTGGTGGACAAGGCCCTGGAGGTTAAGTCCGGAAAATGGGCGGGAGCCCTCGATGGGAAAGTGCTGGCGACCCTTTTCTTCGAACCATCGACGCGAACCCGCCTCAGCTTCGAAGGCGCCATGGTTTCGATGGGGGGTCGGGTGATCGGATTCGCCGATCCCAATATCTCCTCGGCTAAAAAAGGAGAATCACTGGCCGACACCATCCGCACGGTCACCGGCTACTGCGATGTGATCGTCATGCGCCACAACATCGAGGGAGCCGCCCGCTTGGCCTCCCAGGTAGCCACGGTACCGGTCATCAACGCCGGCGACGGGTCCAACCAGCATCCCACCCAGACGTTCCTTGACCTGGCCACCATCCAGGAGGAGTTCGGACGGCTGGAGGGGTTGAAGGTAGGAATGCTCGGCGATCTGAAATACGGTCGCACGGTGCACTCCCTCTCCTTGGCCCTGGCTCTCTTCGGCACGAAGTTTTCTTTCATTGCGCCGCCCTCCCTGCGCATGCCCGAGTACACCCTGGAGCAGTTGAAGGGCGCGGACACGTCTTTTATAGAGATCGGCGACATCAACGAGTTGAATGACTCGCTGGACGTCCTTTACGTCACCCGCATCCAGAAAGAGCGCTTCGCCGACTTCCAGGAGTACGAGCGAGTGGCCGGTGCGTACCGCATCGGACGCGACTCGCTCAAGCTCTTGGGCGAAGAGGTGCGGATCATGCACCCGCTGCCCCGGGTGGATGAGATCGTTGAGGATCTCGACAAGACCCCCAACGCCATATATTTCCGCCAGGCCCACAACGGCATTCCCACCCGGCAGGCCTTGCTCGGCTTGGTGACGGGGACGATCCAATGACTGAAGACAGCAAGCTGAAGGTATACGCCCTCGAAAGCGGCACGGTGATTGATCACATACCCAGCCCCCTGGCCTTGAAGGTGGTCGAGATCCTCGGCGTCCAGCACGAGGGAATAATCACCATCGGTATCAATTTTCCCAGCTCCCAACTGGGCCGCAAGGACGTGGTGAAGGTGGAGAACCTCAAGCTCACCCCGGCGGTCACCGACCGGATGGCCCTGGTGGCGCCCACGGCCACCATCAACATCATCGAGAAATCCCAGGTGGTCGAGAAAAGGAAGATCCACATCCCCAACGAATTCAAAGGAATGCTGCGCTGCCCCAACCCCAACTGCGTCACCAACGTGGAGGGCGTCACCACCCACTTCGTCCGCGAAGGGGAAGGATCCAAACCCACCGTCCGCTGCATATACTGCGAGCGCGTCTACAGGCAACCCGGCGATTTAGTCGTATAAACCTAGTTAAACCTAGTTCCCAGTTCCCGGTTCCCGGTTTAACTGGTTCTCTTGGTGCCCAATTGCTCATGCAAGGGTCACCTGTAACTGGGAACTAAGAACTGGAAACTAAGCTATTTTAAGATGATTTCCTTTTTGGCGAGGACCACCGGCTTTTTCCCTCGGGCGAAGTAGACCTGCAGGATATGCTTCTTTCCGGGGGTTTCGGTGGTTTCCACGATGATCTGCGAGGAGAGGGTCCTCTGGCCCTTCTGGGCGGGCACATCCGCGAGGGCCACGGGTTCCTTCTTGGAATCCAGCACCACCACGCCGATGCTCTCGACGGGCAGCGCCCGGTTGAAGAACGCCACGAAGTATATCACCCATTTTCCGTCATCGTCTTTTTTGAATTTCTTGCTGTCCTGCTTGCGCATCTTCTTGACGAATTTAGCCGCGGTGGTCGGGACGTTTATGCCTCTGGAATTGGTTATAATCTGCCCCCGGAGAGCCTTGGGTGCCGACTGCGCCAAAGCCATAGAACCGCTGAGCACAAACAGGCCCAACAGCACACCGACAACACTTTTTCCAATTGAGCGGCAAGCGCCGCGCTGGGAATAGAGCTTCTGATTCATTTTCTCCCTCCTGCCCATAACGTCAGATCGTCAGACGATCCAACGGAGAAAACATCCCTTATACACCTTATAGGTTAACGCCCAAACCCCCGTTCTGTCAAATATCCCTCAGGTCATGGGAGGCCTTGGGGTGAATTGGGAGTTTCGAGAGGGAGCGAGCTTGACAACCTCCCCGCCGTGTGTAGACTCTTACCCCGCAAGATCCTCGCATTTTGCGAAGATCTCCGCAGGGCGCGATTGAAACGACGGGTCCTGCGTTGAGTTGATTAGATGTGTTGTAACAGCAGGAAGGGCTAGGAGAAGCATGCCGGAAGAAGCTGGAGGTTTCGAAGTCGAAGGAACCGTAAAGGAAGTCTTGCCGGGGGGGATGTACCGGGTAGGGCTGGACGGTGGGCCTATCGTTTTGGCGTACGTTTGTGGCAAAATGCGAAAACACTACATCCGGATTGTCCTGGGTGACCGCGTGCGCGTAGAGTTCTCGCCCTACGATCCCAGCCGCGGACGCATCGTATACCGGAACAGATAAGCAAGGAGAGTCGCATGGCCCGTCGGTCGACGGTTGCCGTGATCCGCTCGTCTCCGGAGCGGGTTCTAGACGACATCAAGATCCTGGCCGGCCGGGCCGGCCTCGATCAGGCCCTTGATAAGGGTCACGCTACCATTTTAAAGGAAAACATCTCCTGGCACTTCCCATTTCCGGGGGCCAACACCACACCGTGGCAGTTGGAGGGTGCCATCCTGGCCCTGCGGGAAACCGGGTTCGGTGACCTAACCTGCGTCGCTAACGACACGGTGGTGACCAACACGTTCAAGGGCGAACGGGAAAACCGCCTCAAGGGAGTCTTCGAGCGTTACCAGATCCCGGTGCTGTACAACTTCCGCAAAGAGGACATCCAGTGGGAAGTGTATGAGCCCCAGGCCGAAATGCTGGTGCTCCACCGGATCTACCCCAAGGGCATCCGCATCCCGTCCTTCTTCAAGAATCGTAACGTCGTTCACCTGCCCACCATGAAGACTCACATCTACACCACCACCACCGGTGCAATGAAAAACGCCTTCGGTGGCCTGCTGTCGACCCGGAGGCACTACACCCACAGCGTCATCCACGAAACCCTGGTGGATCTGCTGGCCATCCAGAAGGAGATCCACTCGGGCATCTTCGCGGTCATGGACGGGACCATCTGCGGCTCGGGCCCGGGGCCGCGAACCATGCAGCCGATCCGCTGCGACCTCGTGCTGGCCAGCTCCGACTCGGTGGCCATCGACGCGGTAGCGGCAAAGATCATGGGCTTCGACCCCATGTCGATCCCCTACATACAGATGGCTCACGAACGAGGCCTGGGCACGGGGAGGATCGAAGAAATCGAAGTGCTGGGGGAAGACATATCCTCAATGAGCTATGACTTCCCGGTGGGCGACAACCTGGCCAGCCGGGTCGGCGACTTGTTCTGGTTCAGCCCCATGAAGGTGCTGCAGCGGCTGCTCTTCCATACTCCCCTGGTCTACCCGTTCATCCTGGGTTCCTACCTGTACCACGACTGGTACTGGTGGCCGGTCCGGGGCCGCCGGATCGCCCGGCGCATTCGCCAAGAGGATCCCTGGGGCCGGCTGTTCGAAACCTACACAACCTGATGACCGATCTCGCTCAATTCCGACCGGACCAGGACTACTGCGTTTACTGCCACAAACCCGCCGCGGGAAGGTGCGCCATCTGTCACGCCCTGGTATGCGCCGACTGCTGTGAACTTCAAGACGGCCTGATTCGCCCCCTGGCATTATGCATGAAATGCACCGGAATCCGCCCGCGCCCCGGGCGCATGCTGCTCGTGTGGTTGTTGGTCACGGCTTGTTTCTTAATCGCTCTTCTGGCGGTGTTTCTGTTGCTATCTTCGGCGTGAGCGCTGCTGGACGGCCTGGTAGACCAAATCCCGGTTGAAACGCCACTCGCCGTCCATCTTGACGGCGGGAATCTGGCCGGTCTGGGCCATCTTTCGCACCTGCAGCAAAGACATCTTGAGCACGGAGGCAATCTCAGCCAACGATATCAGCGGGGCTTCTTTGGTCTCTTTGGTTTCTTTCTTTTCGTCCGTTTTCTTTGCCATGGTTTCTCCCGGGTTTCTAGACTAGGCCTTCCAGCATTCCCAGTGCGTCGCGAATGTCGTCGGCACCACCGAGGTTCAGTAGATCTTCCAGGCGCAGGATGTTGCACTGCACCCGATCGAGAATGGCGGTTTCCTCCACATGGGGCGACTCCAGGGAAGGCCGGGCAGCGGTAATGAACTTCAATTCAGCCAGCGCGTTGGCGGCGTCTCGATTCTTCAGCAATGCCAAGGCCAAATGGAACCTGGGGATCACCGTGGGATCCTTCCGGACCGCCTCGCGCAGGTTCTGGATGGCCTTGTCGTAGTCTCCACGCTTCAGGTAAACCACCCCCAGGGTGTCGCGGATGAAACCATTGGCCTGCGTGTCGGGAAACAGCTCCAGGGCGGTGCGGGCGAGCTGCACACACCGGTCGAGATAAAGCTCCTGCCTGGCCAGCACGTAGGCCAACTCGTTGAAGAGCATGGCCAGAACAAAGGGGTCCTTGGGGGCAAGCGATATGCCCCGGTCGATCCAGTAGACCGCTTCCTGGTGTTGCCCAACCACGTTGCACACGGAACCCAGAGCCAGGTACAGGTAGGGAGACGGATCTCCCTCCTGCTCCAGCTTGATCAGCTCCAACCGGGTGCGTCTGGGATCGAAGGCGGAACCGATGGACCATACGTCCATCAGGTGGTGTTCTTCCACCGGGTTGATGCGGTAAGTAAGCTTGGCCAGGGAATAGGCCCGCTCCACATCTCCCAACCGGAAAGAACCCATGGCCTTTTCCAACAGCGTCTCCGTGCTGACCACTCCGGAAGAGAGGTCGGATTGCAGCCGGAGCGGTCCACCCGGCCGAACTATCCGGTTGGCGGCTTCGGCTTCATACAACGACTCGGAGATAATCATGATTTCCAGGTCCCACGGATCCAGAAGCTCGGCTTCGGAAATATGCCGCCGGGCCGCCTTCAGGTCGAAAAGTCGCTGGGAACACTCCGCCAGCAGGCGCAGTGCCGGGACCGACGCCGGATGGGAGTTGTGGTGCCACTGCAGCTCGGCCTGGGCCGCCTGCAGCTCCTTTTTGTATTCCTGGCTGACTTCCTCGGCTTCATGCCGGCGCAGCAGTTGGGCCACCCGGGAAAAGAGGGCGGGATCGCCTTTTGCGGCATCGTCTGTTGGCTGCGCAGTCATGGTCACCTCTTCATGGGTATCACAACCCAAGGATCTCTTGTCAAGATGCGGGCAACCTGTCAAGCTCCAACCGGAAGGGCGTCGATGGAGAAACCGTACGGCCGGCCGATGAAGTGTGCCTACAACCTCAAGCCGGGTCAGGAGCAGTGCTACACTTACCCCCTCTACCGGCGCGGCTCCCCCATGCGATAACCCGAGGCCGGCATGGCGATTGGCAGAACTATTCTGGCCGGATTCTTTATCATCACCGCGATGTCGACTGCGTGGGCGCAGGAGACCATCAAAGACAACGACTTCAACATCGATGCGGTGACCGGGCCGGTGCTGGGCTCTTCCCGGATCGTAGGCATGGGCGGGGCCTACACCGCCATCGCCGACGGCATCGCCGGCGCCCACTGGAACCCAGCCTGCTTCGCCTCGCGCTACCTGTTCGAGTTGGACTGGTGGGAATGGGACCTGGCCTTATCCCTGTTCGGTCCCGGCGCCTTCGGCCAGGAGGACTTCTTCAACAACGGCAAAGGCGTCGGTGCGGAGGCCTTCTGGTTCATCAACTTAGGCCTGCGCTTCCAGTTCGGCGGTTTCGGCTTCGGCGTGGATTTACGCACGCATGTTTACTCGATGAGCGCGGGCGCGGAGACCATCAACATCACCGTGCTGGAAGGCCACACCGGCGTCGCCTACGCCTTCTGGGAAGGACAGCTAGTGGTCGGGCTGGGGGCCCGCGGCGCCAACCTGGACCTGACCCTTCCGGACGCCCCCGAGGAGGAACAGAAGCTGATTCACTTCACCGACGCCGGCTGGGAGGCGGGATTGCTTTTGAGACTCGACGACCGGCCCTGGCGGATCGGCGTCGCCGTGCGCCTGCCGGTGGAGGCCCGGGCGGAAACGGAAGACAATGTCGAGGTGGTAAACGGAGTCAAGATGATCCGTAACTTCATTCTGCCCAAGCGTGTGTACATGCCCGGGGAGATCCAACTGGGCATCGCCTGGCAGTTCGGCGACCGCCGCTTCAACCAGAAGTGGGCCGCGCCCCAAGACGTCGAGGAGAAGCTGGAGCAGAAGGTCGAGTACCGGCGCTGCCGGCGCGCCGAGGAGCAGCTCCGCCTGGAGGCTGAGCGGGAGGGAAAAGAGCCGCCGCCGGGCGCCGGCGGGGCCGAGTGTCCGGATCTCGATAAGGAGCCAAAAGACGAAGCCTGGTGGAAGCGGGAGGAGCAAATCCGCGAGGAGGAGGGCTTGCAACTGGAGAAGGCCATCGACGAGGAGGAGGAGCGGATCTACTGGGCGCGCCGTCGGTCCTTCGAGAGGGACTCGCGCAACTACTGGCTGGTGAGCGCCGAGCTGCTTTTGGTCGGCACCACCCCAAAAGGCATCGGCGTGGACGCCTTTTTGGAGCAGGTACAAAGCGAGGCCGGCCGGGAAATCTCGGTGGGATTTCGCATCGGCGCCGAGACCGAGCCCATCGCCGACAGCCTCAAGGTGCGCGCGGGCTTCTACCTGGAGCCTCCCCGTACCCCGGCCGCCCACCACCGCCCCCACGGCACCGTCGGCTTCGAAATCCGACTGTTTAGCTGGGACGTCTGGGGCCTGTTCCACCCCTTCGACCTCACCATCGGCATGACCGGCGACTTCGCCCCCCGCTACATCGACCTGGGCATCGGCGTCGGCTTCTGGCATTGAGTTCTGCCGCTTCTTCTGGGTGTTGTGTCCACTCCGTCTCCGGCGTCCCGGTATCCCCGGTGACGTGGTGAGTTGATTTTTCGACTTCCCGAGTCTTGCTACCTTGCATATATGAATGTATACTTCAAATATGCAAGGTTATATTGAGCGTAAAATAAGTGCGGAAGTAAGGCTTGGGTTGGAAAACAACCCCGCCGTTGCGATTCTGGGGCCGCGTCAGTGTGGAAAAACCACATTGGCTAAGCACATTACCCAGGAATTTAGCCAGGCCGTCTACTTGGATTTGGAACATCCGGCAGACTTGGCCAAGCTTGACGATCCGGTGTCCTAACTTCGCTCTTCACGAAAACGACTTGATCTGTTTGGATGAAATCCAACGGATTCCTAACTTGTTCGCAACCCTGCGAGCGGTTATGGACCTAAAAACTAGGAACGGACAGTTTTTAATCCTGGGTTCGGCATCGCCGGATCTCATTCGCCAAAGCTCGGAGTCGCTGGCCGGCAGAATTTCATATCTGGACTTGTCACCGTTTCTGCTCAGTGAGATCAACGCTAGCTCAACCGATAAGACGAGAGATCTATGGCTGCGAGGCGGTTTTCCGAGAAGCTTCCTCGCCCCCGATCTCGATCTTGCCTTCAAGTGGCGCGGGGACTTTATTCTGACCTTTTTGGAGCGCGACCTGGGAGCCATGGGCTTCAGTTTGCCGCCGGCCAGACTGGGGCGGTTCTGGAAAATGTGCGCTCATTTGCACGGTTCTTTGTTCAACGCGTCAAAGCTGGCCGATTCTCTGGGCGTGAGCTCGCATACGACCAGATCGTATCTGGACTTGTTGGAACAAACCTTCATGACTCGAGTTCTCTTGTCCGACACACCCAACTTGAAGAAAAGGCTGGTAAAATCACCAAAGGTTTACATTCGAGACAGCGGAATCCTGCATGCCTTGCTCGCAATCCGAACCCAGGACGACCTGCTTTCTCACCCGGTCTTGGGAGTATCCTTCGAGGGTTTTGCCATCGAGAACATCCTGGCGTGTACACCGGGTTGGGAAGCGTCGTTCTACCGAACCAGCGCCGGAGCAGAAATCGATTTGCTTCTGAGGCAGGGACGCAAAACGCTTGCCTTCGAGTTCAAATCATCAAGCACACCCAAGGTGGCCAGAGGATTCTGGAGCGCTCTCGACGATATTTGCCCTGACGAGGCTTACGTCGTCGCACCGGTCGACGAGTCTTATCCGTTGAAAGGCGGCATAACGGCAAGCCCGTTGGGAGAAATCCTTGCCAAGTTCTTGAAGATGTCCGGTTGAAAGTATCAGGCAGGCCGAGCGGCATCACGTGGTGCGAGTACCCAATCGACCAGGGTGTCGGCTGTTGGCATTGAGTACTACGGCTGCTTCTGAAGCACGATGTCCTGAGCCTCGGCCCTGTCGATCTGGGTGCAGAGCTTGCGGAATTCCTGGTAGCGCGCGTGGGGGATTACGCGGGTCTTGAGAGTGAGCTTTTTGCTGCAGGTGAGCTTTTTGTCCGACTGGTCGCAGCCGAATTCGAAGCGGAACAGGTCGTTGTCGATGGACAGCTTCTCGGGCAACGTCTTGACCGTCATACCGGCGGGCACCGCCAGTGTGCCGGCCGTCTCGAAGTTGGTGCGGTAGACCATGAAGATGTCATAGTGCCGCTCGGGCTTGCGGGCCATGCCGCGAGCCAGGTTGGAGGGCCACAGCAGGTTCACCCGTAAGGTGTCGCCCTCCCGACGGACCCGGCCGGGGATTTCCAGGGTGAATTCGCAGCCGGCCTCTTTTTCCAGTGTGTCCAGGCCAAAGAAGGTCGCCGCCTTCAGCACGGCACCGGGGTAACGGTAGCTCAGCTCCTTGGACAGCTCCTCCCGGCGCTTTCCCTCCACGTTGAGACTGGAGCGGTGGGTGTAGGCGAACCATCCGGTCCAGCGCTCCCGGGCCTGGATGACCAGGGTGTCGTCGGGGAGAATACGGGCCACGGAATTGTTCTCAAGCGTGGATGTCGTAGGCGGCAGGATCGGGGTGGCGATTATTTTGTGGGTTTCGCCGTCCAGCACCAGCGCCAAGATCCCCTGGTTGCGGTCCAGCAGGTAGTCCAGGTCGCCGTACCGAGAAGTTCCGTCGACGAACATGGGTTTCTCCACGCCGGCCTGCTCGGGAATATAGGTAATGATGTGGTTGGTCTGGGCGTGGGGAACCTCCCAGAAGACCGGGCCCTTCTCCAGCGTACGAACCGCGGCGTAAGCCGCCCGGATGCCCACTTCCTTGAGCATGGCGATCATCAGGGTGGCCTTGTCCTTGCAGTCACCGAAGCGGTTCTCGAAGACGTTGATGGCCTTGTTGGGTTTCTTGCCGAAAATGCCCACGTCGTGATGGAGGTAGCGGATCTCCTTGGCCACGAACTCGTAGATGGCCCGGAGTTTGTCCATGGGTGTCTGTTGGTCCTTGGTGATCTCCTTAGTTTTTTTTCGGATCTCGTCGTCGACTTCGAACTGGTCGGAGATCAAGCCGTTCTGCCAGCGGGCCAGGACGTCCCAGGAGGGTACCGTGGACACGTACACGGCCGCGCGCAGCTGGCGGATGGGAGGCCGCATGGCCTCCCGGTGCAGCATGGGCGCGTTTCTGGCCGTCCAAACTCGTACTTGCTTGCCCATAAACGACTCGGTGCGCTCCTTGACCAGGTCCCCGGTCTTCAACACCTTCAATTCCAAGTCGGCGGGCAAAACCAGGACCCAGCGAGCCCGCAGGCTGGGATCCCGGCCCTGGAAGTTGAAGCTCATATCGAAGTGATCTTCCATCCAGGAGCTTTTGGAGGATTCATAGCGATAGGCCACGTGCAGCAGCGAGCCCGGCTCCAGCGCGGGGAAATGGATCACGCCGCGGCGTATGGAGGTGGCTTCCTGGCGGGTGCCGTCCGGCTTGATGGTTTCGGCCGTGTCCAGCCGGAAGGACGAGCTGGAGGGCACCCTGAACCGCGAGAAGCGCTGTTGACCCTTCTCGGTCAGGATCTGGTAGACTTGGCGCACCAGGTGGTTGGCGGATCCGTCCTGGAACACATGGGTGACGTGATCGTCTGTGAGCAGCACAACCTCGGCCTCGGAGAAGTCGGCCGGATCGGGCGCGCCGGCAAGTAGCTTCTCCACCGCACCGTCAGAATGCCCGTATTTCTCGAAGACCTCGTCGCGGCGCTGCTCGAGGAAATCGAGGTACTCCCGAAGCTTGGGGTTGTCGGGCTGCAGCTGAAGCGCCACATGATAGCTTTCCAACGCGCTTTTTCGTTCTCCCCGCCGGTAGAAGATGTCGCCGCGGAGTTTCTGGTGGTACCAGTAGTCGGGCGCGATCCCGGCCACCCGGTCGCATACCGAAAGCGCCCGATCGTATTCCTGCATGGCCAGCAGAACGCGGGCTTCACGTAGCGCGCTGGCGATCAGGCAGGGGAAAACCCGTCCCTTGCGGCGGATCAGATCCAGCGCCCGCCGGTAGTCGCCACGCTGCAGGGCCCGGTCGATCAGCCGGTTGTAGGCTCCCTTGTGGTTGGCCTCCAGTTGCAGGGCCTTTTCATACGCCCGGATCCCGTCATCGGGCTGCTCCAGGCTGAAGTGCAGCGAGCCGATCGTTCGCCAGGTCCAGGAGCGATCGGGCTGCTCCGCCAAGAATGCATTTGCCGCCTGCAGGGCGTCGAAGACCCATCCGCGGTCCGTCAGCAGGGAGATCTGCTGGGCCCGGACCGCGGGCTTGACCGGCTTCGCTTGGGTCAAGGGGCCCAGGATCTTCAAGGCCCGTTCGTATCGTTGGTGCCGCTGCTCGTAGCGGGCCCGCTCGAGCAGCGCGTCGGGAAGACCGGGAGCCAGGCGCTCGGCCGCGCGAACGGCCTTCAGCGCGCTGCCTTCGTGACCGGCCGCGAAGTGGGCCCGCGCTAAAAGCATGTGGTACAGGGGGCACTTCGGGTGGTCCCCGGCCAGGGAGGTGGCTTGCGCGACGGCGCGCTTGAAGAAGCCGGTGCGGTGGCTCCAGGCGGCCTGGACCAGGTGCTTGAAACCGTCGGCGTCGTCCGGTTGTTCATCGAGCCACCGCTCGAAACTGTCGGGTTGGGGCAACTTGGAGGTGTCCCTTGAGCGATCCGGCGTGGCGTGGATCTCGGTACTTTGGGTCAGCCGCAGTGGCGCGCCGGAAAGATCGGTCAGACGCAGCCGCAGATGCCAGCTTCCCGTGCGCTGGCACACCTTGCAGAGCAGCTTGTTCCAGCCCGGCTCCAGCCGGCCTCCGACCACGTACTGATCCAGGGCACCCAGATGGGCCTCGTCGTCGGACAGCAGCAGACGGCCGTTGAGCCAGAGCTTCACGCCTCGGTAGGCCGCCAGGCGCAGGGCGATCTCCCGCTCACTCTGGCTGTGGACAAACGTGACCAGGTAGGCACAGGCCCACCGGGAGGGATCCAGCATGGCGGCCAGGTTGACGCGGCCATCGTAGTCGAAGTGTTCGACTTGCCGCCAGCGGACCTGCCGGAGCTTACCGGGGTAGGTCTCCTGGTAGGATTGAAGTCCCGTCTCCGGAGGATAGGCGGTTTCGAAGCCCGCGTTCTGATCGTTGTCGAAGGGACCGGCCAGCATCCATTCGCGCAGGTAACCCAGGCGGAGGAAAACCCGGGCGGCCTCTGCGTGTCGACCCAGGATCCGCAACGTCTGTCCGAGGAAGTGCAGCGCCCGGGCACGCACCGTGGGCGTAGTGTTTTCGCGCTCGATCGCGGCCTGTAGGGTAATCGCCAGCCGCTCGGCCTGACCACGGGTCGAGAGCAAGCGATAGGCCAGCCAGACGGCCAACTCCACGGACCGGTCTCCGGCGCGGATTGCCAAGATGAGGTGGTCGAAGGCTTGTTCCTCGTCGCCCAAAAGAGCCGCCGTCCACGCGGCCCACTGGCGACAGGTGGAGTCGGCGGGATCCAGCCAGACGGCCTGATTGAACTCCAAAAGCGCGCCGGGCACCTGGCCCTGCTGTACCAACTGTTCGACGCCCTTTTCCCGGTGTGCCTTGGCCCGGGCCCGGTCCAGGTCGGAGACCGGGCGCACCCGCGACAGCAAGGGGGCGGTGTACCAAGGGGCACTGCTCCGCTCCGCTCCGCTGCAGGCCGCGGCCAGGAAACAAATAGACAAAACCGGCAGGGCTGTGCGCATCCGCTACTTCTTCTTCTCGGGAGGCGGAGGAACCTTGGCGACATCGGAAGCCGGGGGAGGCGGCGGCACTTCCTGGCGGACAAACTCCTGTACACCCAGGGCGATTGCCTTGCCGATCAACGGTTTTAAATCCCCGCGGTAACCCACGGTGACGATCTCCCCCTTTTGCCGGGTCTTGATGTTCTTCAACATGTCGATGACCGCCTTCTGGGTGGCCGGGTCCAGCTCGACCGGCAGGCCCATGTCCTTTCCGCCGGCGGCCAGAGCCACCTGCGCGATCAGCATGCCCATGTCGATCTTGCTCTTCAGCTCCTGGGCGTCCTTCTGTTCGGCGACCAGCGTGCCGGTGACGCCCCGGTCCACGTGCAGGAAGAAACCGCCGCCGTTGAGCTTATACGGAACCGGCATCCCCCCGGGGATCTTCCCGGTCAGCAGGTACATGCGCAGCTGGTCGAGATCCTTCTCCACATCCAAGAGCTTTTTAAAAACTTCGGCGCGGTCGGTGTCGGCGATGCGCTTGGCCTTGCCCGAATGGGCATCCAACACCTTCTTGAGCATCGCGTCCGTGGGGGCCGCCAGCACGCCCAGCTTGGGAAGCTGGGCGTAGTGGACCATCTCCGCCGCGTAGATATCGACGCCGTTGTGCGTACCCTGCTTCTGGCCCTTGAGGCTCTTGACGTCGACGCCATCGGCGATGAAGGCCATCTGTTCCTGGGAACCCAGCCAGCCTATGTAGGTCACCCGGCCCAGCTTGTCCAGGTCGATGCCGATCATCTCGGCGGCTTTCTTCAGGAGCGTCTCGACGGCGGGCACCTTGTCCCGGTGCTCGGCGGGCACCGCCTTGGCGATGGCCTGCCGGGCGTAGGCCAGGGTTTTCTTGGCGTCCAGGGTGGCCACGATGTCGGCATCCGCCGGAACCACCTTGGCGATCTCGGGCAGTTTCTTGGAGCAACCGGCGGTCAGGGCAATGCAGAGAATGGTCAGGGCACATCGACGCAACATGACTTCTCCTTTCATTTCGGTTAGCCGCCCATGGTAGCGCCGCAAACTTCGCAACACAAGTCCGTGGTTGACGGTTTTCTCGCCGAACGGTTAGACTGCCCATAATAGAGGAAAGGAAATGGTGCGGAAATGAACAGGCTTTACCCGATGATCCTGATTGCGGCTCTGGTGTTTTCAGGTTGTGGCCGGGAGTTCGACAAGCCCCCGCAACCGGGTGTGGTTCTCGGCACGCTGCTCACCAGCCAAGGGCCGGATATTCCCGCCCCGGATGCGCGGGTGCGGCTGGTGGAATGCGGCTTGTCGGTGACCTCCGACGCCTCGGGCCGGTTCCAGTTCGACGAGGTCCCCCAGGGCGACTTCAGCCTGCGCGTGGAGTCCGGCGAGCACGTCCACGAGCTTTTAGACGTGGTCGTCCGGGAAGGAGTGCGGGACCTGGGAACTATCGAACTCACCCGGTCGGGGTGGGTAACCGGGAACGTGACCATTCAGGACGGGGGGACGGCGCTCAATACCGTAGTTTACATCGTCGGCGACAATCAGCTGACCCATGCGGCCCACGAAGGCAGTTATTCCCTGGACGGAGTTCCACCCGGCTTGCGGGGCGTCGGCGCCGCGCGGCCGGGTTACATGCTGAGCTCGCGGGTAGAAGCGGAGGTTCTGCCCGGCGAGATCGCCCGGGAAAACCTGACCCTGGTGCCGATACCGGCGGGCGCCGTGGGTAACGTGAGCGGAATGGCGATCCTCGGCAATCCCGGCCCCGAGGCCGGCGTCCTGGTGGCGCTGGTCGAGCGGTTCAGCTCGACGCGGTACACCGGCGTGACGGACAAGAACGGGCGCTTCGAGATCCCGGACGTGCCCGCCGGCTACTACGAGTTCATGGCCTCCCACCAGGGCTACCGCACGGTGGGCCTGCCCAACTTGGAGGTGCGACCGGACCAGGAGCTGACCCTGCCCACCGTGATCCTGCCCCCCCAAGACAGCGGCACCCCTTCCCGACCGGGAGACTCGGATCCCAACGGCAACCTGGACGACGACGGCGACGGCCGGCCGGACACCGGCGACAACTGCCCGGTGATCCCCAACCCGTCCCAGGAAGACTCGGATGCCGACGGCGTGGGCAACGCCTGCGAAACCGGGATCAACCCAAACGACACCGACGGGGACTACGTTCCCAGCAACCGAGACAACTGCCCGGACGCCTTCAATCCCTACCAGGAAAACCACGACGACGATCCCCTGGGTGACGCCTGCGATCCCGACGACGACAACGACGGCATCCTCGACGACCTGGACACCTGCCAGTACATCGCCGATCCCAACAACAACCCCGAACTGTGCAATTGGGCATCGCAACTGGTCTACTCGGGGCAGGACCCGCAAACGGGAGACATCCACCTTTACCACCTGGCGATGAAGCCCCAAGGCCAGCGCGTTACCCAGCTCACCACTGCAAAGGGCCAGGCCTGGGGGGCCTGGGCGATGCGCGATGCCGTCACTACCTGGGTGTACTTTCATTACCGAGACCACGACCTGGACCATTTCAAGATATGCAGGATCGACCTGAACCAGGCGTTGGAGCTACCCGTCGAGGATCTGCAGAGCCACTGCTTCAACTGGGGCTACGACGCCATGAATCCGGCGGTGTGCGGCGGAGTGATATTCTACGACTGGTTCATGGGCGACCACTGGATCATTCGCGGGGTGGAGCCGGCCGAGCTATCCATGGGCGGGAAGAATCTGCAGTTCCAGAACCAACCGATGTTTCCACGGACAACCTTCAGCTATCGCTATGCCTCTTGCCGGGAGACCGGCGGTGTGAATATCGAGTTCGGGTTCGATGTGGACTGCAATCGGATCAGCGCCGCACTCGATTGGGATTTCTGGACGGGGCATTTCACTATCCCAATCAACTGGTGGCTCACTTCCAACATGCCTTTCCTGGCCGAGGAGGGAGTCCACGATCTCCGTTCAACCCCGGGGCCCCCCGGCAGCTGGATAATCGAGCGTGAGGTGGGTGATCGCGCGGACATCGTGATGCAGGACATGCAGGGTTCCTGGCAGAAAATCGTGGCCGACGGATCGCTGAACCGAGAGCCGGCTTTCTTGTCGTTGAACGCGGAAATGGGAACCGGGCTTCTGGCCTACCAGAGCGACCTGCGCGGCTCTTTCGATGTCTACGTCCGCGACTTCGGCAGCAGCAGCGTGATGCGCATCACCGAGGGGGAGGGCTGGGAGGGCAGCCCCGCCTGGGTGCCGCTCCCCTGAGGTCTACTCCAGAAGTTCGAGCAAGCTCGCATCGAGGGGGGCGGTCGCCTCCAGTTTCTTCAGCTCCTCGATGAACTTCACCTGCTTGGCGGGCTCCAGCAATCCGATGTCCTCGTCGCCGTGGGTCTCTTCGAGCCAGCGCCGGTAGAGCGCCTCGATTTTGGGCCGGTCTTGTCGGCGCACGACCCGCTTGGCCAGGCGCAGCAAGTCTTCGGGGCCGGCCTGGCGGAAGGCGAAGCGTGAGAGATAGCGCCGCAAGAAGCGCGCGAAGCGTTTCTTGCCCATGGTTTCCCTCAAGGCGTGGAAGAACAGGGCGCCCTTCGATTGGATCAGCGCCGCGTACTCCAGCCGGGAACCGATCTCCGCCGCCGGGCGCAGCACTTTACCGTCCGCGCCCCCCTGAGCCCGGTGGATCTGATAGGGAAGCTTCAGGGTCAGGCGCAGCCGTCCGGCGGCGGCCTGGGGCCCGCGGCGCGCTTCTGCCAACAGGTACGTGGCGTAGCGGGCCAGGGCCTCGTCCAAAAAGGGGTGCCGGACCGAATCCGAGCCCACCAGGGTGTGCCACCACTGCAAGGCCACCAGGTGGGCCAGGACCACCTCCGGGGTGGCCGCACCGGTTAGTATGCGGGCGATTCTGTCCGTCCGGGGGTCCTCGCCCGCCGGCACCGTGGCCATCAGGATCAACCCGGGATGCTCCGCCCCGATGGCCCCGCCCGCCAGGGGCGCCTGGGCCACGTCCAGTTCGGGGAAGGGGTAGGGGCCGAAGAGTTCCTGGTAGGTCTCCAGAGCGTTGGCGGTATGAGTCAGGATCTTCCCGGCCGGCTTGCGGTGCTCGGCCAGGTGGAAAACGCGCACGCGGGTGCCGCCCACCTCCCGGTTGATCGATCGGTACCGGCTGGAGAGCAGCAGGGCGAAGGTACGGACGGCCGTTCCCACCAGGCGGATCTTCTTCTTCTGACCCTGGGTTCTTTCTCTCAAAAGCACGCCCGAGGAGGCCACCACGATGTTTTCCGGCACCTCGAGATTGACCAGATAGTTGGCCGCGTCGAAGTAAGGCAAGTCTTCCAGCCCGGGTGCCGACTTCGTATCCCAGTCTCCCTCCACCCGGCTCGGGATGATTGGATAGAACAAACCCAGATGGATGATGCCTCCGCCCCGGGCGTAGACGCCGTAGGTGGTCCGGCCCTGGGAGTCCTGGATCTGTTTCAAGGCGTCCTGGAGCCTCTCCCCCGACGGGGCGGCTTTCTCGCCCAGCAGCGGTATTTCGGCGTGGTAATCCAGGGCCAGACGGATGCGCCGGCGGGGTTTCAGCGGTCTGGTCAGCGTGATGCGCAGGGTGGAGGGATCGTCCTGCGTGGCGTCGACCGACTCGCCGTCGACGCTCACATCCACTATCTGGAGGTTGCGCTCGTCCCCTCGGGTCAAGCGCGAATCGTTGGCGTAGATACGCAGCACCACGTCGGACAGGGTATCCCCGGTCCGGTTGGTGAAAATGATCTCCTGGTGCGCGTCCAGGGTTCCCAGGGCGGGGTTCAGCGCCATGTCGATCCGGTACAGGGTCAGATCCGACAACCGGCGCACCCCCATCTTCCTGGCAGCCCTCTTCCGGTAAGGCTTGGACAGACCCTTCAAAAACGGCTTGGAGTTGTACCGGCCCGGCGGCCCGGCGGGAAGTTCCGCGGGCGCCGCCATAAGGAACATAAGGGTCAGGCAAATCGCGAAGCGTTTCATGACTCGGGCATTTTAGGCTCAGATGTGATCCCGGAGTCAACGGGAAAGCATTGGCCCGCGTTCTCCTCCTTGACCTTTGCCAACCCTGTGCGCTACAACTCAAGCAACTTATGCAGACCCTTTGGGTGATGAGGGAGAATAGACGGGGCAATGTCGTTTCTGGCCGCAGCGGGGAGGGGACGGAGGTTGATTTTCGATTCGTTCCGGCTCTTTGCGGTTTTCGAACTCTCCGGGAGGTACTTACCGAACCTCGGTACTTACCGAACCTCCGTCCCCGCTGAAAAATGAAAAATGAAAAAAGCGAACCCCTCCCCGCAAATCCCCGCGAACCTCTTATCCCTTGTGAAAAGGGGTCAAGCCGCTTTCGTTTTCTGAACACGAACAGAAACTTTCATCCCGGCGCGGGACAGCATGTTGATGAGCGTGTCCACGCTGAACAGCTGTATCTTTCCGCGAATCAGGTCGCTGATGCGCGGCTGCTTGACTCCGAACAGCCTGGCGGCACTGGCCTGGGTCAGGCCTTCCCGTTTGATGTAACGAGTTAGATCGAGCATCAGTGCGGAGCGAATTCGCATGTTCTCCGCTTCCTCTTTGTCAAGGCCGAGATCTTCGAAAACGTTTCCACTTGACTTCGTGACCTTCATCTCCGTCTCCTCCTCATGGCCAACAGCTCGTTCAGCCGTTTCCGGGCCAGATCCAGGTCGCGTTTCAGCGTCTTTTGTGACTTCTTGGCGAAAGCGTGCAACACGTACACGACTTCCTTGAACTTGGTAATGTAGAAAACCCGATATTCGCGCTCCGTATGAATGCGTATTTCCTTGACTCCCTTCCCGATGCTCGGCATGGGTTTGGTATCTGGAGGTTCACCACCGAGTTGCACGACATGCAGCGCATGCCCTGATTCCCTTCGAGCCGTTTCCGAAAACGACCGGAGATCATTCAATGAACTCCCCAGCCACACCAGTTCTTTGATCATGTCAAACTCATTATACAAAATTTTATATGAACGGGTCAACTGAGAAATGATGACACCCGCAATCTTCCAAGCAGATGGCCGGGGAGGGGACCCGCGGGGAGCGGGGAGGGGACTGGGGCGGGGAGGCGGGGAGGGGACGGAGGTTGATTTTCGATTCGTTCCGGCTCTTTGCTGTTTTAGAGTTCTCCGGGGCAGCTCATCTTCCGACTTTATTGCCGATTAGGCAGTGACCAGGCTCCGGCCTGTCGAGTATCGGTTTCGAGGTAGAAACCAGTTACTTCGAGCGGCGTCGGAGTCGAGTTTTTGCCTGCAAACGTGGACAGAGGACGAACGTCCACACCGCCCCCTCGTTTTCAAGCTGTTTGCCCCGGCCTAGTCGGAATCGGGTGGATCTGATCCGGACGGTTTCTTGGATTTTTTCTTCAGTGCGGCGGACAGCTTCTTTCTCATCTCGCTAACCCACAACTCCCCGCCGATGAAATGACCGCTGCTCATCGTCGGATCGCGCTTCATCCCGTGCTTCACCAGATACTTGTCCATCATGAGCTTCTTGTGCCGGCGCTGGCGCTCCACCCTCGCCTCTCCGGCCTGGCGCTCCTGGTCGGCCAGCAGGTTGGAGTACTTGCGCCCAAAGCGCTCCACCCGCCCGGCCGAGTCCACCAGCTTGC
>JAUXGL010000169.1 GCA_030622135.1 Deltaproteobacteria bacterium
CCCTTACCACCGAGTTTCGCCACGTGCTCTGCGCTTGACCGCGCCCTTCACAGAAGAATCAGCCACCGTTCGCCGCAAAGGCCGACGGGTTTACCGAATGTTTACGATCTCAAGGGCACCGGTGGCGGATTGGGGTCTGTGGTCAATGCTTTCCTTGCTGCTGAAAAAGAGGTATGCAGTTTGTCATGAATGCAGGGCGTCGCCTCAGAATCGCGGTGGTAACCGTCGCGACGATCTTGGTGGCCGTGGTTACCTTCGTGCTGCTTGAGGTTCTGGTGCCCAGACCGGCTGGTTCGACCGAATTCGTGGATCGGGTTTCCCCGGTAGCCGTGAATGCCGAAGAGAGGGCGCCCGAGCCGGTGCTCACCTCCGGGGAGCAAGAGCAGGAGAAAGAAAAGGAGAAAGAGGCGGTCATCCTGACGGTCCTGCGTCCTACCGTCACCAACCCGCCAGGAGATCCGAAACATTACAAAAAGGCCGTCAAGATCGCCATGAAGCAAGGCTTTGACGGGCTGCTCGAAACCCAAGACGACGCGCGGCTCTGGCGACTCGCCGACGCCGCGCGCTACTCCGGCCGGGGCGAGCTGGCCAGGAATACCTTGCTGGCCATCCGCCGGAGGTTTCAGGGCTCCTGGCGGGCCAAGGTGGCCGCATTTCTGCTCGGCCGCATCGCCGTCGAGGTGCAGGGTGACCCCGGACAGGCATCCCGATGGTTCTTGATCTACCTCAGGGAAGATCCCAGTGGTCGCTTGGCCGAGGAAGCCCTCGGCCGCAGGATTTACACCTGCCGGGAAGCGGGTCTGAAAGCCGAGTCGTGCCGGGTGGCGGCCAAGTATCTGGGCCTGTATCCCCAGGGTACCTTTTCGGAGTATGCGCGCTCGGTGCTTCGCTACAAGCCGTCCGGGAAAAGAACGGGGAATTGAAATTTGTTCAACTAAGATGCGTAGTTTTCGTTCAGGTACTATGTAAACACGCACAAGCTGTGTGGCTGGTTTTTTGATTGACAAGTATGCATGATTCATGCATACTTATATGCATGAGAACTACTCTGAACATTGATGACGAGTTGCTGCGTCGGGCCTCGCGGCTGACCGGCGTACGGGAGAAGACTTCGCTCGTCCGCCTGGGTCTCGAGGCATTGATAGCACGAGAGAGCGCAAGGCGCCTTGCCGAGCTGGGCGGAAGTGAGAAGCGCCTGAGGCCTACCCGCCGAAGGAGATCGAGCGGTAATCGATGATACTCGTCGACACGTCGGTATGGGTTGAACACCTGCGAAAAGGTGATGAACGGCTCGCTTGCCTCCTGAGTGAGGAGCTGGTCCTGTGTCATCCCTTCGTCATCGGAGAGCTGGCATGTGGAAACTTGAAGAACCGTGCGGAGATTATGAGCCTCCTCCGGGCGATGCCGGTGGCGCGGGAAGCGGAACACGACGAGGTTCTGCACTTGTTGGAGTCACGTAGTTTGTTCGGACGCGGTCTCGGGTGGGTAGACGTACATCTGCTTGCTTCCGCCCTGATTTCCGACTGCGGCATTTGGACACTTGACAAGTCCCTGGCCTCGGCGGCTGCAGAACTGAAGATGAGATCATCGTAGCCTTGGCGAAGTCGGGTGTGGTGTTGGGATCGACTGGAAATTCACGGGGCCCTGATGGGGGAGATTCACTCCTTGCCTGGTTAGATATCGCTCTGATAAGATCCGGCCGAATATTCAGGAGGAGGCGACGGTGAAAGGTCTGGCAATTTCTCTGGTTGTGTTTCTGGCGTCCTGCGCGACCACGCCCCCGCCTTGCGAGTGTCCGGATTCTCCCCGGATCGTGAAGGTGGAACCTGCCCCGAAATCGGCAAGGGAGGAGAGCCCCCTGGATCTTCTGGGGGTGTTCGAGTCCATCGTCCAGATCAAGGTCAAGGTGGCCGAGAAGGTTCGCCGGGGGGAGGTGGAGGAGAGCTTCGAGTACGGCACCGGCTTCTTCATCGGCGAGCGCGGCAAGATCCTCACTTCGGCTCACGTGCTGGCCGCGGTGGACGATCCTCGCAAGGTGACCGTCTACGTGGCCGGGCGCCCCCTGCAGGCGCGGCTGGGGCCGGTGTACCGGGAGGTGGACCTGGCGATCTTGCTGGTTGACGCGGGGAAGACCCGGCCGCTGGCCCTGGATCCGCGCGAGCCGGATCTGGGCGAGACCGTCTACGCGGTGGGGTTTCCCTACGTGGACATCTTTCAGGACAAGAAGCCGGCGGTGAGCGTGGGACACGTGGCCGGGACCGGCCGGAATATCGAGTACGAGGGCCGGCCGGTGCAGGACCTGTTGCTTACCGACGCCTTCGTGGCCGACGGGTGCAGCGGGGGGCCGCTGATCGACGAGCGAGGCAACGTGATCGGGGTGCTGCGCTTCAACCTGTCCAAGCAGGGGTCCTGGCTGGGGCTGAGCTTCGCCGAGCCCATCGGCTCCTACCTGGATCGTAAGGGGAAGGCCCAGTGATTCGTTTCATTCCGGCGGCGGGCCTGGCCTGGTTTGTTCTGGCGTCGGGATGTTCCTTGGGCGAAGAGGTGAAGCCCGATCGGAAGATCGAGCCTCCGGTCATGGAGGCGGCGATCGCTCCCAAACCCGAAGAACCCCGGATAGAAGTGGCGCAGCGGCCGGTATTCGATCCCGAGAGGCCGGCGCCCTGCGACAGCCACACCGCCTGCTACCTGCAGGCCAAGGATGCCCACGCCACCGGGGAGCGCGCCGGGTACTTGCTGGCCCTGGAAAAGTGCGAGTACTACCGCGGGCGCTACCAGTTGGAGAAGTTCTACGGGCTGTGCCTCTTGATCCTGGCGGACACCTACCGGCACCTGAACAACTACGAGGAGTCGCAGGGCTGCTACCAGCGTTTCATCGAAGCCCAGCCGGACGAGGATCTGGCGTTGCAAGCGCGGGAGGGCATCGAGGAGGTCCGGGCCGGGGCCAAGGGGCCGGCTCTCTACCGCGATTACCTGAAGGCCGTGTCGCTCCTGAAACAGTTCAACCGCGTGCCGTCCGAGGATCTGCTCAAGCAGGCCGAGGAAATCCTTTCCCGGCTGTGCGCGGAGCATCCCGACTGGATCCTGGACAAGCAGGTGAAGTTCCTGCTCAAGCAAATCGAGGGGATGCTGGAGGCTACGGACGAAGAATCCAGGGAGGGTTAGTGAGAGCGTTGCTCCAGCGCCGGTTCAAGCTCGAGGAAAACCGGACCACCGTGCGCGCGGAGGTTCGCGGAGGTGTGGTTGGGAAATGTCCACGAAGATGATCTATAACCCGGTGTTCGGCCGCTACGTGTTGCTCAAGCGCATCGCCAAGGGCGGCATGGCCGAGGTTTACCGGGCTATGTCCTATGGGGCGGAAGGCTTCATGAAGCTGGTGGCCATCAAGCGCATCCGGCCGGAGCTGTCGCGGGATTTCCACTTTATCGAAATGTTCATCAACGAGGCCAAGATAGTCTCCAACCTGAGTCATCCCAACGTCGTCCAGATCTTCGACTTCGGCCGCATCAAGGGCGTGCCCTACCACTGCATGGAATATGTCCACGGAAAGAACCTGCTGGACATCCTGCGGGCCATGAAGGAGCGGGGGCCCTCGGCGGCGATCGAGTTGGCCTGCACCATCCTGCTCGCGGTGCTCGACGGCCTGGAACAGGCCCACCGCCAGAAGGATGCCCTGGGCGTGCCCCTGAACATCATTCACCGGGACATGTCTCCGGCGAACATCATCGTCTCCTACGACGGCGAGGTTAAGATCGCCGACTTCGGCATCGCCAAGGCTGCCCAGACCACCATCCAGACCATGGGCGGAGTGGTCAAGGGTAAGTACAAGTACATGTCCCCCGAGCAGGCCCGGGGCGAGACGGTGGACCAGCGCACCGACATCTTCTCGGTGGGTATTTGCCTGTACGAGATGCTGACGCTGAGAGAGATGTACGGCGGCGCCAGCGGAGTGCAGCTTCTTGAGCGGGCCCGACTGGCCGACTACAGGAAACCCCGCGAGCTGAACCCGGCTATTCCCAAGGACCTGGAGGCCATTCTGTTCAAGGCGCTGGCCAGGGACCGGGAAGACCGGTTCTCAAGCGCCGGCGAGTGGCGCGACGTGCTCACCGAGTATCTGGAGGAGCAGCGGCTGCAGCTCTCCCGCCAGTGGCTGGCCGAGTTCATGAACGAGCTGTTTTGCAAGTCCATCGAAAGTGAGCGCCGGCAGCTGGCCGAGGAATTCAAGCTGGCCGAGGACTTGCGTCCCAAAACGGCTTCCCCCGAGTCCGGGCGGGCCCAGAGCCCGGTCAAGATCGCTTCGGAGCGGACCGTGCGGGTGAGCCTCGATGAACTGGGAGCCATCCGGAAGGAGTCGTCCGGCCTCAAGCCGGTTCCCGGCGGGTTAAAGACCGCCGAAGTCGAGCAGACCGGGGCCGACCCGGCCACGGCCGACGCCGGCCGGGCTTCCCCCGAGTCGGGCCGCCCGGTCCCAAGGCATCCCAAGGGCGAGGCGCCCACCCGGGGGAAGGTCCCTTCGGTGAAGGCCCTGGGCGACACCACGATTCTGCCGCCCCCGCCGGAGAAACCCAAGGCCTCCCCGAAAAAGTCCGGCGGCGCGTTGCGGGTGCTCCTCTGCCTCGTTCTCTTCTTGCTCTATGGGGGCCTGGTCTTTTGGGTTTACTCTTACTTTACCGAAAGTGGGTGGGAGTTGTTCTAGCGCCACGGGCACCAGGCCGATTCGCGGGCGCGGAAGCCTTTGGTGAACACTTGACTTAAGATCGATAAGTTTCGGCATCTCAAGTGCCTAGGTGCGGAAGCGCCGTTTCATGTAGACGATGAAGGCGATGCCGACGATCTCGGGGAACATGCGCATGACGGCGCGCAGGGGGTTGGGGCGCCGGCGGCGGGGCGCGGGCTTCAGCACCGCCGCGTGGGCCTCGTCGCCCTCGCAGTCGACGTTGTCGGAGCTGTGAACAGGAATCACACAGCGGAGAAAAGTTGAGACCTGGAGAGAAAAGCGTGGGTCTGCCGGATGGAGAGAGTGTGGCGGAAGAGGTTCGCCATCTGGTGGTGCAAGCCCAAAGCGGCGATTTGAATGCCGCCGCCGGGCTGCTGGAGCGGTATCGCGGCCGGGTGATCCGTTTCTGCCTGACCTTTGCGCCCATCCGCGAGCCGGACGCCCACGACATCACCCAGGAGGTCTTCATCCGGATGTTTCGCGGGATCCACGGCCTCCGGGAGGCCGGCCGCTTCGAGAGCTGGCTGTTCTCCATTGCCCGAAGGCGCTGCTTGACGTTCTTGAAAAAGGCCAGGAAGCGCAGGCTGGACATGGAGAGATTGGTACTGGAGCAGCAAACCTTGCGCCGGGGCGCCGGGGGTGAGGACCGGATGAAGGAGATGGAGCGAGCCATCGTAGCCGAAGAGATCGAGAGGCTGCCGGACTCCCGGATGAAGCAAGCCGGGCGGCGGTTCTACCTGGAAGGTCAAGACACCGCTCAGATCGCCGAGCAACTGGACGTCCCGGTCAGCACCATCACCACCTGGCTCAGCCGTTTCCGCGGCAAGATCCGCCGCCGGCTGATCCTGCGCATCTTGGCCCTGCGTGGACACGAAGCCGGAGGGGCGTCATGACGGATCATCTTGATGAGGAGCGGCTGCAGGCTCTTTTAGAGGGCAGACTCGATCCGGAGCAGGAAGCCGCCCTGGCTCGCCACCTGGCGGAGGAGGGGGAGTGCCGGGCCTGCGAGGAGTTCCTCGGTGGCCTGGACGAAAGCGTCGAGGGGCAGCTCTTTTCTGTCCTGGAGCGCAGCCTGCGGGCTCGAGACCTACCCGCGGAAGCTAACCGACGGATCCTGGAAACGGTCGCTTCGAAACGCCCACAGATCTCCCGTGCAATCTTGCTCCCGGCCGCTGGATTTGCGTTTGTCGTCCTGGTGGTTCTGGCGGCCGTCTTCTGGTTTTCGGCCGAGGAGGGCGAGGGGGCTCGGATCAAGGGAGATCCGGCCGGCGGGGTACGCGTTGAGCTTTCGCTGGGCCTGGTGGAGGCAGGCCGGGACGGGGCGGTCGAGGTCCGGCGGGTGGCCTCGGGTTCGGTCGTCAGTCTCAAAAGCCGGTTGGTGTTTGGGGTCAATACGGATGCTCCCTGCTATCTGTACCTGGTGAGGGTAGGGCCGGACGGGCTGGAAGTCCTGCTGCCCGACTACTTTGGTGAGCCGCTTCGTCACCCGGGCGGGTCGTATACGCCCATGGCCGGCAGTCAGCCGGCCGCGTACGATCTGGAAGGCAACGCGGGCACGCAACATTTCGCGGCGGTTTGTTCCAAGGGCCCGCTGGCATCGCCAAAGGACCTGCAGCCCCTGGCGGACCGCCTCTGGGGGGCGGGGGATCGGCTGGATGTGGTATCCTACGATGTAGTGACTTTACAAGTTTCCGGAGAGGACCGGGCCAAGTGATCGGGCGCAGGCTTCTTTTGCTGGCCGGGCTTCTGGCCCTGGTCTCCTGTGCGGCGGGCACCCGCGCCAATCGGCACGGCGCCGAAGGGCGCCGCCAAAAGGGCGGGCTTGCGCCGGTGGAGGGTCTGACCTCGGCCAAGGTGGAGCGGGCGCTGCAGCCCAGGCGGCTGGCCTTGTTGGTGGGCATCAACGAGTTCTCCGACGATCGCTGGCCGGTGCTGAAGCACGCGGTGGCGGACGCGCGGGGCCTGGGCGAGTTGTTGACCGGTCCCGAGAAGGGGCGCTTCGATAGCGTGAAGATCCTGGCCGACCCTGAGGGGATCCGCCTCGATCAGGTGCTCGCGGCTTTAGACGAGCTGAAACGTCAAAACACCAGCTCCGAGGACACGGTGTTGGTCTACTTTTCCACCCACGGGACGTTGTTTAGGGGGCCGGAGAGCAAGTTGGCCCGCTATCTGGTGACCACCGACACCCGCCGGAAGGAGATCCGCAAGACGGCGCTCATGGTCCACGACCTGCTGGACCGCTTCGATCGCCTGCCGTCGCGGCGCAAGGTGCTGGTGCTGGCCGCGTGCCACTCCGGTTCGGGAAAATCCGCGCTGCCCGAGCAGATCGACTACGAGCTGAAAGGGATCAAGGGGGCTTTCTTCGTCCGGCCGCTGGAGGAGATCTCCCAGGCCTCCATGGTGCTGACTGCCTGTGCCTGGGGGGAAACCGCCCGGGAGGACGATGAGCTGGGGCACGACATTTACACCCACTATTTCATCGAGGCTCTGACCGGCGAGGACGCGGACGGCGACGGGGCGGTCACCGCCTCGGAGGCCCACGCCCATGCCCTTGCACGCACCTATTACTACTCCAAGGGCCGGCAGCGTCCCCAGATGGAGTCGAACGTCCTGGGCGTGGATCCCATAGTGCTGACCGGCCGGCGCATCTACCCGGCCGACCCGGTGCTGTTCTCCTTCCTACCCCGGATGGAGGGAATGCGCGTCAAGATAAACGGCCGCGACAAGGGCGAGTTGCCCGCCCGCCTGGTGTTGTCCCCCGGCTCCCACCGCGTCCAGATCGTAGACGGCGGCGACGAAGGTTCCGGCGTAGCCGTCCTCGACCGGATCGTTGAGTTTCGGCCCGGCGACCGCCTGGCGGTCGAGACCCTGATTGAGCGTAGCCGGCCCCACTGGCACGTCTCCATCCGCGGCGGTTACCAGCGTTTTCTCGACGAGGAGGCCCGCCGCACCTGGATCGGCCCCGCCCCGATCTTCGGCATCTCCGTAACCCGCCTGAGCTTCCCGCTACAAAAGCTGGAGACCGGCCTGGACCTCTCCCTGGGCGGCGGCAGCCAGCCGCTTAATATAGGCGGTTTGTCCACCCACCAGGGCTTGCTGGAGATCGCCTACGGGGCTTTCATGCTCTACCGCATCGAGGCGGATCCCTTGGTCATCCTGCTGGGCCCTCGCTTGGCGGGTATGCATCTCTTCCGGCACGGCATCGGCCCCAAGGACAATAAGGAAGATCAGCATTTCTTCAACGTCTCCCCCGGCCTGATGACCCAGTTGCGCCTCAGACTTGCCTCCGGGCTTTTTTTGGATCTGGAGGCCCGGATTCACTTCTTGTCCGTCCGGACCGAGAAGGAGAGCCTGGACCTGGGCTACCTGGATCTGTTCGGCGGTTTGGGATGGAGTTTCTGATGAACCGACTTATACTGCTAACCGCCATTGTTTTCGCGACGACCGTCGACGGCTGCGGTTATTTCTCCAATGCTGTGTTCTTCGAAGGGGAAGGAATCGTCGCGGGATACGTGATGGTCGACGGCGCACCCGTGGAGGGTGCCCTGGTTTTCGTTCTGGGCGAGTCGGAGACTCACCTGACCACGGGCCCGAGAGGAAGCTTCTCCCTGCGGGCACATGCCGGCAGGTCCCTTAGCCTGGTGAGCATGTGGGGGACGAACCGGGGGCTGAAGCAAAAGTTCGACCTGGCGGGAGACGGCTGGCTCGATTTGGGAGATGTCGAGTTGAAGGCGTTGGGACAGATGCAGGGTTCCGTCGACCTTCCCAACCCCGGGGAGGCGGAAGTGCGGGTGGAGGGAACTCCTTTCGTTGCCCGCCCCGATGGGCGGGGCTTCTTCCAACTCACCCTTCCCGGGGGAAGCTGGGATCTGGTGGTGAGTGCCCCCGGCAAGGAAGACGTTCTGGTGGACGACGTGACCGTGGAACCCGGGGGGTCCGGGCAGGTGGGAACATCCACTCCAAAAACCGATCCGGATTACACTTGCGAGGTTAGCGAAACCAGAGTGGAGCGTTTCAGTCAGGGGGGCGGCGGAGCGGTGGATATCCTGTTTCTGGTGGACAACTCCGGGTCCATGGTGGGTGAACAGATGGCCCTGGGCTACTCCTTTCTGCAATTCGTCCAGTCCCTCGATTACGGCGGTGTGGATTACCGAATCGCCGTTTTGACCACCGGCATGGAAAGCGCCGACTGTCCCCCTTGTACCGGGAGTGTGACCAATTCATGCATCAATCCAACCGGCGAAAATGGACGTTTCCAGGATCGCATCGGAAAAAACCAGGGCACCGAAGATATACCCGATTTCGTCTTCACGGATGCTCCCGACTGTCGCGTGGTAGACCAGAGCAACCTGGGTTGTTTCTACGACCAGGTCAAAGATGACGGCACGGTCTTCGTGGGGATCAACGGATGCGGTTACGAACGCGGCCTGGCGGCCATGCGCCAGGCTCTGGAAAGCGGCATGCGCGGCACCTACAACGCGGGCTTTCTGAGGCCGGCGGCCCGCCTGGCGGTGATCGTGGTCTCCGACGAGGAGGATTGCGGTGAGGTGGGCGACGTGTACGAGATGACGTCTGACCGCGGCAACATCTGCTACTTTGCCTCCAAGGGTGTGGGGCCGGATCCCGAGAATCCCGATTACACCCCGATGGCCTACCATCCTCAGGATCCCGAGCGGCGCGAATATCGGCTCACTCCGGTGGAGGAGTACTACCGTTTTTTGCTGGATCTAAAGGGTGGTCAGAAGGGGTTGGTCAAGTTTGCGGCTATCGTGGGGGTGAAGGATGCGAACGATCCCACCAGCACCACCATCGAGTACAATTGGGGCACTCATAATCGATGGGAGATTGTGGATGCCTGCACCACTCCGGGTTGCACCGGCGACTCCTGCTTTGCCGAGCCCGGCACCCGCTATATCCAGATGGCTCAGCTGACCGGCGGGATCGTCGAGAGCATCTGCCGGACGGACTTCTCCGAGCCCATGCTGCGAATATCGGGCGCCAACACGGGATACGTGCGCAGCTTCCCGCTGCATGCGGATCCAACTTCGCCGGACACCATCGCTGTGTCCATCAACGGCGTGGAGAAGAGGCTAGGCTGGGCCTGGGATCCCGCGAAGAGGGCGGTGGTCTTCGAGGAGGCCGCCGCGCCGCCGCCATATTCCCTGGTCCGGATCAGCTACGAGACGGCTTGTCGGTAGTTCACTTGCCTCGCCATTCCTCCCCGCGGCTTGCCGCGGGGAGCTTCACAAAAACGGATTGACTCGGTACCCCATCCGGTTGATTTGTACTACTGACCCCGAAAATCTTCGCGGCCCGCGAAGATTTTTGAGTACTGCGCGGGTCATTGGGGTGTGCGGCGGAGCCGCGCTGTGCTATGGGTGACGGCGTAACAACAACCGGAGGTGATCCGATGGCGGAATTTCTGGACAAGGCGTTATGGGGCAACACGGTGCAGGACTACCTGGAGGCGGTGGGCTTTTTCGTAGTGGCGCTCTTGGCGGCGTTCGTGGTGAGTAGGTTGCTGCGCAAGCTGGTGATAAAAAGGGCCGAGAAGACCGGGACCAAGCTGGACGACCTGGTGGCGGAGGTGGGCTCGCGGCCGATCTACTGGGTGATCGCCCTGGGCGGCCTGCATGCCGGCTCTTCAACCCTGGTTACGCCCCAGTGGCTCGACCCGGTGGTCTGGGCCGTCTTCGTGGTGGCCTGGACGGTGGTGGCCGCCGTGTTCATCAGCCGGCTGCTCAACGGGCTGTTGGTGCACTACCTGGAGAAATACGTGGCGAGGAGTGAGGAGGCGCTCTACGGGCAGATGGTGCGCATGTTCCGGTCGGCGGTGGGGGTGGTGGTATGGCTGGTGGCCGGGTTGTTTATCATCTCCAACCTGGGCTTCGATGTCAGCTCGTTGCTGGCCGGGCTGGGCCTGGGTGGATTCGCCCTGGCCATGGCCTCCAAGGATACCCTGTCGAACGTGTTCGGCTCCTTCACCATCCTGGTCAACGGTCCCTTCGTGGTCGGCGATGCGGTCACCTACCAGGGGCACAGCGGATCCGTGGAAAACATCGGAATGCGCAACACGCAGATCCGCCTGTGGAACGGACACCTGGTCACGGTTCCCAACTCCATGGCGCCGACCTCGGTGGTCGAGAACATCTCTCGCCGGCCCCGTTTCCGGGTACTGTTCAGTCTCGGACTCGTCTACGAGACCGCGGCCGATCAGTTGGACCGGGTGGTCGAGCTAATCCAGCAGGCCGTCCGCGCCGAAGAGGGCACAGCCGAGGATGTAAAAGTCCACTTCCTGGAGTTCGGCGAGAGCTCTTTGGGCCTGCAGGTGATCTACTACATAGAGGACTCCAGCAAGATCCTCGACGCTCGGCACGGCGTCAACCGGCGCATCAAGGACTCGTTGGATCGCGCCGGCTTCGACATGGCCTTCCACACCGTCACGGTCAAGTCGGGTTGAGGCGCCGGAGGAGCAGCCGGACTACCCAGAATCGACCGGAAAGCCGCGGTTAGTCGGCCTGGGTTGGCGGTGACCAATCAACCACCATGCCCACAAGAATCGGAGTAACCCACTGACTACCCAAGGGAACTCGCGATGTCCGTTGCCACAGTTACGGTGAACGAATTGGCACG
>JAUXGL010000257.1 GCA_030622135.1 Deltaproteobacteria bacterium
ACTTTATTGACGATCCTGCTTCTATCGAAGCGGAAATTCCCAACCTTACTAGCTTTGGATCCGCCTACTCTTCGTCTCGGGGCGCTGCCGGGATCTGCCGGAAGTTTGACCGATTCATGGATCCTTTGCCGGCGCAAAACTGTCCCTCGTTCACGCTTCGTGGGGAGTCGGGTGGGCAGGAGTGATCCGCTGAGGAGGGAGTCGGGTCATGGCAAACGAAAAGAAACGCAATCCGTTGATCACCGAGGAGGACTGGTGGACCGCATGGTTCGGGTTGATCATCCTTCTGGTAGCCACGGTGCTAGGCATTCTGACTTTCTCCGACAGCATCTCC
This sequence comes from Deltaproteobacteria bacterium, assembly GCA_030622135.1. Taxonomy (GTDB): domain Bacteria; phylum Myxococcota; class B64-G9; order B64-G9; family B64-G9; genus JAUXGL01. The sequence goes on from JAUXGL010000257.1 coordinate 335, forward strand.
GCCAAGAATGTGCCCAATCTGGGCAAGTGGATGTCGAGCCCTGTGGACGTCTTCTACCATGCCGAGAAGACCAAGATCGGCCTCGACGAAGCCACTACATTGGCGGAGCTGGTTGATCGGATTAACGCGAAAGGACCAAAAGCCACCGCCAGGATCGTACCCGTTGATGGGGGTGTGCGGCTACGTGTGGCCTCCTCGCGTACCGGAGATGGGGAAACTATCTCACTCAGGACTCTCCTGGCTGGCGGAGAGAGAGCGCTGGAGTTTACCAAGGAGAAGCCGGATTCCTCCGGCATGGGAGCGCGGGCGTACGTATCGCAAATCTTTCCTTCCGCGAATGTCGACATCGGAAAGGGCAAAGTGACCGTGACCGCCGAGCGATCGAGGCTGATCGTCCTCCCGCTCCTGGTCACCCTGATCAGCATCATGCTCCTGACCTCCATCGGGGTCTGGAGCATGGGGCAGAACGTGGGCAGGTACGCCTTGGCGTTTCTGGCCATCTTCATCCTGGCCATCATCTCCTTCGCCTTCGCCAACCAGCACATCATCAAGGCCTACGGCCTGAGCTACGCGGCTTGGGCACTGGCAATCGGTCTGCTCATCTCCAACACGATTGGCACGCCTGAATGGCTCAAGCCCGGTGCTAGGACCGAGATGTACATCAAGACAGGTCTGGTGCTTCTGGGTGCCGAGATCCTGTTCGGTAAAATCCTCAGCATCGGCATCCCGGGGCTGATGGTAGCCTGGTTGGTGACGCCTACGGTGATCATCTTCATGTGGTTTTTCGGCACCAGGGTTCTGAAGATGGTCAGCAAGCCGCTGGTGATCATCATCGCGGCGGCCACATCGGTCTGCGGCGTGTCGGCGGCCATCGCGGTGGCTGCTGCCTCACGAGCCAAGAAGGAAGAACTGACTCTCGGGGTGGGGATGACTCTCATCTTCACGGTACTGATGATGATCTTCATGCCGATGTTCATTCATGCCGTAGGCATTGGCGAAGTTTTGGGTGGGGCCTGGATGGGAGGCACCATCGACTCCACCGGCGCCGTCGTGGCCGCAGGCGCCTTCCTCGGCCCGCAGGCCGAAACCGTGGCCGCGGTAGTCAAAATGATCCAGAACGTCCTGATCGGCGTAGTCGCGTTCTTCGTGGCCGTTTTCTGGATTACCCTTGTGGAGCGGGATCCGAATACCCCTCGGCCCGGCCTCATGCAGATCTGGGTCAGGTTTCCCAAGTTCATTGTCGGTTTCGTCGCAGCATCGATCCTGTTCTCCTTCGTCCTGGTGCCACTGTTTGCCTCGCTCTTCCAAGGGGATGGCCTCAAGTTGGTGGAGTCGGGCGTCATCAAGGCGGTGACCAACCCCCTGCGGGGCTGGTTCTTCTGCCTTGCGTTCGTCTCCATCGGTTTGGAGTCCAACTTCAAGGAGTTGGCCAAGCAGATGGAAGGCGGCAAGCCATTGCTCCTGTATGCCGTGGGGCAGTCCTTCAACCTGATTCTGACCTTGGCGGTTGCATGGCTGGCGTTCGTTCTGCTGTTCCCAAACGCAGTCTAACCACTCCGTCGCTATCTATTTGATAGATTGGATTTGGCCTCGTTCGATCGGCGCTGCGCCTTGGCGAGAGAGCGGGATCGCTCCTCGCGTTTGCGGGTGCGGATGATTGCAATACGCTCGGCCAGCGGGACCTCGAACCGGCCTTCGGACTTCTGGCGGTAGTTAAAGCCGGGCAAGGTTTTGCGCGGGATCCGTTGGCCAATGCCCCGCTCAATGGCACGAAGGCCTACTTCGTCCTCGGGAGCGACCAGGGTGTACGCGTTCCCGGTGGCCTCCGCCCGGGCCGTGCGGCCAACCCGGTGGATGTAATCCTCCGCAGTGCCTGGGACATCAAAATTTACCACCAGGTCCAGCGCCACCACGTCCAGACCGCGAGCGGCGATGTCCGTGGCCACCAGAACCTGGAACCGGCCCTTTCGAAATGCGGCCAAGGCCTCGGTTCGCTGGGCCTGACTGCGGCTGCCGTGAATTCGGCCACAAGGGACGCTGTGCTTGTCGAGGAAGTCGGCCAAGCGGTTGGCCCGGTGCCGGGTCCGGGTGAAGGCCAGGACGCGGGTGGGCGCCTCCTGCCTCAGAATCTCCAGAAGCAGGCGGGTCTTGAGCTGCGGTGGTACTGCATAGGCGCAGTGGGTGATGCCGTGAGCCGGGACCGGCTTGGGCTCGATATGTATGGCGGCCGGATCGCGAAGCATCCGCTGAGCCAGGGCCACGATGGGTGCGGGCAAGGTGGCGGAGAAAAGCAGGGTTTGCCGCTTCCCGGGGAGATGGGTCAAGATCCGGCGAACGTCGGGCAGGAAGCCCATGTCCAGCATTCGGTCTGCCTCGTCCAGGACGAGGAACTCCAGCCCAGCCAGTTTCGCGTAGGAATGTTGGAAGTGGTCCAACAGACGACCCGGTGTAGCGATGATCACATCCGTGCCCGTTCGGAACGCCTTCACCTGGGGGGCCTGGGCCACGCCGCCATACACAGCTGCGGCCCGGAGTCCCGTGCCTGCGGACAGCGCCCGGAAGTGGTCGAGGATCTGGGCGGCCAGTTCGCGAGTGGGGGTAAGAACCAACGCTCGGGTGGAGCCGCGGGGCCGGTCCTGCAGCCGCTGGAGGATCGGGAGCAGGAAGGCGGCTGTCTTGCCGCTTCCGGTGGCAGCGGAGGCCATCAGGTCGCGGCCATCCAGCAGCAACGGGATCGCCTCGTGCTGGATGGGGGTGGGCCTGGTGTAGCCCATTCTTTGCGCAGCCTGCAACAGGTCCGGTGAAAGGTTCAACCGGGCGAAGGACACGGGAGCTTCAATAGCTGCCCCATTGGCTCGTGACGCCGGCTTGGTAGCCTGTCCGGAGTATTTGGCAGGCCGTACGGAGCGTTTGGAAGTCTTGACCGACGGACTGGATGGCTTGGTGGAATGATCGTTTGACATGGTACTCCTTATGTGTCGATGGATGCAGGAACCCCCTAGGGTTCTCCGCCCCGAATTTTGATCCGGCGAATATTGAGATGTTGTCAAAACGGTGGGTTGCCGGTGGGACCGCCGCCTATGTCCGGCAGCATGGGATTATAGGCGGGGCGTGGAAGAGATCTGCCTGGCCATCCGGGACTCCGGAAACAAGAACTCTTAAACATAGCACATGCGGGAGGGAAAAGATACAACTGCTTCTCCCGTGACGACCTGACCCCAGCAACGGCGGAATCCTCGGAGGGGTCAAATGACGAGGACTAGAACTTGAACTTCTTTCTCAGATCGTCCCCGAGGTTTTTCGTGGCGTCGTCGATCGCCTTCTCCGCCTCCTTCTTGGCCGCCTCCTTTGCGATGTCCGCCACATCGGCGCCCATTTCCTTCATGAGCGCCTGGAGAGGGGGCACGGTCGGCTCAACCAGCGTCGGCTTCGGGGAGGTCGTGGTGCCTGCGACCTTGTACTTGAGATACACATTCCCGTCTTCGTTCGTCAGGCGTTTCATGACCATGTCTGTGAGCTGTTCGGGGGAGACGTACTTGGCCACATCTCCCTTCAGCTCCTTCTGCATTCTCTTGTCGATCGAGTCCCTGAGAGTCTGGGACGGCCCCTCCCCGAGTTCCATGCCGAGGTCGAGATCGATCGCCTTCGTGTCGATGTTGGTGGAACCGGAAAAATCGAGACTGAAGTCCTCGGCCGTAATCCTGCCGGTCGACACCTTTACGTTGCCGGCCTTGTACCACACGTCCATGTTGGCCTTGTCCCAGGTGACTTCATCCTGGAGAAACGAAAGCTTGCCCGTGTACTGCTCGATCGCCTTCACCGACTGGATCGACTCCAGGATCTTCACGCCCGACAGAGTGCCATAGGGCGATCCCACCTCGAGGATGACCTCCGGGTCCAGTTTTCTGGTCTTCACGTCAAAGGGCTTGACCGAGCCTTCTGCGGCCAGGCCGATGTCAAAGAACTTCACCGCTCCCGACTTCAGCCGATCTTTCGGCTTGACGCCCAGCTCGAACAGGATCTTCACCTGATTCCTGGCCTCGAGGTTCGTTGGGTCGATATCGGCCGAATGGGCCAGCATGGTGA
>JAUXGL010000088.1 GCA_030622135.1 Deltaproteobacteria bacterium
AGTTCCATCTCTTTTTCGTTTAAACCGTTTGGAACGAAACCCATTTCCAACCAGCCAATGACGTGGATTTTTATCCGGCTGATGTCTGCGCCACTTTGTTTGTGAATTCTTTCGGCAGTCTGGTCAACGGATAATCGTTTGCCATCGGACCAAATGATTCGGCGCTCTGTGATGTCGACGTCGGCGTCATGTAGGACTTCTCCGACAGCATCCAGTGCCTCCATTGACTTCTCGCCTTCCTCCGAGTCAAGCAACTGATGGAAATCTCCGAGAAAATCAGTTCTTTGAACGGTTCGTTTTGTCATCTTTCCGCTTGGTTTTGATCGTCTGACTCATCTTCAATCGTGAGTGTTCGATTGCAAGCTCCAGCCACTTCTCTACCAGTTTTCTAAATCGTTTGTAAACGACAATTTGTTGGCGGATTACACCCACGAGATCTCGACGGACATATACCGTCCTGCTCTTCATCTTTTGCGTGTAGCTCAGTTGGTGAGGGCAGTGAGGGTCGGGTAATACCACATGACACATAGATTCTCTCGGCTTCACTTGTGTAACACGTTAGAGATGTGGCACTTTAAGTGTCATGTGGTATTACCCGACCCCACCTCCCCCCCCTTTATCAGCCTCATTTCCTTGAAACGTCTCAGGTTGTTCTCGAACTTCTTGCCGTACAGTTCTTTGTGCTCTTCGAGCATTTGGATCTGTTGGAGCAGCGGCTTGGCTACGAACCTTTGTGTCTTTGTTGTCAGTTCTTGGATGCGCTGGGGATCAGAGTAAACACTGGAACCATCAACCCGAATTGCGGACTGGCGAAACAGCGATTTGTAGCGGTTCTTCGCCCTTACGATCTCCTGGGTGAGATCCTCGTATCCGGACACCAGCGTCCTCAGTTCGATCCGTTCATCAGCGGAGTGAAACACCTGATTCAACCGATCGACTCTCAGCAAGTCCGCCAGCTCGGCGGCGTCGATCTTGTCGGTCTTCGCTCCCTTCTTGGTGTTCGCGGCCGGATCGCAGACCACCAGATGGTCTACCTCCGACTTTAGTATTAAGTACAGCCACTGGGAAATCGAGCTCTCTTCGAACACCAGCGCCTTCGGACCCTTCACTGACCTGACAAAACGGGTCAGCTCAGTCTCGTTTGTCTCAACAGTCGCTCTCTTCAAGATCTTGCCTCGTCTGTCCATGACCGCGAAAACGCATTTCTTGCTATGCGCATCCAGTCCAATGTAGCATCTGTATTTCATAAGCGGCTCCTCCTTTCGGTTGTGGTTGTGTCCAACGACAACCTATCAAGAAGGACGCCGCTTTTTCATCTTGCCACCACCGGTGCCCATAGGGTATGATGTAACACACTGACTTCACCCAGAAGACGGGTGCTGCAAAAAGCTCGTCATCGTTCGGACTGAAGGAGATTCCCAAATCATGTCTTCAGCGCTGCCGGTCGTCTGGCCGCGGCGGTTTGACTGGTCTGGGGCGATGTGCTAACCCTGTTGCTCGTTTGAGGGCAAAAAACGCAATGTAAAGGGCACTTTGATGAAGGCGGAGGAACTGGCTGCCACTCTGCATCCCCTGGAAGTCCGGGTTCTCGAGGCTGTCGGGGACCGCGACTCTTTTTCAGACCGGGATATCGCTAAGAGTGGGGTAGTGACGGAATCGCAGGCCCGGACGGTTGTCGAGTGGCAACTGGCCAAGGGTTGCATGGAAGTGCTCGGATCCACCGAGGAGAAGTGGGTGGAGCTGACCGACCTGGGGAGAGGGTATCTGGAGGGAACCCCCGAAGAGAGGTTGCTGGCCGAAGTTAGACGGAAAGGCGGCGTGGCCGTTCGTGATCTCATGGCCTTCGAAGGGATCGATAAGCGTGAAGCCGGTTCTGCCCTGGGAATGCTCAAGAAGGCGGGAGTGCTGCAGGATGCCGGTCCGGGGCAGGTTGCCTGGGTGGACGGCGCGGATCTGGGGCCCATCGAGGCCCTGGGTAGGCTGATTAGGCGCGTGGGGGAGGCCCAAAGGATCGAGTTGGAGCTGCTATCGGGCGAGGATGTCGACCGCGTTGAGAAAGCCAGTCGCAAGCGGGGAAAGTCAAAGGGAGTTTTCCGGGTTGGGGCCGACAGCACCCGTCGGCTGAAGTTCACCCGGTTGGGGCTGGACGTGCGCGCGGCGGCTCGGCGGGCCGGGCGCAGCGGGGACGAGGTGAATTTGCTCACGCCCGAGATGCTCGCCGACGGAGTCTGGAGAGGGAAGACGTTTAGGCGTTATAACCTGGATATCAGCCCCCCGAGAAGGGTCGGAGGCCGGCGGCATCCCTATCGGGAGTTTCTGGATTTCGTCCGGCGCAAGCTCATCGGACTGGGCTTCGAGGAGATGCGCGGAGAGCTCGTGGAGACGGAGTTCTGGAATATGGACGCCTTGTTCATGCCCCAGTTCCATTCCGCCCGGGACATCCACGACGCCTACTTCATCAAGGAGCCGTCTCTAGCGCCGGAGATTGAAGAACCCTATGCCTCGCACGTGGCCGCCGTGCACCAGAACGGCGGTGAGACCGGCAGCAGCGGATGGGGATACGAGTTTGACCATCAACGCAGCCGGCGGTTGCAGCTCCGCAGCCAGGGAACGGTACTCTCGGCTCGCTGGCTGAAGGAGGCGCGCGTGCCCGGTAAGTATTTTGCCCTGGCCCGCTGCTTCCGGCCCGATCAGGTGGATGCCACCCATGCGGCGGATTTCTTTCAGTGCGAGGGTATCGTTCTGGGCGAGGACATCGATTTCGTCACCCTGTTGGGATTGCTCAAGCTGTTCGCCGAGGAAGTGGCCAAGGCCAAGGATGTCAAGTTCGCGCCGGCCTACTTCCCGTTCACCGAACCCTCGGTGGAGGTGCATATCCGGCACCCGCAGGTGGGCTGGATGGAGCTGGGCGGGGCGGGGATCTTCCGGCCGGAGGTCGCCGGGCCCCAGGGCGTGGAGGTTCCGGTGATCGCCTGGGGCCTGGGGTTGGATCGCATGGCCATGATGGCCCTGGGGATCGATGACATCCGGGACCTGTTTTCGACCAGCCTCAACCAGGTTCGCGCGACCCGCATTTGCATGAAGGAGTGATCCGATGCCGACCATCCTGATCGACCCGAAGGATTTCAGCGAGCTGATCGGTTCACCCGTGGACCAGAGCAAGTTCCTAGAACAGATGGATCTGGCCAAGGCCGAGTTGAAGGGCGTGGACGAGGAGGGGCGCTGGCGGGTGGAGCTGAACGATACCAACCGCCCGGATCTCTGGTCGGCCGAGGGTATCGCCCGTCAGCTGAGAGCGGCGCATGGACGCCGGCGCGACTACCCGTTCTTCCAGAGCGCCCCGGCGGCCGAGATCCGGGTTGACGCGGCTTTGCAGAACATCCGTCCCTACGTGGCTGCATTTGTCGTGCGGGGGCTTACGGTGACCGAGGCCTCCCTGGTACAGATGATCCAGACCCAGGAAAAGCTGGCCGAGAACTTCGGGCGCAAGCGGAAGGACGTGGCCATCGGCGTGTACAACCTGCAGAAGATCACTTTCCCGATCCACTACCGGGCCGTGGATCCCAAAGAGCATAGTTACGTTCCTCTGGGCTTCGAAGAATCCATGACCCTGGCGGAGATCCTGGAAAGGCATCCCAAGGGGATCGAGTACCGCGGGACCCTGGCCGGAAAAGGGCAGGTTCCATTGCTTCTCGACGACGCCGGTATGACTCTTTCGATGCCCCCGATTATCAACTCGCGCGAACTGGGCGAGGTGGTCTCCGGTGACTCGGATCTGTTCGTCGAGGCGACCGGGACGGACATCCACAATGTCGTTCTGGCTCTCAACATCATGGCTTGCGACATGGCCGACCGGGGAGGACGAATCAACCGGGTGAAAACCGTGTATCCGTTCGACACTCCGCTTGGCCGTGGGGTGGACGTTCCCTTCTGGATGGACAAATCGCTAACCATACCGCTGAAGGAGTTCACCCGTTTACTGGGTGTCCCGGTGAAGTCCAGCGAGGTGGACAACGTCCTCGAATGTTATGGGTGCGACGTGCGCGTGGAGGGGGAGACCGTGGTCGTGAAGCCGCCGCCTACGCGAGCCGATTATCTCCACCCGGTGGATGTGGTCGAGGACTTCGCCATTGCCCGCGGGTACGAGACCTTTGTCCCCCGGATGCCGCGGGATTTCAGCATCGGGCGGTCGGATCCGCTGAGTGTGATCGAGTACAAGGTTCGGGACCACATGATCGGATTGGGATACGAGGAGACGATCTCCAACATTTTCGTGGCGAAGCATCAGCTGCTGGAGAAGATGAACTTGGACGACCAGCCGGTCGTGGAAGTGTCCAATGTGATGAACGAGAACTATGCGGTGTTGAGAAACTCGGTTCTGCCCGCGTTGCTGCAGATCGAGTCCCGGAGCGGAACGGCTGCCTATCCCCACCGCCTGTTCGAGGCCGGCGAGGTGGCCATTTTCGACCGTTCCGCTCCCCACGGCTCGCGGACCGAGTTGCACCTGGGGGCGCTGGTAGTTCGGCGCGAGGCTACCTTGTCGGAAATTCATGCGGATCTGGAGTTTTTGTTCCATCAACTGGGATTGGTGTTGAAGCTGAAAGAGGTGGAACACCCAGCCTACTTGCCCGGTCGTGTCGCCCAGGTACTGGCGGGAGAGCAGCCGGTGGGCCTGCTTGGAGAAACCCATCCCGAAGTGCTCGATCGCTGGGAGATCGGCATGCCGGTGGCTGCATTTGAGGTTAACCTGGGGGCACTGTTGTCGTTACCCTGACGCGGATGGCTTCAAACATAAAAACGGCGGGTGTTGTCGAGGTGGCCGTAAAGGCGTGCCATCCCACTACGGCGGTGCTCTTCGAAGCGAGCGCCCTGGACCGGGAGCTCAAGAATCCCGAGCGTTCCTGGGAGGCGCTGCTCAGGGCCATCGAGTCTTTCGCCACCCACTACCCGGCGGTGCTGTTGAAATCCCCCCCCGCCATGATGGAACTGGGACGAGCCTGCTTGATTGGGGTGAGGCAGGCTCCCGGGGCCGCGTCCCGCACGAAAGCCGCCGAGTTGCTGGGGGTATTGCTTTCGGGCGTGACCGGGGAAGTGATGCGGGAAGGGGCCGAGGGAATCGGTCGACAGGTGCCCGATGGAATGCGTCTGCTGATGGAGGAACTCCGGCCTCAGCCGGGCGTTCTTTGGGAGCACGGCCGCCTGTTTCCGTCGGTGCAGACGCTGGGCCGGCAGGTGCTGCTGGTGGCGGAGGACAGCTCTCATCCCGAGGCCTGGTATGGATTGCTGGATGTGTTGACCGAGCTTCTTCTCGATATGAGTCGGAAGAAGGTGGAGGGAGAGCCTGCCTATGACGGACGCTGGGACCGCAGCAAGGCAGCGGATCTGTTGGAAGTCGGCTCGCTGGATGCGGTTCGCCGGGAAAGGCTGGATGCGGATCTGGCCTGGTTTGCGGATCTGAAAAAGGATCTGTTGGCGGGAAAGCGGCCGGGTGTGGACGTGTTTTTGGAACTGTCCGTTTACGCAAGCCGGGACGAGCGCGAGAGCGCCTGGGGGGCATGGTTCCAGGCGGTGACCGCCAAGGCCCTGGCCGGCGAGCTGTCCGCCGGCATGCTGCGGAAGCTGTGCATGGGCATTGCCGATCAGATCGAGCAAGTGCGCGATCGCCGTTTTCTCGCCAAGCTGGCCGCCATCGTGCGGCGAGTGGTTCCCGAGGTGGCTGCGGCCAACGGAGAAGCCGGTTTGAGAACGGCGCTGAACACATGCGGGCGGGCCATCGTCCTGCGTCTGGAGCGGGAAGCCGGTTGCGGGGATGTGGACGCGGCCTTTTTGGACCTCCAGGCCGGTGTGGGTGAGTTGGTGCAGCGGCTGCTCGACCGGGCGGAATGTCCGGAGACGAGTGAAGCCCTGGACTTGGGAATCCGGGCGCGCACCGGACCCATGCGAGGACATCCGGTCGGTTGCGAGGACGTGGTCTGGAGACTGACGCTTGCCGCCGGACATCCGCAGGTGGCGGAGAAACTGCTGTTGTCGCTGCTTTCAGGTTTCTGCCTGGAGGACGTGTTGCTTCGCGACCATCGCCGGCCGGGTGGACTCGATCACTCTGTCGCACCAAAGGGCACACCAAAGGGTGCTGCACCCATGGGCACCGCAAACTACGCGGCAAAGAGCGCTGCAGCACAAACCGCTGGGGAATCCCTGGCCGGGCTGCTGGGCCGCTCGTGGGAGCCGCACCTGCGGCACCTGGTGCGGGCGGTGCTCCGGGTGGCGCCGCTGTCGCCGTTCCATGTCGGTGGCGCCACCACGCGTGCGCACCTGCTGGCCCTCGACCCGGAGGATCGGCAGGATTCCTATCTGTACGACCTGAAAGAGCGGATTCTTTCCCGGGCGGGTCTCGATAACATTGTCGGCGTCGAGAGCGTTTTATGTTTCTGGCGCACGGGAGAAGCGGCCCATCTGGACGGCCTGATCAGCCCGGAGAGCCTGGCGGCGCTGCCCAACCAGGCGCGGGACTCGCATGTCGAGCACATCCGGACGCTGATAGACGGCCTGAGCCGGCACGTTCCGGTGGAGGGTGGGCGCGACAAGGCCGGAGTGCGCTGGCTGGCCGGCATGCCCGAGACGTTCTACGAAACCGGCACACTGTTGAAGGTGGCGGGGTTTTCGGGGTGCAGCCGCCAGGCCGTGTCGCTTCTCAGCCACCTCCTGCAGCTCTACCGGTCTCTGGTGAAGAAGTATGAGCCGGCCGATCGAGCCGTTTCCGGTTCCCCTGGGACTGATAGGGCCGACCCCGATAATTCCGGGGCCGGAGACGGAGACGGAGACGGCGGTGCAGAACCGGAGGATCTGATGAAGCGCAGCCGCCGGTTTTTAAAACAGCGCCGGGATCTTTTCAAGCGGATGTTCGTGGAAGGGGGGCCGGAGGAAGTGGAGCCCATCCGGCACCTGGAGTCCTTTGACCGGGAACTGGCCGTCGTGCGCCGGGAAGACGGATGCCTGGAGGAGTTGGCCAACCGTACCCTGGGTATTCTGGATCGTAACCGGCTGCCTCTGGCCGGAGAGGTTCTCGGTCACATGATCACCCACGCGTGCCTGAGCGGATTGGGCACCCAAGAGCTTCAGGACATCGGGACTGGGCTTTCGGACGGGCAGTTCGTCGAGTCCGAGTTCTTTTCGCTACTCAGCCGGGTGGCCTGCCAGGTGGCCTCGACCCGCAACCGGTTGGCCGAATGTCTACAGCCGCACGTGGAAGACTCCGCCAAGCGTCTGTTGACAAACCCGCTCTCCCGCCCGGCACCCGCCTACCAGGGTCTGTTCGTGTTCCACCACCACCGGGGAGCGGACCGGCTGGCGATAGAACTGGGCGACGCGCTCATAGAAGACCTGCTGTCCGCCGACGGTAGCTTTCTGCTGCTGGAAGACTTCATCCACCGGCTGAGGCATCTAATCGAAATGGGGTCAGGTAATACCACTTGACACTTTCATCGAGTAATGCTCCACTCATGATATACCGAGGCCCAAGAGAGAAGACTATCCGGGTGCATGGCACCATGTCATGAACAGGGGCGCTCGACGGTAGGCGAGGAGCCTCTGCATATAAGTGTCAAGTAGTATTACCTGACCCCATCTTGTTGGGCGGATGAAAAAACGTATTTATCTCTTTGATGTGGACGGAACTTTGCTCTGGAGCGGGCGGGCGGGGGTGCGGGGGTTGGAGGCGGCTTTTGAGAAAGTTTTGGGGATCGAACGGGGGATGGAGGGGATCGTCTGCGACGGCAAGACGGATCCGGCCATCGTTCGGGAGGTGCTGTCCGCCCGGGGGCGGGGCGGCCCGGAGAGCATCGAGGAGATCCTGGAGAGCTACGTAAAGCATTTGCCCGGGCTCGTATCGTCGGCGGACGGTTACCGGATCCTGCCGGGGGTGATCGAGACGCTGGAGTATCTCCACGGCCGGGAGGGAATTCTGTGCGGCCTGGCCACCGGGAACGTGGAACCCGGCGCCCGGGCCAAGTTGGAGCGCGGGGGGCTGAACAAAGACTTTCCCGTGGGCGGGTTCGGATCGGATTCGGAGGATCGTGCCGAGCTGGTGCGCATCGCCGTCCGGCGGGCGCGGGAGTTGCTCAAAGACGATCGCGCCGACGCCGTTATCATCGGCGACACCCCCCGCGACGTGGCCGCCGCCCATGCCGCCGGGGTTCCGGCCTGGGGAGTCGCCAGCGGGCATTTCGACGCGGCCGCGCTGTCCGCAGCCGGAGCCGATCTGGTTCTCGAAGACCTAAGAAACCCCGAGACCTGGGTGGAGAGGACGGCTGTTTTTAGGGCTGCACCCATTTCCTAAACAGATCCACCAGATCCTGGGGATGGCGTATCACCACGTCCGGACGGGGGCCGCCCATGGGGATGTCCGCGGCGTCGCCGAAGAAGTTTGCCAGCACGGCGCGCATGCCCGCGCGCCGGGCGCCCTCGATATCGGTGTCCGGTCGGTCTCCCACCACCGCGCAGTCCTCGGCCTTGGCCTCCAGGGCGTGCATGCTTCCCCAGAAGATGGAGGGATCCGGCTTGCAGGGGCCCAGATCCGCCGACACTGCCACGTGATCGAAGTATCCCATCAACCTCCGCCGCTCCAGCGCCCTCCGCACCAGGCGCCCGCAGGTGGCGTTGGAGACCACCGACAGCTTCAATCCCATTTCTTTCAGCCCGGCCAGCGTTTCGGGGATGCCGAAAATAATCGGATAGGCCTCCTCCTCCGCCTTGAAAAACCCGTCGACTCCCGCCTGCAAGGTGTCCTCGGTGATACTCCGGCACTCCTGAAGGGCGAGCGCCTGCCGCAACGATTCGGTGGCCGGCGTCTCGATGAGTTCTTTCTCCGCGCGCTGCTTGCCCATGCTGCGAAAAAAAAGAAAGTCCCGGTTCAGCCTCTCGTAGTGCAACCGCGGAAAGTGAAGCTCCAACGCCGCCCGCAGCCCGATCAAGTTGGCCGCCAAGACCGCTCCCCAATCCAGCCGGGTGGAGACCAGCGTGTTCCCGTAGTCAAACAGAACCGCTTTTAGTGCCATTGGAATCGAGTGTATTGAGTCTACCGGTGTACGTCAACCCAGGTTAGAACCGGGTCTGGGCGGCCAGGTTTATACCCAGGATGTTGGGGTCGACGAACTGGGAGATTACGTTCAGGCCGCTGAAGTCGCTGACGTAGCGGATCTGGTTGTCGTTCCAGGTGTAGTAGAGCTCCATCACCATGGCCAGGGACTCGGAGATGTCCCATTTGATGTTGGCCTTCAGCGAGAAGATCATTTGGGCTTCTTCGCCTACCGGGAGGACCGAGCGATTAGCCACGTTGGTGATTACCACGGTGCGTTTTCCGGCGAAGGTCACGCCGCCCACGTCCAGGCTTTCGATGGTGTAGGTGGCGGGTATCTGCGCGCCGATCTTGATGCCCGGTGTCAGGTGCCAGTCGGGGAAGTGGTAGTCGACGCCCGCGGCGACGAACCATTCGTTCTCGATGTCGGCGCCGGCGGGGAAATCCTGGTGGGGGGTGAAGCTGGGGACTTCAAAAAGCAGGAAGGAGAGAGTGCGGTACATGCAGTCCAGGTGGGCGCGGAAGTAGCCCCACTTCACGGCTAGATTCAGGTCGAAGGCCATGGCGTCCTGGATGACGGTGGTGGCGTAGCGCTCGGGATCCTCCAGGGTGTGGTACAGGAAGCTGCCCTCGTGTTTGAGCACCAGCGACAGGCCTTGGCCGTACTCCTCGGGTTTGAAGAACCTGGTCTCCAGGTCGGGATCGTTCTTGTACAGGGCGAAGTCGATAGAGGAGCCGACCTCCATGCCCCGGTGGTACCCGAGCTGGTAGGAGATGCCGTAGCCCTGCATGGATTCACCGCGGACGCCCTCGTGGGCGAATACGCCCCGGGTGAAGAAGCCGCCGTTTACTTCCGCGCGGAAACCGTGGATGTCGAGGCCCATCCCCGCCAGCACGCCGTAGTTGGTGACCATTTCGGTCTGCATGGTTTCACCGATGTGCTCCTGGATCTGGGTGGTCTTGAATCCCAGAAAGCCGTAACCCCAGGGAAGGTTTAGCTGCAGCTTGGCCGCCGGCACCCGAGCGTAGTTGAGCGGGAAGATCTCGTTGCCGCCCCAGGAGATCTTGTAGGAGTAGCCCAGCCGAAAACGGTCGCCGCTGACCGGGAAGAGCACCAGCTCCAGATTGGTGTCCTCCTGGGTGCCCCGTGACAGGTCGTAGATCAGGCGGATGTAGGAACCCGTGTCGTAGATGCCGGTGCTGTCATCGTCCAGGATGCGGAAGCGGACGACCAGCGAGGCTTCGGTGATCAGGTGCTCGAAGAACGAGGGCATCTTATTGTACAGGGACAGATGGCTCATGGTTTCGAAGCCGGAGAAGCGGGTGTCGTAGTTGTCGAAGAACAGGGTGTTGGACTGGTCGGCGCCGATGCCCAGGCCGGGGCTGTTGATCTGGGTTTCGCCCGGGCCGGCGAAGAAGTTGTTCTCCGAGACTACGAAGCTCAGCCGGGTGTCCATGAAATCACCGGCCAGCGCCGTCGGGGCGATCAGAACCAGAAACAGCGGAGCGGTGAGAAATATGCGGATCATCGGTGTTCCTTTCCGTTAAGGCTTCAGGTTGTCCGGTACGTCGCCGGGCTGGTCGCCGACCAAGATCATCCAGCGGGGCCGGGCGGCGCGGACCTGGCGCAGGTTGCCCTGGAGATAGTCGATGTGCGCTCCCAGGTTGGCTTCGGTGGTCGGGTCGTACTCCACCAGGGTTTCCCGGGTCACGATGTTGATCAGCGGCCCGGCGCCGTCGTCTTGGGCCGCTACCCACTGGCCGTACTGGCGCATAGTCGAGAGCTCCGAGCAGATGTGTTCGGGCGGGATGCGGATTCGGGTGCAGTTGGGCTGGATGCCCACGATGTCGACTTCCCATGGGCACACCACGTTCGCCTGGACCACCACGTCTGGATAAGCCGTCGGGGAAGCGACGAACTCCTTGACCACGATCTCCTGGGCTCCGTCGTGTTTCAGGCAGGTCACCGAGCAGACCGCCTCGGGATGGCCGGCGTCTTGCCAGTCGGGTACTACCTCCTGGTTGCCGTTCAGGTCGCAGTTGACCAAGACGTCCGGCGCGCGCAGGTTTTCTATGCGCGCTCGGGAGGACTCCAGCGCTTCCAGCGTCCAGTTTTGCTTGCTGTGGCCGCACAGGTGTTGGTTGGATCCGCCGCCGTCTGTGCACATGGCCGAGGTGATCGTCGTCGGGGGGATGACGCCGTCCAGATCGACGATCCGGAAGGGTTCGGGGTCCAGGTCTGCGTCCACGGCCCGGCGCCAGTTGGGAAAACTGATCTGGGTGCAGCCGGAGAAGTCCTGGGTGGTGCCCGCCAGCCGGTCCAGGCGATCGCCCACCTGGGTGTCCTTCGGGTAGGAGTAAGTGTAAACATAAAGGTGGTTGTAGCCCGCTTCCGAATCGGCCAGGTCGGTGACGAAGAAGCCCTCGTTGAACACGCCGGTCACCACCAGCTGGCCGTGGTCGTCCTCCCAGGGGCCGGCGGGATTGTTTGCCCGGCAGTCGATCTCCACGAAGTGGTGATTCAGGGAAGAGACGTCGTTCGAGCCGATCCAGGGATCCCACTGGATTTGGCGCAGGGTGGGAATATCGAAGTACACCAGGGAGGACACCCCGGTGGCCCAGGTTCCGATTTTGGTCTCCAGTTGGATCTCGTACCAGCAGGAACCGTCGCTGCAAACCGCCCCCTCGGGGCAATCGGCGCCGCGCACGCAGGCAACCTGGGGATCCGCCTTTCGGCGGGCCACGTCGCCCAGGTCTCGGTGCACGTCCTCGAGCCACAGGGCCACCCGGCCGAACACCTTGCGTACCTGGAGGCTGTCTTGGGCTTGGCCGTCTATGAAAACGACCTTGGTTTCCGGGTAGACCAGCTCGCCCGGCGTGACCTTCACGCTCACCGTGCCGTTGAAGTCGGGCACGGGATTGCCGAGCTGATCGTAGGCTTCGGCTTGAAAGGAGACGCTGATCTCGTCTTGGGGGTAGTCGTAGGGGTTCGGGGCCGTGCCGTCGCCCCCGCCGACATTGGATACACCGGTGATGGTGACCGTGAAGCCGGCCAGGGAGTTTGAAAGCTTGCGCTTTTCGACGCAGGGGCCGAAGGCGAGGCCGGCAAGCAGCACAGTCGAAAGGATCGTGATGATTATACTTTTTTTCATCAGTTCACCTTGCGCAGGATGCGGCCGTCCGATTTACCGATGATAATGGGAAAATCCAGCGGGTTGCCGCAGAACTTCTGCATGGGCGGGTTGATGGCCCCGCACTTGTCGGTGTTTTCCAAGAACACGTCGCCGCAGGTGCAGTTGCCGGTGATGGGGATGTTTACCCGGTCCCGCTCGTCTTGGTAGGTCAGGCAGAAGGACAGGGCTATGGCGTTTACCTGGTTGGGATCCGCCTGGAGCAGGTCGTGACAGGTGGGAAAGCGGGTGAGGTACTCGGTCAGCGCGTCGCGCATGGCGATACCGGTGTCCAGCTTGGTGGTGTTGCGCTTGAGCACGTTGAAGCCGGATCCTCCGTTGGCGATGTAGTCGTTGGTGGCTATCTTGTAGGAGGCGTTGGGATCCAGCATGCGGCTGCCGATCAGGATGTCTTCTCCCGGATGGCTGTAGCAGGCGCCCTCCAGGCACTCCCACTCGGCGGAGCCCGCATAGCCCGGCTCGCAGATCTCCGGTCGGTACTGGCAGCAGTCCTGCGCCGATTGGCACGGGTAGTGGGCTTCGTTACGCTTGACCTGTCCACAGTTCATCACGAAAGTGCCGCCGGAGATCTGGGCCTGGCTTTGGCATCCCCGGGTGTAGCTCCGCTCGGTGATGTAGTCGAACAGCTCCTGCATTTCCCGGCCGCTCAGGTACATGACCGTGATGGTGTTCTCGAAGGGAAATACGTTGAAGATGGTCTCCATGTTTATGGCGCCGGGGTAGAGGTTGTCGCGGATTCCCAGGGTGTTGGTGATGCAGAACTCCGCCTCGACGCGCTTTCTAATCATCATGGCCAGGGCGGTCATGTTTCCTAGAGGCGAGTCTCCACCGCCGGCGGTATCCTTGCGGTTGATGGCCACGGGGGCGTACCCGAAGATCTGGGTCAGGTCGAACTTCGGATCCAACTCCATGCCGATCCGGTAGCCCTCCAGCAGGTTGCGGCTGGGCCAGTGTCCTTTTTCCGCGCAGTATGATGCCACGGTAAGCACGTCTCGCGGGAAGCCCGTGTCGTCGCCCCACTCGTAGGCGTAAGGGTCGATTCTCGGCTCGGCGCACCAGAGGGTATCGATGGGAAATATATCGTGCTGGTGGGCTATGATCTCGGCGCCGAAGGGGGCCAGCCGGCAGTCGGTGTCGCTCTGGCAGGGCTTGCCCGGGTTGAAGTGGTTGTCTTGGGGCTCGCAGGTGCCCTGTACGCAGGTGTATCTCTCGTGGGGCACCGCCACGGCCAGGTCCAGGCGGGTGAGGAACTTGGCGAAGGCGCCGGGGTGTTCCAGGATTACCTTGCGGCCGGCCGGGTCGGTCAGCAGCATGGGCGGGTGGGTCATGATGTGCAGGTGGCCGCCCAGGATGACGTCGATGCCGCGCACGCCCGGCACCCAGTATTTGATCACGCCCGCCTGGCACTCGGGGCACTGGAGCTGCTTCCAGGGATCCAGCTTCCGGTCGAGGTAGTGATTCACGTCCTTGTCCGCGGTCATGTAGATTTCGTGGCCGGTGGGCAACTCTTGGTCTTCGGAAAGACCCAGGTGGCTGAGAACCACGACCAGATCCACGACCGGGCTTAAAAACTCCACGTAGGCGCGCAGCGTCTCGTTAGCCTCCACGGGAGTGATGCCCAGGGAGTTGCCGCCCTGGGTGATGGAGTACATGGAGCCGATGTCGCCCATTCCGATGATGCCCAGCCTGAGACCCTTCACGTTTAAGATGGTGTAGGGTGCCACCGAGGCGCCCAGCCGGCTGGAAGTCTCCTGGGTCCAGTCGTCGAAGACGTAGTTGGCGGCCAGGAGCGGGAAGGTGATCCAGTGCTCGGCCTTCTCGGCCAGGTTCTCGGCGCCCTTATCGAACTCGTGGTTACCCACCACCATGGCGTCGGCCATGATGGTCGAAAGCCAGCGGAACTCGGGCTCGCCGTCGCCGTAGTTGAAGATGGGCGCGCCCTGGAAGATGTCTCCCGAGTCCAGGTACACCACCCGCTGGGCGCGCCGGCGCTCGCGCTGGATCAGCGCGGCGATGCGTTCCAGGCCGCCGTAAGGGGCGGTTTCCCGGTAGAGGCCGTCGCCGACGTCGTGGGAGTTGGGCTTCAGGTTGTAGGGAAAGATGCGGCTGTGCACATCGGCGGTGCGCAGGACGGTCAGCCGCACGGTGCGCCCGGCGATCACCGGCTGCTCGGTCTCGATGGTGCAGGCAAGGCAGGCGAGCAGCAGACCGGCGCCGACTGTGAGGTTACTGAGTAGCCGCGCCCGGCGTCGGGGTGTCCGTTTTCCAGGTCTGGCTGACGTCTTCGCTGGTTTCGTCATGTCCGGCGATCCCGTTTCCCCCGGTTGTCTTTTCGTTGCCTTCCATCAGGTCCGCCTGACGCTGCATGGATTTCCAGGTGGCCGGGTCGTCGGGGTTGCCCTGGTGGCCGCTCAGGGATTCCTGGTCGGCAACCGCCGTGTCCGGCAGGAAGGTGGAAGATCCGACGGTGACGCCGGTTTTGTCGGAAGCCTCGTTCTTGTCGCCCCAGACGACGTAGTCGACATCCTTCACCAGATCGCTGGTTCCGTCCCAGAAGAAGAGGACCACCACCTCGCCGCCGTTGGATAGTCCCAATTCTGTCCCCACCAAAACCTGCTCCATATTCACCGTACCGCCGCTGCCGTCCCCGCGAACGGAGTAGTCGGGGTTCTTGCCGTACGCGGTGGCGAAGTCGCCGGTGGGCGAGACGGCGATGGTCTTGAACTCGCCCGCACCGATGGTCTCGTCGGGGAAGCGCACTACGAAATCGTGGCTTTCCACGCCGGTCAGGCCGGCGATCAGCCAGTATTCCCGGTCTTGTGAATGCTGGGTGGCGTCCCACAGGTAGTAGTTGGACAGGGCGACCGGGGCGGACCCGGGGTTGTGTATCTCGATGAACTCGTTCTTGGTCGGCTGAACGCAGATCTCCGTCAGCAGGAGGTGATTGCTCTCACAGACGTCCCCAATGCCGTTTCCGTCGGTGTCTTCCTGGTTGGGATTGGGAACCCTGGGGCAGTTGTCCTGGCAGTCGGTGGTGGTGCCGCCGGTGCAGGGGTTGGATCCGTCGCCCTGGTCGATGCCGTCGCCGTCGATGTCCGCATCGCAGGCGTCGCCGATGTCGTCGGTGTCCAGGTCTTCCTGGCCGGGGTTGGGGTCGCCCGGGCAGTTGTCGCACAAGTCGCCGATGTCGTCGGTGTCGCTGTCCGCCTGGTCGGGGTTGGATTCTTGCGGGCAGTTGTCGCAGGCGTCGCCGTCGCCGTCGGTGTCGCCGTCTTCTTGGCAGGGATTGAAGTCGTCGGGACAGTTGTCGGTGCCGTTGGCCTGGCCGTCTCCATCCGTGTCGTCGGGGTCAGGGTTTTCTTTACGGCTCAGATCTGTGTCCGTGCGTGGCTGGATGCGGAACTCGTCGAAGGAGTAGTCCAAAATGCCCTGGATGAAGTCGAACCCGTCGCTGGCCTGGCGGTTGTCATGGGTGCACACGTCCGGAATCTTGTCCGGCGGGCAGGCGTAGGAGTGCTCGAAGTTCCAGCCGACGATGAGCTCTACGATGGGACAGGCTGGAGTGCCCACGGCGAAGTCGCCGTGGTCGAAGCCGTCGGTCCCCGGCACCGTAATTCGTGAAACCACCACGTTTTCAACCTTGATCGGCACACCCTCGTAGCTCTCGGCCTGCGTGCCGCCGGTGCGTATGTCCGCGGGCGCGACCACCGCGGGATCGGGCACGGTCCCGGATCCGCCGGGGGTGATTACGGTGGCCACGATTTCGGTCTTGCCGTTGTACTCGTCGGTGGAGCCCTGAATGTCCACCAGATCCCCCATGGTCAGGGTGGGCGCGTCGATGCCCTTGGCGAAGACAAACACTCCGCTCCACGGGCCGCCCTGTGGATCCTGAACGAAGAAGGCGTCCTCCCCGGAGGTTTCGAACACCGGTGAGGTGACTACCACGCCCACTATCTTGACCGGGCAGTGGGTGGGCACGTACCCGGCGGCGCCCGGGTTCTGGATCTGCTCGATGGTTACCGGCGCGGCGGCGTCCGGGCACGGCTCGCAGACCGGCCGGCTCTGATCGTCGAGCAGATCGTTGCAGGAACGCGGCTGGAGCCGGAACTTGGAGTAGGAGTACTCCAAGACGCCGGAGATCTTCGAAAATGCGTCGTCGGCCGCGGGATCGTAGCTGTAGTTGTCGTCGAACTTGGGGGAAACCAACAGCTCGCCTGTTCCGCTGGCCGGCTTGACCAGGAAGTCACCGTGTCCCGGGTCGGGATCGGTCACGATTATGTTTTGCACCTCGACTAAGCACCCTTCGTAGGCCTCGGCCAGGGCTCCGGTCGTGTTCACGTCGGCTACGTTGACCGGGGTGGGCGTGGGCATCGTTCCGGTGCCTACCTTGGTTAGCTGGCTGGCCACGATCATGCCGTTGCCGAAGGAGGGTGGGCTGCTGTCTTCTTTGTAGATGCCGCGGATGTCCAGCAGGTCGCCGGGGACGAAGGGAGCCAGCCCGGTGGCGTCCTTGCCGATTACCCAGATGCCCGAATACTGCCCGCCGGCCGTCTCGGCCACGTAGAAGCTGTCCGGCTGGACGGAGTCCGGCTCGCCCGCGACTATCGGCGATACGACCACTACTCCCTTGGCGTAGACGCCGCCGTTGTGGCCGGGGTGATTGGCGGCGGTCGGGTCCTGGATATCGTATATCGTGATGGATGAATCGTTGCTGCCGTCCGCCTGCCCGTCTTCATCGCCGCCGTCCGTGCCGTCGTTGCGACCCCCGCAGCCGGCCGCCAGGATCAGCGCGAGAAGGAGTGCGATCATGCTTCGGAATGTCTTCATTCTATTACCTCCAGCCCTCATTTTCAGATTCTGTAGACTAAGGTATTCACGACAACAAGTCAATGACGTATAATGCTGCGATTAATGAAAGTAGCGCGAAAAAGGAGAAACAGAAAAAGGAGAAACAGATGACATACGATTTGAAGCTCGGGAAAGCCCCGAAGGCGTCGGGATGAACGTCGCCGATTTCTATGAATGTCTCTGGGACTTCGCCAAAAGCCGCGTGCTGACGGTGGCTTCCCAGACCGGGATTCTCACCCGCCTGGCGGGATCGGCCGCCACGACCGAGGAGGTTTCACGGGATCTCGGCCTGGACGACCTGGCCACCGGCAAGCTGGTGCGGGCGCTTTGCTCGCTGGGCGTGGTCGCGGCTGACGGGAAACATTACCGGGTAGTCGACGAGTTGAAGCCCCACCTGCTTCCCGGCGAATCCGATTTGACCCCCTTCGTCGATCACGCCCACGGCCTCTACGAGCGCTGGGGCGCCACGCTGGAGGAGTGGGTCCGCACCGGAACCCAGCCCAAAAGAGTGCGCACCGGGGATCAGCTCCTGAAATTCGGTCAGGGCATGCGTGCCTCGGCCGGCCTGATGGCCCCGCAAGTCATCCGGGCCCTGGACGGCTTCGCCGGAATACGAAAAGTGCTGGACGTGGGCGGTGGAATCGGCGGCTACGCCCGGTTTTTCTGCCGCGCCAAGAAAGACCTGGAGGTAACCATCCTGGATACCCCCGAGGTAGCCGATCTGGGCAGAAAAAGCCTGGAAAAAGAGAAATTCGAGGGCCGAATAGGTTTCATCGGCGGCGACTACCACGAAACCGACTTCGGCTCCCCTCAACACAGCGAGGGCGGCCCTAAAAAACAGCGCCGCAAACAGCGCCGGAGCTACGACCTGGTCCTTCTGGCCAACGTTCTGCACATAGAAAGCCCCGAGGACGCCGCCACCCTGATCCAGAGATCGGCGGATGCCTGTTCACCCAATGGCCGCGTGGCAGTGGTGGATTTTACAATCGATGACGCCAAGCGCGAAAATGTGATGGGCTGCCTCTTCGCCATCAACACGCGCAGCTTCGGCGACACCCACTCCGGACCGCAAATCAAAGGTTGGATGACCGCGGCCGGATTGTCCGACCTGCGGACATTCGATTTACCCCCCGCCCACTGGATGATCGTTGGAAGGGCGTGAGCAATATACTTTTTGGGTTACTTGTACGAATCATTTCCAGCGTAGCACCCGCACGGCCGCTTCGGCGTAGGCTGTCTTGGAGATGGGCTCCTCGGTGGGTGGTGCCCAGAAGGTGTGGATCATGATGTCGTTGGTGTCGAGGACGCCCACGGGCTCGCGATCTTCCAAGAGCGCGCCCACGTGGCCTAAAAAGAGCAGCAGATCGCCGATGTGGACGCCGTCCTTGCCGACGGCGACGGGTTTTCCGCCTTTCTGGAGGAAGCGCCCTTGCGAGTCCACCTGCTCGGCCCGGGCCACGGTGTCGGCCACCAGCGGCAGGTGCCAGCTTCCGCGGTAGGGGATGTTCTGACCCGACCGGCGGGCGCCGTAGACGACGAAATCGGCGCAGTCCGAGCCGATCAGGCGCTCGGCCTGGTGCTTTTTCGGAGGGTACCCGGCGCTGCCCCAGATGTAGGGCGTGTTGAACAGCTCGGTGAGGTAGCCCGGGAAGGTGTCGTCGCGGCGGAAGGCCACCCGGATGACCGCGTCGCTCAGGCCGCCGCGGAAGATGCTTTCCTTTCCGGGGGAGGAGAGCACCCGGTCGCCGATCTTCACCGCCAGCTTGAACGCCATGGTTCCCAGGCCGCCGTGCGTGTCGGGGTAGGTCACCGGGTGCGCGTCGGCGGGCATCTGCCAGCTAGCGCCCCAGGGGCCCAGCGGGTGCTGGCGGTACTCGATGGGATCCCAGTGAAAGCCCCCGGCGGTGTTGTTGTAGGAGTTGCCCGCGGGCTCCAACTTGTACCAGCGTAGCTGGATGTTTTGGTGAGCGTCCGGTCTAACCATGCGCCGGGCGGGCACGACCCGGCCGTCGAGAATCAACGCCGGCGCGGATGTGATCACCACTTTCTTTCCCGAAACCTCTGCCTCCACCGCGGCGTACAGGGTGACGCTTTCGTCGTGCTTTGCCCGGTGAATGCCTCCGCGAGCCTTTTGCGCCTCCGGGCTCACCGCCACTACGTGAATGGCTATGGGGTTCGGTGTTTGGTCCTGGGCCGCGCAGGGCTGGGCCAGAATGAACAGACAGACGGTAAGCAGGCCTTTGGGCATTTTCTCAGTCGATTTCCGAGTAGACCTCGTGGAGGGCGCGGCGGCCGGGGTTCTCGGTGAGCGCGTCCGGCCGGCCGATGGGGACCACCGCGACGGGCCGATGCTGCCGGGGGAGATCCAACAGGTCGCTGGTGGCCTGTTCGTCAAACGCGCCCACCCAGCAGGCCCCCAGGCCCAGGGCGTGGACGCAAAGCAGCATGTTCTGGACGGCGGCGGCGGAGTCCTGGATGCAATACAGCTCCGTGCCGCGCTTGCCGTAGGCGGCCTGGGCCCGGTCCAGATCGACGCAGACGATGATCACCACCGGTGCCTGGGCTATGAACGCCTGCGCCAGCGCCGCCTCGGTCAGCTTCTTTTTAAGGTACTTGTCGCGGAGCACGTAGAAGTACCAGGGCTGCGCGTTTCCGGCGGTGGGCGCCCAGATGGCCGCTTCCAGGATGCTGGCGATGACCTTGTCGGGGATGTCCTCGGGAAGATATGCCCTGACGCTCCGGCGGGCCTTGATGGCTTCGAAGACGGCTTCAATCACAAAAAGACCTCCAAACGGTCGTTTGACCCTATTGTAATCGGAGGACCGGCCGGGTTGCAAGGGCCCGCCCCAATCTCCCATTGGTGCCCCTACATTTCAACATAACATATTGACTTCACCCAGAAAACGGGTACTGCAAAAAGCGCTGCCCAGGGTAACTCAATATAC
>JAUXGL010000139.1 GCA_030622135.1 Deltaproteobacteria bacterium
AGCCGTCAACCCGCCCCGCTGCGTGGAGATCTCACTCTACGGCGGGGACGAAGAGTCTTACCGAACCGTGACCGGCTCGGGCAAGAACTTCAACCGGGTTATCGCCGGCCTGGATCGGCTGCTGGAACGAAGCATCGACGTGATGCTCAAGGCGGTTCTGCTGGGCCCGCTTGAGAACCAGGTAGAAAACATGCGGGCGCTGGGCCGGTCGCGAGGCCTGGATGTGCACCTCGATCCCGGCCTAGACCTCACCCTGAAAAAAGACCAAAGCCCCTGGAAGTTGAGAATGGACCCGCACACTGCGGTCCGCCTGGAACTGGATGACGCCGGAAAACTGGAAAAGCTGATCGAGTACGACGGCGAGTGGCGCCGGCGCGGAACCAACCGCCCGGACTCCTCCTGCGGCGCGGGATTTTCTTCGTTCAACATCGACCCGTCCGGTCTTTTGTCTCCCTGCCTGATGCTGCGCCGACCGGCGGTGGACCTGAGAGAAAACGAGTTCATCCGCGGGTGGCGGCAACTGGAGACGACCGGCCGGCCCGGCTACGCCGACTCTCCGTGCGGAGACTGCGGACTCAAACACCTTTGCAGCTACTGCCCGGGCCTAGCACAACTGGGAGACGTGCCCCCGACGGACGGTGACTACTACCACTGCCATGTGGCCCAAGCCCGGGCGGAGCTGATCCGCCGGAAGGTAGCATGAGCCCAAAGGATAAAAGAGACCGAAAGGCTCACACCGCCGGGAAGAAACCGCGGGAAGCCTACGTGCCTCCACGGGTTACCTTCACCGAGATCTCCGTGAACGAGGCCTTGATGAGCATCTGCAAGGGAGGCATTCAGGGCGGACCCTACGGCCCGTGCGGCGGCTGTCTAGGAGGAGGGAGCTGAACCCGGTTCTGTCCGTTGGGGGCATTTCCATCGCCATCGAGGGCGAAGGCGCGTCCGGTGTCCCCAAACACCTGCATCCCTACCTGACCGACGATAAGAAACCGCTGGCGCGATGCCGGGGCAACCTCGGACAAGTGGATCTGTCCAGAGAGACCCAAGCGCTCTTCGACTCCGGCGGAGTCTGGCGTGTCGACGAAACCCCCGGAGGAATCCGCCTGGTCCTGCGATCGGGGGGACCGCCGGGGCGCCCCTACCATATCCTGGAGCTCGACGCGGACCTGACCCGCGGGGAGGCGCGGCTGGATCCAACGGAGTTGGAGGACGATACCCGGCGCTTCCCGCTTCGCGATCCGCTGCACGAGCTGTGGACCAGCTTCTTGCTCATGCGGGGCCGGGGCCTGCTGTTGCACGGATGCGGCCTGCTGCTCGACGAAAAGGTACACGTGTTTCTGGGCGAGTCCGGGGCCGGGAAAAGCACGCTGGGGAAAATTTTCAAAAAACACGGCCCGCGTAGCGGCACCATCCTGTCCGACGATCGGCTGGTGGTCCGCCCGGAGAAATCCGGCTATAGCGTCTACGGAACTCCCTGGCACGGCGAGGCTCAATTCGCCTCCCATTGTTTCGGACCTCTCGCCTCGGTATATTTCATCGAGAAGGCAAACAAGTCCGAATCGTGCGCGTTGAGCACCCGGGAAGCGGTCGAGCGTTTGTTCAGGGTGTGCTTTTTGGCCGGGTGGCCTCGGACGGGCCTGAACTTCGTCCTGGGCATGTGCCATGACGTCGGCGCCGGCGTGCCCTGCCGGCGGCTGCGCTTCCGCCCGGACGAATCGGCGCTGCGAGCCGCGGGGGTTGCATGAACAAACCGGTGCCGCCCCGGCAACTGCTTCAACTCGCCGGGGAGGTCATCTCCCGGGGTGGACACTTCAGCTTCCACCCAACCGGCCACAGCATGTACCCGGCCATCGCCCACGGCGACCGGGTGATCCTAGGCCCCCTGCTCGAAGGCGCCGCCCGGGTGGGTGACGTGGTCCTGGCGGAAACCCAGGAAGGCCCGCGACTCCACCGGGTAATATCCATCGGCACCAAGTCGTCGGGTCCCGACCTGCTTGTTCGCGGCGATGCGGAAGCGGGCCCGGGAGAGCGCGTCCGCCCGGAGGCCGTCTGCGGGCGAGTAGTCCGGGTTCACCGGCCGCTTAGACGTTGGCTCTCCCCCCGGTTTTGGATAACCACCCTGCGCCGGATCCGCTCGCGGATGTATCTCCTGCCTTGATTATCTCTTGAGCGTTTGCTTTAATGCGTCTTGAAATGCGTCGCCTCGGCTTACCATTGGCACTTGGACTTATGCTGCTGGCCTCCCGCGCCTCCACTCAAACCGTGGTGGAGATGGATCTGGCCAGCGCTATCAAGATCCTCAAGACCCACAAGATGGGCCGGGGAATCTATTTCGTCACCCAGCTGGCCAACAACTACCGCCATCACACCAGCGTCCGGGTGCAGTCCAAGCGGCACGAAAAATCCCTGGCCACGCTCGCCAAGGCGCTGCGCACGGATTTCGACGGAACCGGCAGGGGCTACATCTCGAATATGAACATCTGGCTGCTCGAAGGCGAGAGCGGGTCCAAATCCTATCTGGCCGCGTCCCTGCTGGACCAAAATGCCGTTCTCTTGTCGACCGACCTCGACTACCTGAAGGGGATGATTGCCTACGAAATACTGGCGGGAGTCCGCCGGGGTCTTCTCGGCATGCCGGCGGCCCAGCGCCGGGCCATCGACGTCGGGATCGAGATGCAGGTATCCGAGAACGGAGGCGGCAAAAGAACCATCACCTTCTTCGGATATCGGAAAGACAGCGACAAGCTCATCGGCAAGCTCATGGTGATCGAACCCCCCGACCTGGTCTGGAATTAATGCCGCCGACGGCTCTCCTAATCCTGATCTCACTGATTCTGGCGGGACCAACCCCAACCCCCCAAGGGGAGCGGCTCTCCGCTCTGCTATCGAACGTCGAGCGCACGGCCAAAAGCATGCGCGCGGCCAGATGGCTGTGGCAAATCGAGGAGCTGGAAGATCTCACCGATGCGCCGGGAAGAGAAAGAATCCTTCGCTCGCTGGAGCGCTTGTCCAATCGGCGGACGGCCCCGCTTCCGCTCAGGCGTCTGGCCGCCCGTATGCGGGTAAGCCGGCTGCGAGCCCGGGGCGACGACGGCCGGGCCCGGCAAGCCCAAGACGGCCTGGGCCAAGTCCGAAAATGGTGGCTGATTGGTCCGTTCGACAACGAGGGACACCGGGGCTACCAGGCCGTGTATGGCCCGGAGAAAAAGATCGACCTCGAGGCGATCGTGCCCGGCGGCCGTCAACCCATGCGCTGGCGGCCGGCGCCGGAAGGATTTTTCGACGGGCTGATCAAGCTACACCCCCTCTTTTCACCCAGTTCGAACGCGGTGGCATACGCGTTCGCCATCCTTTCGGTCGATCGTCCCACCCGGGTTCTTTTGCACCTGGGCTCGGACGACGGATGCAAGCTGTGGATCAACCAGGGCCTGATCCTCGAAGATCCCGGTTCCCACCCGCTGCGCGCCGAGCAGCACGTGCTCGATCTCATACTTCCCGCCGGCAACAACCGCGTACTCCTCAAGGTGGCTCAACAGGAAGGCTACTGGGGATTCTCCTTGGCGATCACCGACAGAAAGGGCCGGCCCATTCCCTCGCTCAAGCCGGTGTCCGACCGGGCGTCGATCCAGAAAGCCCTGGCCGCGGCTTCACCGCCTCAAATAAAAAAAGTAAAACACCGGACGACGCTGACCTCCTGGTTTCTCGATCGAGCCGAGAAAAACCCAGAAAACCCGGAGGTCCTCGCCGAAACCGCCCTGGCGCTCGCGTACACCGGCGCGTTCGACCGGAGAAAGCGCCGGGTGGAAGAGCTGGTTCAGCGGGCAATAGAACACCTGGACCCGGCCGATCCCGCGGGCGTGGAGATCCGGCTCCTGCTCGCACAAGCCACGGAAGACGACAACCTGGCCCGGCAACTGTTGCATCAAGCCCAAAGGCTCGATCCCGCGCGACCGGAGGCGCCCAGTCGTCTGGGGTTCATCCAGCACATCCGCAACCAGACCGATAAGGCCCTCCGTTTCCACCGGATGGCGCTCGCGGCCGAGCCGGGATATCTTCCCTCCGAGCTGGAGACGGCCGAGCTGCTGCACGAGCTGGGCTTGCTGGGCCAGGCGGAAAAACGCCTGAAGGCCCTGATCGAGCGCCACCCCGAAGCCATCGCGGTGCTGACAACCGCGGCCAACCTGTACCGGCGAGCCGGTCGAACCACCCAGGCGCTAAAACTGTACCAACGCCTCTTCGAGCTGGACCGCAACGATGCGAGCATCCAAAAAAACCTCTTCGAATTGACCCTGGAGCGGGGCGACCCGGATGCCGCCCTCGGGTGGATGGATCGGCTGTTGCGCCAAGACCCGCTGCGACTGGAATGGTGGATCGAGAGGGGGGACCTCCTGCGGCACAATCATCGGCCCGCGGAAGCGCTCTACTCCTACCGTCGGGCGGCGGCACTATGTCCCCGGGAACCGAGGACGCTCGTCCGCGAGGGCCTGGCGCTGCAAGCGCAAGGAAAGCCGGACCGGGCACTGGAGCGCTGGCGCCGCGCCCTCGAGCTTACCCCCCAGGATCGCCGTCTGGAACAACACATCGAGTTTTTGCAATCCAGAAAGAAGACGTTCTACAACGCCTGGAGGGTAGACCCCAAAACGATCCCTCCGGCCGCGGCCATGCGGGCCGATCCGGACGAGTCGGACGCGGGCGCCATACGCCTTTCGGACCTGACCGTGGTACGGCTTCAAAAGAACGCAACCACCGCCAGGTACCGGCAGCAACTGATAAGAATCGTAAACCGGCGGGGAGCCGAACTGAACCGGACGTTCCACATCGAATACGCCCCCGCCCGCCAGCAGGTTCGCATCCTGCAAAGCCGGGTTTTCCACCCGGACAACACCACGGATGCCGGTGTACTGGTCCGGGACTACTCGCTGTCGGAACCGTGGTACAACCTCTACTACGACGTACACGACCGCGAGATCACCTTTCCGCGGCTGTCCCCGGGCGACCTGGTGGAGTTGTCCTACCTGATCGAGGACATGGGCGGCCGGAACATGCTGGGCAACTACTTCGGCGACATGTTTCTTTTCCAGTACTCCCAACCTACAAAAAGGGCCGCATACATCCTGCTGGCGCCCGAGAAGCAAACCCTGTACTTCAACCGGCCCAAATCGGCCCGCTACAAAAAAACGCCCCGGGAGGACGGAAGCGTAGTTCACCAGTGGGAGACGCGGGACCTCCCGGCGGTGGAGCCGGAACCCGATATGCCCGGCATCACCGAGACCAACTCCTTTCTCCACATCTCCACCTTCGAGAGCTTCCAGGAGTTGGGCCGGTGGTATTCGGGGCAAACCTCCGATCAGCTGGTTCCCGGCCCGGAGGTGAAAAAGCTCGCCCGGGAGCTCACCGAGGACTTGTCCGAGCCTCTGGATAAAATCCGCGCCATCTACCGGTTCGTGACCGATCGGACCCGCTACGTAGGCCTGGAGTTCGGTATCCACGGCTACGTGCCCTACCAGGTCTCCGACGTGCTGACGCGAAAGTTCGGCGACTGCAAGGACAAATCCGCCCTGCTGGTCGCCCTGTTCGGACAGGTGGGCATCCGGGCGCAGATGGCCCTGGTGCGCATGAAGCGGCTCGGGCCCGTGCCCCGGGCTCCCGCGTCTCTGGCGGTTTTCAACCACGCCATCTGCCACTTGCCCGATCACGGCCTCTGGTTGGATGGGACCGCGCCCTTTCACGACGTTACCGAGCTTCCCGATCAGGATCAGGACACCCTGGCCCTGGTAATCGAAAAAGACGGCGGCCACCTGGTTCCAATCCCCAAAACACCCCCGGAGCGCAACCGCACCGAAATCCTCTACCGGGTTCGGCCCTTTCCGGACGGCAGCGCAGCCATCCACTCCCGGGTGGCGGTAACCGGATCGGTGGCCCCGGCCCTGCGGGCTCGCTTCGCCGGCGCCGCGGCCCGCGGAGATATCTTCGAAAAAACCGTAAACGAGCTGTTTCCAGGCGCCAAGGTCACGGCCATGAACATCGAAAACCTGAAAAACCCGGAGCGTCCCTTGGTGACCCAAGCGGAATTCCGGGCGCCGGGCATCTGCCGCGCCGAGGCGGGCGCCATCGAGATGCCCGCGCTGGTGAGTCCCACCAGATACCAGAAAATCTTCTCGCCGTTTCAAGAGCGGCGCTTCGATCTATTGCTCGCTCCTCCCTGGTCGGTGGAGTGGACCGTTCACGTCACCGTTTTGGAGGGCTTCCGGCCAACCCGGCTCCCATCGCCGGATACGGTCGAATCTCCGTTCGGACTGGCGAAGATCTCCTTTGAGCTGGAGAAGAATAATATCGCGGTGCGGGCCTCGTTCCGTCTGAACCAGAATCGCATCAAGGCAGCCGACTACCCGGCGTTCCGCCGCTTCCTGGGCGAAGTGGATCGGGTCCTGGGAAGCCGGCTGACATTACGCGGAGACCACCGTGCGGGCATGTAGGCGCTCAAAGTGTAGGCGCATCCTCTGGTTTCTTTTCATCGTGTCCGGCGGCCTGGGATGCGCCCACACGCCCGCACTGCTGGACCTGGGAGCGGAACGCTCCCAAAAGCTTTTGGCCTCCGCTCCCCAAACGCCCACCCAGCGCCTGCAACGCGGCTGGGCGCGCATGGTACGGAAAAACGACCTGGCCGGAGCCCTGCGGGATTTTCAGCAGGCCTACCGGTCGCTTTCCCCGACCGATCGCAACCAGCGAGCGCTGGGCAAGCTCGGCGAGGGATTCGTGCACATGCTATGGGCCGACCTCGACGCGGCGCTCGGAGCCTTCTTAGAGACGATCGAGTCGAATCCGCGAGCCCCCGAGGGACTGGTAGCGGCGGTGCAACTGCGTGAGGTAGCCCAGCAAGTCCGCCGGGGGCACGAACGAATCGCCGCCCGCCTCCGATCGCACCTGGATTCCACCTCCGGGCTTCCACCGGAAACCGCCCGGACTCTCCGCAAGATCCTGTGGGAAGGAGCGCTGCGCCGGGGAGCCTGGGATGCCGCGGATCGCATCGAAGCGGAAATGGGAATTCCCCGTTTCTGGCAAACCGCCCATCCCTTCGGCCGGCATCCCTTGGTCGACTTCGACTCCCCCTTTCCCCCCGAGCAGGCCCCGCTCGGCGCTCCGGGCCAACCGCCCCGGGTTCCCGCCTGGCCCGAAAACGGATCGCTGACGCTGGATCGACTGGGGCAAGCGGGGCTCTTGTACGCCGAAACCTTTTTTTTCACCCGGCGTCCGGTCAATTTTTCGATGCGCATCGAAAGCCAAGACCCTTGGATTGTATTTCTCGACGACGCACCGCTCTACGCACACGACGCTCACAAAAAAACTTTACCCCGCGTGGTTCACCTGCCGTTCGTAGCCCGGGAAGGCTGGCACCGAATCGTGTTGAAGGTTCCCCTGAGAACCCGGGAAACCCAAATCTCGGTCGAGCTCACCACCCCAGACGGAAGACCGGCGCCGGTAGAATGGTGGACGCAGAATCACGAACCGCCCCGGTATCCCGCGGGCGGGAAGACCGTTCCGATCCAGCCGGCGCTGGGAATGCGCGGACGCCTGGCCGAGCGCGCCCGGCGGTGCCTCGACGATCCCCTGGCCCCCTTGCTGGCCGCCTATCTGGATTGGGAGGACGGCGATCTGACCGCGGCCAAGCAACACCTGGCCGCGGCGTTGACCCGGGCTCCGGAGTTCGCTCTGTCCCACTACCTGTCCGGCTTGCTCCGGCTCGACGGTCCCACCATCCCCTTCCAAATCGACATGGTGCGCAGCCGGAAACACCTCCGGCGCGCGCTGCAACTCTGTCCGGACATGCTGCTGGCCCGGTTCCGGCTGGCGCTTTTGGATCTGGAAGAAGACAAGCCCATCGAGGCCCTCGACACCCTGCAAAAGCTTAAAGCCGAGAGACCCGGCGCATTCATCTGGCCCTTCTTCCAGGGCCGGATTTACGAGAAGCTCGGCTGGCCGCTGGAAATCGAACGCGCTTACCAGGCCGCCCTGGCCGCCGTCCCGGATCACCACGAGTCTCTGCGCCGATTGCTGCTGCGCGCCATGCATCAGGGCGCCGCCGCCACGGCGACCCGCTTGGCGGCGGTGCTGGAGTCGCTGGGCTCCCGGGATGAAAACCTGGTCTGGCTGTGGACCCAAAGAAACCGTCTCGATCGGGCCCGTTTTCTATTGAACAATATCATCCGGCGCTTCCCGGCCTCCCCCGCTCCCCGGTTGACCTTGTTCGATCTGTTGATCGATTCGGAAGATCTGCGGGCCGCCGGGAAAGTGATCGCGCAGGCGGAGCGGGTAGGGCCCGGCAACCCGGACGTTCTCTGGCGCAAGGCGGATCTGCTCGAACGGCTCGAAAAGCCAGAAGCGGCCCGGGCCGCGCGCCGGCAGCTGGTGTCCATCACTCCCTGGGACCTGCGCGCACGCCTGGCATTGGCGGTTGCCGACGAAAAACCGGAGGGAATCCGCCTGGCGGGGGAACGCAGGTTCGACGCCGCCCGGGTAATTGCCGAGTACCGCTCCTCCGGGTTTCGTCCGGGCGGGAACGCCGTGCTGGTCCTGAACTCTACCGCCATCGAGGTGGCCCCGGACGGCTCCAGCATCGAAAGAGCACACCTCATCGCGCAAGTCCTGACACCGGAGGGTCTGGAGTACTGGGGTGAGATCAAAGACGTTCCGGCCGGAGCGCAGATCGACGAGATCCGCACCATTAAAGCCAACGGAAGCATGGTCGACGCGGAACCCATTCCCGGTAAGGAAACCATCTCGCTGCCCGCCCTCCAGGTGGGCGATTTCGTGGAAGTATCATATCTCCAGGGCATCCGCGGAACCGGCGGCGCTTATGTCGCCCGGCGCTGGTACTTCCGCACCCTGGACATGCCCATCTACCGGTCGCGTTACTCCGTGGCGGTCCCGGCCGGGACAACCCTGCGGGTGGACGCCCACGGCGCCACTCCAAGACCCGTGCGGATCGAGGAAAGCGGTTTCGACACGTACGTCTGGTCCCGTAAAAACTCCCCCATGATCCTTTCAGAACCCAACGCCGCCCCCACCGACGAGTACACCCCGTTCGTCCAGGTGGGGTTCGGGATAAGCTGGGAGGACGCTCGCGATCGAATGCGGGTAGCACTGGACCGGGCCGTCCGTCCAACCCCGGAGCTGACCCACTTCGCCCGCGAGTCCACCCGGAATGCGTCTGGAGACCGCCAGTGCATCAAGCGCCTGCTCCGGGCCGTCTGCACCCAGATCCGCCAGGTGGGCGACGACGACGATCTGGCCGAACCCGCCGCTCACATCCTGGCGCATCGCGAGGGAAACCGGATGGTATTACTGACCGCCCTGTTGCGCATCCTGGGGTACCGGCCGCAAGTATTGCTGGTGCGGACGGTCGGCAACTCCCAGGTCGATTACCGCCTGCCCAACCGAAGCACCTACCGGCACGGATTGTTGTCCGTAAAGATCGGAGACGAGCGGATATTCATGGACCCTTCCAATCGCTTCAATACCTTCGGGGTCCTCTATCCCTTTCTCCAGGGCATGCGTGCCATCGATATTACCTCCCCGGCAAAAAGCCCGCCGTTCGTGCGCGTACCCGAGTACCCCCAGCAATACCTGGCCCGAGAAATCCAACTCGACCTCGCGCTCGAACCGGACGGAACCCTAAAGGGCGCCGGACACGAGCGCATCACCACGGCACAGGCGACCCAATACCGCCGGCTGCTCGCCTCCCTGAGCCCCGGCCAGCGCAAGCAGATCCTGCAGGCCGGCCTGGGTAACTACTTCAGCGGAGCCATCCTTCTGGAGCACCAAATCACCGGGCTGTCCGATCCCGATCGGCCGCTGGTGCTGAAGTACCGCTTGAAAGTCCCCCGCTTCGCCCGCCGCCGCGGAAACACCCTGGTCATCCAGGACGGCTTCTATCCCTATCGCCTCGGCGCGTCTCTAATCGCCAAGCCCGACCGCAAGCTGCCGCTGCTTTTAGGCGACGAGACCCGCACCGACAGCCACATAACCCTGACCCTCCCTAAAGGCGCCAAGGCCCGCCTGTCGCGGCCGGTTTACCTGCGGGCGCCCCTGAGCACCTTCTCCCTCTCTGCCGGCCAGAAGGGCAACCGCCTGGTTTTGGAAAAAAACCTGCGCGTCAAGGCCGGCCGCGTCCAGCCCCAGGACTACCCCGCCTTTCGTGACTTCTGCCAGCAAGTGGATCGGAAAGATACCGAGGAGATCGTGATCGAGTTACTCTGACCGAAAAGGTCAGTGGTGCTCGTCCGCTCCGATGTCTATGCCCGAGCCGGCGGGGCGGGATTCGTCATCCATGTCGTGATCGGACGCGCCCTCGGTGGTGCCGGCATTGATGCAGGGAGAGCCGGCGTTTAGGTGGAAGTCGCCGGAGGGCGCCTCGTTCACCAGGTCCGGGTAGACTAAGATGTTGTCGCCGGTCTGGATGTCGGTGAGCGCGTTGACCGCGCCGATCGATTGCAGAGGCGTGGCGCCCTCGTCGAAGTACACCGCCACGGTGGAGCCGATGATGTCGTTGAAATCCACCGTCCGCGGATCCGAGCCGACGTCCACCTCCACAAAGCCATAGCGGTCGAGGCAGTAGCCGGCATTGATGATGTTGTTGCGGTAGTCGCCCTGGGGTGACGCCGGGCCATGGGCCTGCTGTAAAAATACGCCGTAGCAACCCTGAGTGAACGCATCCGGCAAGCCCAGGGCGTTGATGTAGTTGCCGTTCAGGTTGACATGCAGCACCGCCGCCCCGCCGGAATCCATGACGTTGCTCTGAAAAACACCGTAAGCCCGTGAACAGGCCCCGCCGAAAATCACGTTGTTGGTCACCTGGGCGGCGCTGCCGGACAGCTGCAAACCGATGCCCGCGCCGGCGTCGGCACCGCCAAAACCACACGAACCGGCATACACCTCGTTGCGGTCCACGTCGGGAGACGAACCGCCGTCCAGAGCGATCCCCACGACGCCGTCCGCCGTCCCGCCGGCTATCAGTCCGTTGCGGGAAACCGAGGAGCAAGAACTCGCCTCACAATGCACACCCACCGCCCTGTCGCGCAGGGCGTCGGAACTACCCCGGATGTGCTGGTTGTCGTCGATCACACAGGCGGAGCCGCCGCCGCAGCGTACCCCGACTCCGTAGTCGGTCTGTCCGCGGCCCGCCAGGATGATCCCGTTGCCCGTAACCCGCGCGGGACACCGGCCGTCCGCAATCACGCCGAAGGCCATGCCCGTGCTCAGCGAGCCGCCGTTGGCCTCGCCACCCTGGATGAGCGGATTGCCCGCTATAATCACCTCGGTATCGTCGCAGTTTTCCAGGCCAATGCCGATCGCGACCGCATCGCTTCCGTCGGCCGAGCCGCCCGAAATGGTGTTGTACTCGATATTGACGGCATCGACCGCCCCGTAGACGCGAATCCCGGCAACCACGGCGTCCCCGGCGATCACTCCGCTACCCGCCGTGCCGCCGCGAATGTCGCTGTCGGCAATTCGGACGGTTCCCGGCATGTGCAGATCCACTCCGATCAGGACCGGCGCGAAACCGCCGTCGATCCGGTTGGAGATCAACTCCGCGTCGGCCCCGTCCAGCGCCACCGCGCGCCCCATCCGCCGGCAGAAAGATCCGTGGATGGAGCAGTCGCCGATCCAGGGATCGGCCCCGTTCTTGATGGTCACTCCGGAACAGTACGCGGCGGGACCGGCATTGATTTCGTTGTTGCTCAGGGTGGGAGAACACCCGTTGATGCTGACCGCGGTGGAGACACCGTTCGGCCCGGCGACCTGCAGGCCCTCGATGGTGAAACCGTCCAGCACCGTCGTGCGGCCTATGCTCGTGTTGGTGAACTGGATGCCCAAGACGGTGTCGGAAAGAATCGTGGCGACGTTGACCGCCGGATCCCGCGACCAATCCGTAGGATTGTAACCACCCCACACGCTCACCTCCGGCAGCATGACCACGGTCTCCCGGTAAACATGCGCGCCGTCGCCGGCCACGAACACGTCGGCGTCGTTGCCGGAGGCCCGGATGATCAGGGCGTTCTGGATTCCCCGGGAAATGGTCAAAAGCGGCGAAGCCTGGGTGCCCAGGTTGGTGTCGTCTCCCTCCGGCGGGGGAGCCACGTAGGTTCCGATGCCGCCGGGACAATCTTCGATCTCGTCGATCTGGGTATCACAGTCGTTGTCCAGCCCGTCGCCGCATATCTCCATGGTTTTCCCCGCGCAGACACCCCCGCTGCACCGATCCAGGACCGTGCATTCGTCGCCGTCGTCGCAGGGGATGCTGTTGTCGAACCACACGCAACCTTCCATGGCCACGCAGCCATCGCTGGTGCAGGAATTCTGGTCATCGCAGTCCAGGGGCGTACCGGCCGCGCAGGCGCCGCCCTGGCAAACCTCGTCGCCGTTGCAGGCGTCGCCGTCGAGACAGGGGGTACCGTCTGGTACCGGCACGGCGGCACAATCGCCGGTGGCGGGAATGCAGTAATTGTCCGTACAGGCATTGTCGTCACCGCAAATAACCGGAAATCCAGCCCGGCACATGCCCCGCCGGCAAATCTCATCCCCGTTGCAGGCGTTCCCGTCCGGGCAGGGGGTGCCGTCACGCACCACCGCATAGATACAGCCGGGCGGGTCGAAAGCGAGACTGCAGGTGTCCACGGTGCAGGGGTTGGTGTCGTCACAGAGGGTGTCGTCGGCGATGTTCTCGCATACATCATCGGTCTCGTTGCATACGTCCCGGGTGCAGTCGACGGTGTCGGTGCAATCGGGCGCCGTGCCGGCCTGGCAATCGTCGACCGCATCGCAGTACTCCACGCCATTGCAGTACAAACCGTCGTCGCACTGGGCGTCGTCGGGCAGGTGGCCACACTGGTCGTCGGTCTCGTTGCAGGTGTCCGCGGTACAACCCACCAGGTCGTCGCAATCGACCGCGGCACCGTCCACGCAGCCGCTGTGCACATCGCAGAGCTCCTCCCCGTTGCAGTACAAGCCGTCGTCGCATTGGGCATTGTCGGGCAGATGGTCGCACTGGTCGTCGGCCTCGTTGCAGGAGTCCGCGGTGCAATCCACCAAGTCGTCGCAGTCGACCACGGTGCCGTCCACGCAACCGGTCTCGGCGTCGCAGGTCTCCTCGCCGTTGCAGTACACCGAGTCGTCACAGTTGGCATTGTTGGGCACGAACTCGCAGGCATCACCAGCCTCATCGCAGCTATCGTCCGTGCAGTACACCGAGTCGTCGCAGGTAACCGAACTGCCGGGCATGCAAGAACCGGCCTGGCAGGTTTCCGTCCCGTTGCAGTAAAGCCCGTCGTCACAGTCGCCGTCCGCGGAACAGGGGCCGTCCACGCATCCCTGCTGCGCATCGCACACCTCCCCGGCCGGGCAGGCATCGTCGTCGGGATCGTTCCGGCAGGCATCGGATTCCTCGTCGCAGGCGTCCACGGTGCAATCGATGTCGTCATCGCAAGAAACCACCGTGCCCGGCGTACACTTCTCCTGAGAACAGGTCTCCGCCCCGTTGCACCAGAGGCCGTCGTCGCAGTCGGAATCGCCCTGGCAAACCTTGGCTACACAACCGTTTTCGACATCGCAGGTCTCCGCCGCCGAGCACAAGTCGTCGTCGGGGGTGTGAACACACTCCCCGGTCTCTTCTGCGCAGGTATCCACGGTACAATCGATGTCATCGTCGCACACTTTGCCAATGCACTCGGAAGTGGGCCTCGATTCACTGCAGCCGAAGCCAGCCAGCGCGATCATGCATGCAAACACACCAAACCAATAAAAGGCACGAAACATAGCAAACCTCCCATGATTGAATTGCATTCATACTAGGGTTTATTGCATCGGCGTGTCAATCGGCCACGACCCCTGCCCCCATTTTTCCACTTGCTTTTTATCAACCACAACAGTATATGGATATTGGACTTAATGGAAGGATCGACATGTCGGCAAAAGCTTACATACTCGTCGAGGGCGCCGCGGGGACCATTCCCGGCATTTTGAAGAAACTCTCCAGCATCGACGGGGTCATGACCGCCCACGCCGTTACCGGGCAGTACGACTTGATCGCCCTGGTGGAGGGAGAGGACGTCAACGCCGTCGGCAGAATCAGCTACTCGAAGATCCAGATGATCGAGGGCGTCATCAGGACGATCACCTGCAACGTCATCGATCTGGATTAACCGCATTCAACCCACAAAAAGCTCATTAACCAGGGGAGGGAACTGGGAGAAAGAGGCCATGAGCGCGAAAGCATACGTTCTCATCGAGGGCGCCGCCGGTACCATTCCCACCATCATGAAGAAAATCCGCGGCATCGCGGGCGTGAATTCCTGCCACCCGGTCACCGGCCAATTCGACCTGATTGCGTTCATCGAGGCGGCCGACATACCCGACCTGGGCAAGGTCAGCTATTCCAAGATCCACATGATCGCGGGCGTCATCCGCACCATCACCTGCAACGTCATCGAACTCGAGTGAAGCTCCCCGTGGCCGACCACGGGGCACCCCGTTGAAGACGAGTAGAATTCCCGTAGCTTATCGCGTGATCCCGCGCCGGGAAGTCCTGAGAAACTCGGCCAGCATCGAAGCGGCCCGGCATTGGGGGGTGATCTCGCGCTCGATCCTGTCCGCGGCCTCGTGGACGAGCAAATTTGACTGGAAGGCCAGGCGGTAGGCCCGGCGCAGGTGCCTGACGTCGTCC
>JAUXGL010000072.1 GCA_030622135.1 Deltaproteobacteria bacterium
TCTTTCTGGGTTACGCAGAAGCACAGGCGGATGTGGCCGCCGCGGCCGAAGCCGGAGCCGGGCACCGCCAGCACATGGAGCCGCTGGAGGGCGCGCACGAAAGCCAGGTCGTCTTGAGTGGGGGTCTTGGGGAACAGGTAGAAGGCGCCCTGGGGTTTGACATACTGCATGCCGGCCTGGTCGAGACCGCGGCAGAAGATGTCGCGGAGTTTCTGGTATTTATCCACCGGCCCGCTGGTCGACTGGTTTTGGGCGACCACGCGCTGGAAGAGAGCCGGGGCGTTGACGAAACCGAGCGTGCGGTTGGTGAAGGTCAGGGCGTTGCGAAGGGGCTTGCGGTCGCGGTGCCCGGGGCCGATGGCCGCGAACCCGATGCGTTCACCGGGCAGGCCCAGATCCTTGGAGTGGGAGGTGATCAGGATGGTGTTGGGGTGCGCGTCGAAAACGGGGGGTGTCTTCCCGCCGTCGAAGACGATCTTCCGGTAGGGCTCGTCGCTCAGGATGGTGATGGGACCGCCCGCGTCGTTTTCCTTCCTGGCCAGAAGATCGCCCAGTTGCTTCAGTCGTTCGGCCGTGTACATCCGCCCGGTGGGGTTGTTGGGGGAGTTTAGAATTAGGGCCTTGGTTTGCTTCCCCATGGCCCGATCGAGTTCGCCCAGATCCAGATCGAAGTCGTCGGCCGACTCGGCCGTCACCAGTTTTCCGCCGTGGTTGTCCACATAGAAGCGGTACTCGGGAAAGCCGGGCGCCACCACTACGACCTCGTCGCCGGGATCCAAAAGTGCCTTCAAGGCGATGTTCATCGCCCCGCCCGCCCCGCAGGTCATGATGATGTCGTCGGCCTCGAGGGCCTGCCCGGTGTCCGCGGACAGGTATTCGGCCACCCGGGCACGGACCTCGAGAACCCCGGCGTTGGACATATAGCGGTGCATGCCGGCGGGCGGGTTCTGGGCCAGCTCGCGCAGTGCCTGCCGGCAGGATTCGGGAGGCTCCAGGATCGGGTTGCCCAGGGAGAAGTCGAAAACGTTATCTTCGCCCATCTCCTGCTTCATGCGGATCCCTTCCTCGAACATCTTGCGAATCCACGAGGCTTTGGTCATGAAGGAGTCGATTTTCTTAGAGATGGCCATAGAACAAAACTCCCGCTCCCCCCGGAGGATGTGCTTATTCTCCGGAGAGGCTATAACCCCGCCTGGCGGTAAGTCAAAGGACCGGTTGAGGTTATTCCGGCAGGTTCTCGCCGTAGCCGAAGAGGGTGCCCGGGGTGGAGTCGGAGAATCCGAGGGGGATGGGCTCCAGGTGCTCCAGGGGATCGACGGCGTTGCCGTCGAGATAGAAGGCGAAGTGCAGGTGGTGGCCGGTGGCCCGGCCGCTCTTGCCCAGGAGTCCGATGACCTCCCCCCGGGCCACTTCCCAGCCCTCCTTCACCAGGATGGTGGACAGATGTCCGTACAGGGTTTCCCGGCTGCCCCGGTGGTGGATCCGGACGGTGCGTCCGGAGCCTCCCGCCCAGTCCGCGAAGACCACCACGCCGGCGGCGGCGGCGTAGATCGGCTCGTTGGGGGGCGCGGCCAGATCGACCCCGTTGTGGAACCGGGTGACATTGGGCTTGATGGGATCCTTGCGGAGACCGAACTTCGACGTGATCAGGCCGCAGGCCAGGGGCCAGGCCAGCTGCCCGTCTTTCTTGCCGACTGCGACTGAGGGTCTCGGTTTTTTCCCGGTCCGTGCGCGCAGTGCCCGCATCTTGCTGTCGATGCGCATGAGCAGGATCCCCACCGCTTCCTCCAACTCGGGCGGAGCGCCGCCCGCGCTTCTCTGCTCGAAGTCCAGTTCAAACTCCGCGGCTACCCGCGCCCGGATCAGCGGCGAGAAGCTCAGGTTCTTCGGAGATTGGTCCAGGTAGGCAAAAAGAGTCTCAAAAAACGGCGCCCAGGCGGTGTCCATGGAAGGCCCCCGAGCCATCCGCTGTTTCTGGAAGATGAGTATGGCTTGCTCCACCCGCCGAAGAGAGAGGGCCCCGTTGGTTTCGGTCGCTGGTTTTTTCTCGGGCTGTTTCTCTTCGGGCGGCGGCTCGACGATGTCGCCGGCCCGGTGGTGGGCGGCGTCGGTGCGATAGATGGGCGGCCAGGGACGGTCGTCTCGGGGCTTTTTGGAGGCACACCCCAGAACCGATATCACCAGGAACACAGAGAGAAAGCCGCGAAGCATGGGTTTGTATTGTAGGAAAAATCGCGACAGCGGGCAAGGAATCGGCAACTTTCACGTTTTGACCGCGCACATGTGTCTGTGGCATTGTGCCCGGGTGGGAGGAATGCCATGGGACCCAGGATACTTGTATCGATCGCTTGGCTTGGTTGCGCGGGATTGCTGATGGCGCCTAGTTGCCAGGAGGAGCAGGGAGAGAAGGCCGCGGCGGCACCGGTGGAGGAGAAGAAGCCGGTGGCCGTAAACAACCCTTCCGGGCCGGTGTTCGCGGCGCAGGTGGCC
Organism: Deltaproteobacteria bacterium; assembly: GCA_030622135.1. Lineage (GTDB taxonomy): Bacteria > Myxococcota > B64-G9 > B64-G9 > B64-G9 > JAUXGL01. The sequence goes on from JAUXGL010000072.1 coordinate 2,491, forward strand.
GGGGGGTTTTATCCCGCCGATGCGGACGAGCTGAGAGATATGATCCAAGGGTATCTGGACGCGGCCGGGAAGGCGGGCCGGAAGGTTGCGGGGGATCTTTTGGGAATCATCGTGCCGCACGCCGGGTATCCGTACTCCGGCCCGGTGGCGGCCCATGCCTTTTTACAGTTGAAAGGGCGCAAATATAAGCGGGTGGTGGTACTGGGCCCCGCTCATAGGCAGGGGCACGCGGTGCCGGCGCTCCTGGACGCGGGAACCTACCGCACTCCTTTGGGGGACATTCCCATCGACCGGGAGGGAGTGAAAAAGCTGGCGGCCACGGGCGCGGCGCGGATCGACGCGTCCAAGTTCCGTGGCGAGCACGCCCTGGAGGTGGAGCTGCCCTTCCTGCAGGTGGCGCTTTCCGGCTTCGAGATCGTGCCGGTCATGATCGGCGGGTCGGATCCCTTGGCGATGCAGAAGTTGGCCAAGGCGTTGAAGGCTGTGTTTCCCGGCCCGGACACCCTGGTGGTGGCCAGCACGGACATGTCCCACGACTACCCCTACGATGTCGCCGTGGCCATGGACAAAAACGCCCTGCGGCTGATTGAGGCCATGGATCCGGAGGGACTGCATAAGGCCTACCTGGCCTACCGGCGCGCGGGGACGGATATTAAGGCGGGCCCGGCCGGCCGGCCGGAGCCCGACTGCACGCAGCTGTGCGGAATGGGCCCGGTGCTTACGCTGCTTTACCTGGCCCGGGAGAATGGGGAGGCGCAGGCGGTGGTCCTCGACCGCCGCAACTCCGGCGACATCGTGGGCAACAAGAAAAGTCGCATCGTCGGTTACGCGTCGGTGGCCGTGGCCCTGAAGAAGGAGCGGACTGTCGCCGAGGCCGGCGCTGACTTTCTCAGCCACGAGGAAAAGCAGACCCTCCTCAAGATCGCCCGCGAGACTCTGGTGGCTTACCTGGAAAAGGACGAGAAGAAGGATTTCGCGCCTGTGCAGGAGAAGCTGAAGGAGCCCGGGGCGGCCTTCGTCACCTTGAAGAATCACGGTCGGCTGCGCGGCTGTATCGGTTACCTGGAGCCCATCGAGCCGCTGTGGCGGATGATCCGCAACCGGGTCATCGACGCCGCCACGAACGACTCCCGCTTTCGCCCGGTGACCTTGGAGGAGCTCAAGGACATCCACATCGAGATCTCGGTGCTCTCACCGCGCATGCCGGTGAAGGATCCGCAAAAGGAAATCAAGATCGGCCGCGACGGCGTGTGGCTGGAGCTGGGCATGCACCGCGGCGTCTTTCTCCCCCAGGTCCCCGTGGAGCAGAACTGGACCACGGTGGAGGAATACCTGGATCACCTCTGCCGGAAAGCCCACGTCGCAAAGCGCGGCTGCTGGAAGTCCAAGGAGGCCAGGATAATGCGCTTCACCGCTCTGGTCTTCGGCGAAGCGGAATGATCGCAACCGGCTCTAATTAATTGAACATCGCGGAGAAGCCGATGGTCGGCAGGTGGGCGCTGGTTGTGTACGGCGTGGAACCCGAGAGCAGGCCCCACGCCGTGAAATTTACGCTTCTATCGGGCGGTTATTCCGCCTGGATGAAGGTGAAGAAGCAGAAGCCTGCCTTGGCCGCCACCTGCTCCTTGCCGAAGGTCAACCCGGTCTTTTCCGCGGCGATCTCGGTAACGCTAGCGAAGTTGGTGTCCGGCAGGACGAAGATACCGGTCGTCGAGGTCGCGGTGCCGTCGAAGGCGGTGAAGTCCGCGTTCGGATAGATGACCTCGTCCAGTTCGGTTCCGTCGCCCTTCTTGATCACGGCGTCCGCCACCATGTTGAAGGTCGAGTCCACCACGAAGCCCATGACGAAGCCTTTGCCCGAGTCCACGTTTAATGTTTTTGTCTTATTCTTCTTTTCCCGTTTCCTAAAAAGTCACCATACGCTAAAATACCTGGAATTGGGTGTCAAGCTTGACAAAACATGAATTTGCAGGCAACACCGGGTTCTGGCAAGCTATTTATAGGTTTACCCGGCAGGGGGTATAAAATGGTTAAAGTTTTACCGGTGTTTTTCGTGGTTTTCTGCATGATCGTTTGCGGTTGCCCCCATCGGAACGAGGTGCCCGAGAGCGCCTACGATCCCGAGCTGGTCGAGGTGGCCAAGGCGGCGGCTGCGGCCGATCGGGCGGCGCGGGAGGCGGAGGCTCGGGAGCAGGCCGAGGTGGTCGAGGAGGAGCAGGGCGAGTGCGACCGGGAGACCGGCGGTTGCCGGAAGGGCTACATCTGTTGGGACTCCCGATTTTGCAAGCACGGCTTCGAAGACCAGTGCAGTGCGGCGGGAGACAAGCGCTGTCATAAGAAGTGCGCGGACAACGGCGATTGCCCCGGGGACATGCCCTTCTGCCGGGAAATTCCCATCTTCTCCGGCTCCGACCGCGGGATTTTGGAGAAGTTTTGCGTTTCCACCAAAAGCAAGCTGAATTAGTGACCAACACTCTTGCCGATATACCGGGGCGCCTCGATGATCTGCTGGGGTTTTCCGCGCCCTGCCGGTGCGGAAGGGTCCACGGCGTCGATATGCGCGGGGTCTCCATCCGGCGGGGGGCCCTGGAGGACGTGGTTCGTTTCACCCGAGAGGTGGGCAGCTCCCTGCGGTTGGTGGTGGTGGCCGATCGGGTCACTTACGAAGTAGCCGGGGAACGGGTGTTGAAGCTGCTTTTAAAAGACGGCCACAGCGCCAGGGTGTGCCGGGTGCCCGACGGCGCCGGTGGTCGTCCCCATGCCGACGAGGCCGGCCTGCAGACCGTGGAGGCGGCGCTCGATGGGGCGGACCTGGCGGTGGCGGTGGGCTCCGGCACCATCAACGACCTGACCAAGCTGGCCTCGTACAACCGGAACATTCCCTACCTGGTGGTGGCCACGGCGCCGTCCATGAATGGGTACACTTCGGCGATTGCGGCGGTGATGCAAGCGGGGATCAAGCGCACCGTCGATTGCCACCAGCCCTATGCGGCGATCGCCGACCTGGAGATCCTGCAAAAGGCCCCCCGGGAGCTGGTCACAGCAGGCCTGGGCGACCTGGAGTCCAAGCCCACTTCCACGGCCGATTTCCGCCTGGGCGGAAGGATCCGCGGCGACTACTACTGCCCGGCGCCCGAGGCGGTCGTCCTGGAGGCGGAGGCGCGTGTGGCCGATGCGGCCGAAGGCCTGCGCCGGCGCGATTCGGAGGCCCTGGCCCTCTTGACCGAGGCGCTGATGCTCTCGGGAATCTCCATGAAGCTGGCCGGATCGTCTTCCCCCGCCTCCGGCGGCGAGCACCTCATCAGTCATTTCTGGGATATGTCAGCAAGGGACGAGAACCGGGTGGAAGGCTGGCACGGCGCCCAGGTGGGCGTGGCCACCATCGTCACCGCGACCCTGTACGAGTTTTTGCAGGAGCTGAACCCGGCCGACATCGATGTGGACGCACTCGTCGCGGCCCATTCTCCGGTCGAGCGGATGGAGACTGCTATCCGGGCCCGGCATGGTCCCCGGGCGGAAGCGGTCTTGGGGGAGTTCTCGAAGAAGCATCCGACCGCCGAGCAGCTTGGAAAAGAGCTCACCGGGATTCGGGACGGCTGGGAGGAGCTCTGGGCCGATGTAGGGCAGACCCTGCGGCCGTCGGCCCGGATAAGAAAAATATTATCCGGCGCCGGGGCCGCGGTGACCATGGGGGAACTGGGGCTCGAAGCCGAACATCTGCGCCGGGCCTTTCCGGCCGCCCGGGAGATCCGAAATCGTTACACGGTACTGGATTTTGCGGCGGATCTGGGAGTGCTCGAAAGCCGGGCCGATTATTTGCTTCAGGCCTCCGGTTGTTTTAGCTGAGCGCCGATCTTTTTAGTGAAACTAGCCGTAGCCAAGAACCCGACTTCGCCAAGGCTACGTCGGGTCGCCTCGCCATTCCTCCCCGCGGCAAGTCGTGGGGCATCCCGGCGAAGGCGAGTTGAAAATTTCCTTTGACGGTACGGTACGATTTGAGTTGCAATGCACCAAAGAGGGTGCTAGCTTGCGTTCCTCGGTTGCGTGGGATTCGAAGGCCAAAGGCCATCTTTGGCTAAAACCAAGGAAAGGGGATTTAAAATGGCGAAGAAAGAAATGCTCGTTGTGGTTAGCAAGGTGAAAGATTACATCAAGTCCAAGAAGTGCATGACTTCGGGTGAGCTGCCGGGCGTGCTGAGCGACGAAATCCACAAGCTGCTCGACAAGGCCGTCGGCCGCACCAAGGCCAATAAGCGCTCCACGGTAAAGGGTTCCGATCTGTAGAAACATTTTACTACCTACCAACCTGCATGAGCGATCCGGGCCTGATCGAGTCGATCCTGGACTTTGTGGCGCAACATGTACATGGGTTGGGTCCAGTCGTTGTTTTTTCTTCCTCCCTGATTGAGTACGTTTTTCCTCCCTTCCCGGGAGATATCATTACCCTGTTCGGCACGTACCTGGTGATCAAGGGGTACTGGAGCTTCGCTTTCACCCTGGCTCTGGTGACCGCGGGATCCCTGGTGGGTGCCTCCCTGGACTACCTAATCGGCGTGTGGCTCGGCCGCCGCCTGCACCGCCTGCCGTCTGTGCGGGATGTGCGGGGCTGGACGCCGCTTACCCGCGAGAAATACGATCTGTTGCTTGAACGCTTCAACCGCCACGGGGCGGTCTACATCCTGATCAACCGTTTCCTGCCAGGAATTCGGGCCTTCTTTTTCGTGGTGGCCGGCGCCGCCCGCATGTCGCTTTGGCGGGTGCTCTTGTACGCGGGAATTTCCGCGGTGGCCTGGAATGCGGCCATATTGGCCTGCGGCTATGCCGTGGGCGCGAACTTCGAACGGCTGCGCTCGCTGTTCGAATCGTATATAATCGTCGTATGGTGCGTACTGGGTTGTCTGGTCATGGCGTTGGTGGTCTGGTGGGTTTTGAAGAAACGCCGTTTTGACAGGGGGAAGGCAAATGAGCAGTGAGGAAAACAAGAAGCGTAGGGCGAAATTCATGGCGGTCGTCAGTCACGACATGAAGACGCCCCTAAACGCCGTCATCGGCTTCACCAGTGTCCTGCTGCAGGATAAGCAGGAACTGGGCGCCGAGAAGGTGCGCCAACTCGGTATGGTGTACAAGAGTGCCCACCGGCTCCTGGATCGGGTGGATGCCTTAACGGAGTTCTTCCGCCTGCAAGCTGGCGCCAGCGGGTCCGAGATCGACTGGTTCTCGCCCCGTCAGTTGCTCAAGGAGACCTTCGATCAATTTCGCGAAGATGCCAAAGAGAAAGGGATCGAACTGCGCGTCGGACCGAATCCGATACCATCCCGGATGCGCTCCGCGTCGAAGCTGATCTCCCGGGCGTTGCGGGAACTGGTTTCCAACGCGGTCAAGTTTACCAAAGCGGGAACCGTCAGCGTGGACGTGCAGATCGAAGACGGCCGGGTGGCCTTCCGGGTGTCGGACACGGGCTTGGGCCTGAGCGCCTCAAGCCTGCAGGGGCTGTCGCAGGCCCTGGGCCCTGCGGACGTAGATGAGGGTCTGGGGCTGGGTCTGGCTCTGTCGCGCGAGGTTGCCCTGCGGCTTTGCGGACAAATCCAGGTTACCAGCCGGTCCGGTAAGGGCAGCACCTTCACCCTGGTAGTCGAGGTGTCCAAAGAAAATCTGGAGATGTAGGGGAGGCTCAGACGGTTTCTTCTTCTTCTTCTTCTTCCCGGCGGTGAAAACGCCGGCGTACGAAGCGGACCAGTTCTTCCGCGGGGCCCAGGGCGATCAGGGTGGTGCAGACGGTCGCCAAAATGAGGCTGAAGCTGGTCTGCCAGATGGCAACCGCTATGACCAGGGTCAGAACCACGATGGCCGGAGCCGCGAACCGGGTTCCGCGGAGTTCCTTGAATGTCCGGTAGCGGATGTTGCTGACCATCAGGAGCGCCAGCAGCACCATCACGACGATCAGCAGGGGCTGGTAGCCCAGTTGGACCCCGCCCATCTTGAAATGCAGCAGCACCAGCGACACGATGCCGGCCGCGGCCAGGGGAATGGGCAGGCCCACGAAGTGCTTGGACGTACCCATGTTCGCGGCCGCCAGGACATTGAAGCGCGCCAGGCGCAGCGCGCCGCAGACGGCGTACGCGAACGCCACCAGCATGCCCACCAGGCCGAAGTGAGTCAGGCCCCACTGGTACACCAGGATGGCCGGGGCGACGCCGAACGAGATCACGTCGGCCAGCGAATCCATTTGCAATCCGAAGTCGCTCTCTGTCTTGGTCATCCGGGCCACCCGCCCGTCGACGGAGTCGAAGATGGCCGCGAAGAGAATGGCCACGGAGGCCAGATAGAAGCGATCGGCGGCCGTGCCGTCGGTGGCCTGGATGATGGCATACAGCCCGCAAAAGATGCTCGATACCGTAAACAGGTTGGGAAGTATGGAGAGCAGTGTGATTCTTTTCCTCAATAACCCTCTCCGCCTAGGATCCTGGCAATCTTTATGCCACAAGTCCTCGCGGTCGGCCGATAGAAAAAACCCCCGTACTTCGATGCGTTGCGTCATTGGGCCCGGCGGGCATGTCGTTGAAAGTGCAAAACTTTCTACACACCAAAGGCCCAAAACCGCGTACCGGCCTCCACCAAATGGTCGACACATTATTGCACAGTCGCTCGATCGTGTCAACGACCAACCGGGAACCTGGGTCTGGGATTGCATTGCCGCGGATTCTTGGCTATTGATCGGGGGTTACCGAAGGACTTGATTCTGGGTTAGGTATGGCGTTTAGGATTTTGTGCATTGGAGATGTCCATCTGGGCCGCAAACCGGCTCGGCTTCCCTCCACTGTGGTATCGCGAACCATGGGCCCGGCATCGGTCTGGGACGCCTTCGTTCAAGTCGCCCTTGACCAGCGAGTCGACGCCGTAGTTCTTACCGGGGACATCGTCGACGAGAGCAACAAGTTCTACGAGGCCTATTCGCACCTGCAGCGTGGCGTCCGGAAGTTGGTCGACGCGGACATTCCTATTCTTGCGGTCGCGGGAAACCACGACTTCGATGTACTAGGTCGCTTGGCCGACGAGATCCCGGGCTTTTGGCTACTCGGCCGGGGTGAAACCTGGAATGACACGGTCGTCACGGCGAACTCCTCGGATTCGGTCAGGTTCGTCGGTTGGTCGTTTGCCAATCGACACGTGGGGACGAACCCTCTGGCAACCTGTCCCCGATTCGGCGAGACGATCCCAATCGTTGGTATACTTCATTGCGACTGCTTCAGCGCATCGAGCGTTTACGCTCCGGTCTCCCTGCAAGAGCTCAAGACTCAAGGCCCCGGCGTGTGGCTCCTGGGCCACATTCACGGGCCGCAGGTGCTCTCGGACTCTTCCCCTCTTATCCTTTATACCGGCTCTCCGCAGGGGCTCGATCCCAGCGAGACCGGAGAGCACGGAGCGTGGCTGATCGAGCTGGAGCCGGCGGGTACCACGCGACATGAGCTGGTTTCCCTGGCCAAGCTCCGCTGGGAAAACATCGACGTCAGCCTTGACAAGGTTGACGACAGCGGTGCCCTGGAGGGCGCCGTGATCGATGCGTTGCGGTCACGACACGAGGAGATCCGCGCGAGCCTTGCCGGCACGATCCTGGTCGGCTGTCGGCTACGCTTCACGGGACGCACAAAGTTACACCGGAGTCTTACGGGCGAAATCGACAGGATCAAGAGCGACCTGAGACCGCCCCTCGAAGAGACTGAGTATTTCGTCGAGAAGATCGAGAACCAGACCCGACCGGACATCGATCTCGAGAATGTGGCGCGCTCGAACGATCCGGCCGGCCTGTTGGCCAGGCGCCTGATGGTGCTCGATGAGGGCCGGCCGGACGAGGAATACAATGCCTTGCTTCAACGCGCCCGGCCGGGCCTCGACAAGCAGCGGGCCACCAACGAGTACGCGAGCCTGCCGGACAACCAGCAACCGCTGTCGGACGGGCGGATCCGCGACCTGCTGTTCGAGGCGGGAATTGCCACGCTGGATAAACTCCTGAGCAAGGAGCAGGATAAATCATGAAGCTCAGGAAGATCGCCATCCGGCGAATGCCGGGCTTCGAGAACGAGGGTTTCGAGCTGGTTGAATTCACCGATGGGCTCAACGTTGTCTATGGCCCCAACGGTTCGGGAAAGACCACCACCTGCAACGCCATCCGCGGTTTGTTGTGGCCGAAAACCCTGGCCGATCGTTCGCCGGTGTCGATCGTGAGCGAATGGATCGAGGACGGGCGATCGATCCGGATGGAGATCGAGGGAGATCGACTGACCTCTCAGCAGGACGGCATCCCGATAGAGACAACCGGCATTCCGGCCGAGCACCTGTCCGGCTGCTTCACCGTCACCGTGGATGAGCTGTTTGGAGGAAGTGCCACCGATAAGGATCTTGCGACCCGCGTCTCTCGGCAGATGACCGCCGGCTACGACCTGAAGACTGCTCGTGATATGCCTCTGCTGAAGCTGAAGAAAACCCATGGGCGAGACGAATTCGTCGCGTTCAAGAAAGCCAAAGAGACGGTGCGGGGGATCGAGAGCGAACACGAGAAACTGCGCGGAGACGAGGCCCGGCTGGATGGACTCGAGCGGGAGGAAGAAAACGCAAGAAGCGCACAGGCGAAAATCACCGGAATCGAGGACGCGCAGAGGCTTTTGGAGAACCGGAACGAGCTACTGCAAGAAAGAACCGAGATCGAGCGGTTCCCGAACGGGTTACGGCATCTTTTAGGCAACGAAGAAAGCGATTTGCGGAAGATCGAGGAAGATCTAGATACCCATACCCAAAGGTTGTCCGAGGCAGAGGAAGAGGCTCGGGCCGCTGCCGAGATGATAACGGAACTCTCCCTGCCCGACGAGGCGATCGAGGCGGATCGGTTCGCAGAGCAAAGGGTCAAGTTGGGCGATCTCCGTGAGGCCGAAAAGACCCTGGAGAAAGAACGCAGAGAGCTGGAAGCCGCAGACCGTCGGACAACGGACGGCTTGAAGCGGCTTGGATCCTCCGTTTCGCAGGATAAGCTGGACAATCTGGACGTACCCGGCCTGGACGCAATCGACGAGTTCCATCGCCAGAGTGAATTTCTAAAGTCCCAGAAGCAGGCCGACGAGTCCATGCTGGAAGCGCTGGGTCCCGCGGCTCGATGCGACAATGCCGAGGACCTCTCCAACGGCATCAATATCCTGACGCAGTGGCAGGGAGAAGCGCAGTCAGATACAAAGGCTCCCATTTTGCCGAAGCTCCCAATCCTGATCCCGGCTGTCGCACTGGTCGTCATCTCGGTGGTACTTACGTTTCTGCAAAACCCGCTCTGGCTTTTATTATTGCTGCCGGCCGCACCAGGAATTTGGTTGGGATCGTCTCTCTTTCGTAAGTCGAAGCATGATCCCGCGGCCGTCTTGAAGAGACAGTATTCCATGCTCGGTATCGATCCGCCCGCGCGATGGGAACGAGATGCAGTCCTGACCCATCTGAAGGGACTTATCGACCTTCTTGCGGAGGCCAGGCGTGCGCAGAAAGACGACGGCAAACGAGACGAATGCAGGCAGCATCTTCAACAGCTAAAGAACGAAGAGCTTCGGATGGAAGCGCGGAGAAACCAGCTCATAGAGCGGTTCGGAGTGGCCCCCAACACATCCGATTTAGCTCTGGTCAACTTGGCCGCGAACTTTCGTTCTTATCAAGAAGCCGGAACGAACCGTGAGATCCATGCGAAGTCCCTGGCGGTGGCGGAAAAGGTCAGAGGGGAAATCCTAGTCGTCCTCAACGCCTTCTTGGGAGAGCTCGGAGAAGAAGCTTGTGATTCGAGCAGCATGGCGGAAGTCAGGCTCGGCGCCATCACCGAGCGGATCGGCAAGCACCGGCAGGCGCAGACGCGGCTTTCCAACGCGGAGAAGAACGCGGCGGACGCCACGGCGCAGATCGAGACCCAAAAACAGAGAAAATCAGACCTGTACGCAAGGATTGGCCTGGAAGACGGCGATCGGGAGGGGCTTCTCTCGATGGTCACGCAACTGGAGAATTATCGTGAGATGGAAAGTAAGATTTCCAGTTTGGAAATACAGGAGTCGAACTATCTCATGAAGCTGGGTGACGACAGCGGGCTGACGGATTTCGAATATCCCGAGTTGGAGAGGCGAAAGGCGTCCCTGCGGCGGCAGGAAGACAACTACCGGAGCCTGGTTGAGGAGATCCGGGACATTCGGTCGAAGATCGAAGCGGCCATGGGTGACACCAAGCTCGAAGATGCGGTGGCGGCGGTCGAGAACGCGCGCGCGGAGCTTGCCGCGCGGCGGGAAGAGTCGCTGCTTTCCGAGGCCGGGCTGTTCCTCCTCGGCGAGATCGATGCCGAGTACAGAGTCGAGGGCATGCCCGCGGTAGTTCAGCGGGCCGACCGGTATTTCAGGCTCTTCACCCGCGGCAGGTTCGAGCTCAGAGTCGACCATTCCGATGACCACGACGTGAGCTTCATGGCGCTGGACACTGCAAAAAACCAGGGGAAGCACTTGCACGAGCTGTCCCGGGGGGAGTTCATGCAGCTACTGCTGGCGGTCCGGATCGCGTTCGCCGAGACGGCGGAGGGAGACACGACCGTTCCCTTCGTGTTCGACGAGGTGCTCTGCTCCAGTGACCCCGAGCGGTACCGAGCGATTCTAGAGAGCCTCATGGCCCTGGTGCGGGAAGGCCGACAGGTACTCTACTTCACGTGCCAGCCCGGTGACGCGGCCGCGTGGAAAACAATCTCGGAGGAGTTGTCCATGGCTGATTCGTACCGCCTCTTCGAACTGGGTCGGATCGGCCCGAGAGGAGGTAACGGCGATATCCCGTTGTGGGAGTCGGCCGTGAAGGAGCCCTCCGTGCCAAAACCGGGTAGGGTGACGATGGAAGAATATGCCCGATTGCTGGAAGTGCCGGCGCTGAACCCGTCAGCCGGCTCCGGCGCGATCCACATGGCCCATCTGCTGGAAAGCCCCAAAGTCCTGTATCGCGTCCTGAGCGCCGGCCTGGAGACATTCGGGCAACTGGATTCTCTGGCGCGCCTGGGAGGGTATGCAGCCTATTTAGAAACCGAACATCTGGAACGGATACGAGCAAAGGCTCTGGTAGTGGACACGTTCGCCGAGACCTGGAAGATCGGCAGGGGAAAACCTATCTCCCGGCAGGTTCTCCTGGATGCCGGCGTCTCCAAGAAAATAATCGACCGGGTCACCGGACTTGCCGAGGACTGCGGCTGGGATGCGAGGCGCCTTATCGAAGCCATGACCGGCAGGGACGACGATCGGGCCAAGAATATCCATGAGACAACCATCGTATCCCTAGAGGAATACTTGCTAGAAAAGGGACATCTGGATCTTGAAAAGATACTGACCGAAGAGGAGATTCGGGTACGGGTGTTGTCGGCCGCAAACGAGGTTGTCGATAACGGTAGAATCTCTTCCCATGAAATACGAGCGTTGGTTACAACCCTGTACCGTGCGGCGAACGTCAGCGCACTGGGCAACTTCTGCATTTAACCCGGACAAACTTTTATCCGACCCCCCATAACTCCTCACGTAACCCTGACGAACGCCGTACGGGAGCGCAAACCGCCGCTCGTACAACATCTTTTCCAGCGCACAGGGTTACGCTTTTTCGAGAGCGCGTCACCGCCGTGTACAGAAGCTCTCGCGTTACGATCGGCGAGCGCTCCTCGGGAAGCAGGATCAATACGTGATCGTACTCCGAGCCCTGGCTCTTGTGGGCGGTCATGGCGAATACGGTTTCGTGGGGGGGTAGGCGCGCGGGAAGGTACGAGGTCTTCTTGCCGGGGAAGAAGGCCCGGAGGCTGCCTGAGTGCTCCCCGTCGCGTCCGATCACGCCCACGTCTCCGTTGAAGAGGTCGAGCTGGTAGTCGTTGCGGGTGATTATGATCGGCCGGCCTTCGTACCAGAGCCGGTCCCTGCGTCTATCGAGACGGTGGCTCAGCACCCTCTCCACCAGAGGATTGATGGTCCCGACGCCGGTGGGGCCGCGGCGGTGTGCGCACAGTATGCGGAATGTGCCCTGGGCCTCCAGGCGTTTCTGAGGGTCTTCCTCATCCAGATAGGCTCCGTAATGATCCCGGATCAGGGGCTCGATCTTATCCGGTACCGTTTTCGCGGCGCCCATTTCGATCAGCCTGACATCCGGCCACTTGTCGCTTTCGAGGCAGTCGATGGCGGCATCGGCGTTCCCTTCGTTGATGGCCCGGGCCAGGCGGCCGATGCCTTCCTCGGCGCTGAAGCGGAAGCTGTGGGTCAGATTGGTGATGCAGTCCCAGATGCCGGGGCCGTCCGGGTGCTTTTCCGGATCGGCGCCGCCGGTGTTGCAGATGTCGCCCAGTACGGCGCCCACTTCCACGGATACCAACTGGTCCCGGTCCCCCAGTAAGATGAGGCTGGCTTCGCTCCTGACGGCGTCGAACAGCTTGGTCATCAGGGGGAGGTCAACCATGGAGGCCTCGTCGACGATCACCACGTCGGCGCCCAGGGGAGTGTCCGTGCCGTGCCGGAAGCTGGTCGGTGTCCTCGGGTTCGTGCCCAGGGTGCGGTGGATGGTGCCGGCGGTTACCTTCCGGATTAAGTCCCGGATCCTTTCTTCGCAATCGATGACCACGCCGCCTTTTTGGTCCAGGGCGTCTGTGACCGATTCATCGAGGCGGACCGCCGCCTTGCCCGTCGGCGCGACCATGCTTACGCGGGGGAAGCCGCCGTTTTTCGCGGCGGCTTGCTCGAGGAGCAACACCAATATCTTGACCACCGTGGACGTCTTTCCCGTTCCGGGGCCGCCCGAGATGACGGCCATTTTCCGCGTGACCGCGACTCTGGCGGCCTCGCGCTGGGCCGCGTCGGGCGCATCGGGCCGGGTGGAGAACAGGCGCTCGAGACCCTCATCCAGGAGAGCCGGGTTTACTCCTTGCGCTGGGCGAATCGAACGCTCCACGATCTGCCCGGCCAGACGTTTCTCGTACAGCCAGTAGCGGGTCAGATAAAGGCGGCCGGCTGCGTCCAGCACCAGAGGCGATACCGGATCGCCGGACGCTAAGCTGCCCACCATGGGAATTTTTCGAAGCGTTTCCAGCCACGGTTCAAGATCGGGCCAGGATAGCTCCTCTATCGTTCCTCCCTCAGGCATCCGGATCTTCGTTCCGCCCAGCGCCCGCAGATCGGCACACACGTGCCCATGCATGGCGTATCGGCTGGCCACGGCCGCACCCAGGATCGCCAGGGGATCCTCGGTTTTTGAAAGCCGGGCCATGGTTTTTGCAAAGCGGACGTCCAGCCACGAGAAGTAACCGTGGTCGCGGAGGGCTTCCGGCGTCGGGGTCATGACGCCACCTCCCCGGCGGGTGATCCGAGTGTTTCGTCGAGGGCCTCTATGAGCTCGCGGGAAGGCTTGTCTCGAAACACGCCGTACTTCGAGCCCTTGTCCGGCGACAGGCCCCGCAGAAACAGGTAGAACACACCGCCCATGTGCCGGTCATAGTCGTAGTCCGTCAGCCGGTACTTCAGGTAGCGGTGCAGGGCCAGGGTATACAGGTGGTACTGAAGATAGTAATGATGCTTGGCCATCTCCCGCTGCATTCCGAAGTCGGCGTAGTCGGCAAAGCGCTCCCCCAGGTGGTTGGATTTGTAGTCAAGCACGTACCACCGGCCCGCGTGCTCGTACACCAGGTCGATGTAACCCTGGAGGAACCCGCAAAGCTTCGACATGTCGAGCGCGGCGAGTTTCTTGGGGTAGTCAGGTGGCATGGAGGGGCTCGGGTTCTTTTCGAAGATCTCGGAGATCGGCCGGCCGTCGTAGTCGGCCGGATACCAGAAATGCAGCTCGCGCAGGGCCTCTTTGGCGGGTAGGTTTCTGAGCTTGAAACCGGGGTGCTCCCGGTCATAGCAGGTATCCAGGGTGTCCTCGACCGCCTTGCATACGATTTCTTGGAGTTTCTTCGGATCGAAGCCGAAGGCCTTGATCTGCTCCTCGGCTATTTTCTCGAGATCCTTCCGATCCTTGAATGTAAACTCCAGATCTTCAAAGACGGCGTGCATCAGGCTGCCCATTCGTCCGCCTCGCACAAGGTCTGCGAGCGGAATCCTCTCCCGGCCTGCTTGCTCCGGCTTGACCTGCGAGGCGGCCTCTTCTTCGGCTTCGTCGCGATCGCGGCCCTGTTCCTGATCCGGGTTGACGATCTTCTGTACTACTGACCCCGAAAATCTTCGCGGCCCGCGAAGATTTTCTGAGTACTGCGCGGGTCGTTGGGTTGTGGTGGAGCCGCGCTGTGCGCTCAGGATGCCGGAGTAGGAGAAGGAGCGTATGACCCGGCGGAGCATTCTTTCTGGAACGCGGCACTCGAGGCCTCCGCCCTCCTCGGCTTCGAGATCGAGGCGGATCTTCTCCCCCGGCGGAAGGTCCACGGGTCGCACCTGGACGGCGCCGTTGGATGCTTCTTCCAGCGCCCTGAGCTCTTCGAGCATCTGGTCGTCGTCTTGCCCCTTTATGTGCGCCTTTACCGCCTTGATGTCGGCCGGATTCTTCGGGCAGAACAACAGGTAGCCCAGGGGCGAGCTCTCGGCACTTGTGAAATATCCCCACGTCACCACGCAGAGATGCTTCGCGCGGGTCAGGCCCACGTACAGGAGTCGCATGTTCTCCGCCATGACTTCCATTTTTTCGATCTCTCTGTGTGCCTTGAGATCCAGCCCGATATCCAGCTTGGCCTTGTAGTCGTCATCCGGGTCGTGATAGGGAGACGGCTCTTTGCCGGACGATGTCCGCAGATTTCCGTCCCAGAAGTAGGGACAGTATACCACCGGGTACTCCAGGCCCTTGGCCTTGAAGATGGTGACCAGCTTCACTGCGTTGTCATCGCTTTCGAGCCTTAGCTGGGCTGCGTCTTGGGTTTCCGCCTGGGATGCTCTTTGTTGGTCGAGCCACCGGATGAGCCCCTCCACTCCCAGATGCTCATTCATTGTTGCTGCCTGCAAAAGTTCCGCAAGATGCAGGAAGTTGGTCAGGCGGCGCTCTCCGTCGGTCAGACCCATGAGCCGCACCATGACGGACTTGGTCCGGCCTTCCGGCTCATGCCGCATGACTTTTAGAAGCATGTGGATGAAGCCGGACTCTTCCCATAGCACCCGCCAGTCACGGAACCGCACGATCCACTTCTCCCACTTCGCTTCACTGCCGTCCTCGCCGCTCTGGAGCTTGAATATCTCATTTCCGTCCAGGCCCATCAGATCGGTAGCCAGGGCGGTCTTCAGTCTGCCCGAATCGCCGGGCTCGGCCACCGCTGCCAGCAAGAGGGAAAGATCGTCAGCTTCTGGCGAGTTGAACACGCTCGTGTCGCTCATTCGCACGCTGGGCACACCGAGCTTGCGCAGGGCGTCCTGGATCTTTCTGGCCTGTTCGTGTTTCTTCACCAGCACGGCGATGTCGCCGGCAACCAGCTCCCTCTTCTCGGCTTCACCGTCTTTCTCGATCTCGATGACCGGTTTGCTCTTTAGGAGATCGACGATGTCGGCCGCAACCAGATCGGCCATGTTTTCGTGGGCCCAGGACACCTTTACTCCGTGCCGGCCCCTTCCCTCGGTCGGGATGAAGCGTATCTCGATCGGTACGACTGCTCGCCCGTCGACCGTCAGTGCGTCCCGGGCACCTTCCCGGTGGTTTACGTCATGGTACGAAATGTCATCACACAAGAAGGGCGCTCCCCTCTTGGCGAGTCGGTCGAAAAGAAAGTTGATCCCCGCGATTAGCTTGGGATCGGATCTCCAGTTGGTGTTCAAGGTATAACACCGGTCGGCCCGCTTGGCGGCCTTCAGGTAGGAGAAGATATCGGCTCCGCGAAAGCGGAAAATCGACTGCTTTGGGTCGCCGATCTGGAACATGGGGGTGGCGTGGTCCGAAAAGAGACGGGTGAAGATCTTGTACTGGATCGTGTCGGTGTCCTGGAACTCGTCGATGAGGGCGGCGCGGTATTTCCTTCTTATGATCTTCACCAGCGGCGTGTCTCCCGAGCCGCCCAGCGCGTCGTGGAGGCGGGTTAACATGTCGTCGTAAGATTGCTTGTTCATCTCCTCCTTGCGCAGACGCAATTGCTCACGCGCGTACGTTACCAGCCCGAGCAGAAAACCCAGCTCCTTGCCATCGAACAACGGCACGAAATCACCAAGTGCCTGACAGGCATCGAAGAAGTCGTGTTCGGGGGTCTTTTGGTTCTTTTTCGTTGAGGCCTTGAGCTTCTTGGCCGAGAACTTTTCTATCCAGGGTGCTTCGCCCGGCAGTACGGGTTCTTGCGATTCGAGGTCTGCATCCGCTCTCTCTAAATATTTCGGCAGGTCCTCAATTTTATATGATCTCTTGTTTAGGCCTGGGTACGCCGCTTCCAACCGGTCGGTTATCTCGTCCTGGTGCTTTTTCCAGATATCGCGGGCATCCTGGTAGGCCTGATCGTACTGGATTTCCGGATGGACCGGATCTACGGAGTCGGGAACGATGATCCTATCCGGCTGCGCTATGGTTTTCGAGATCAATTCCTTTAGTGCGCCTGGTGTGTAATTCTTGTACCGCAGGTGTCGCACGAACAGAGGGTGCGCCCGGCAGACTTCGAGAGCCCAATAGTCGGCAAGGATTTGACCCAGGAGATGGCGTTCAGCGGTAAGAAGCTCCGTGTCGAAGAGTACGCCGCTCTCGAAGGCGTTTTCGTGCAGCATACGGTTGCAGAAACCGTGAATGGTGGAGATGGCCGCCTCGTCGAAGCTCCGCATTGCCAACCGGAGCTTTTCCCGGGCATCCTTCCGGTTTTCAATAATTGCCTTCAGCTGCTGGTCTTCACACGGCTTACCGTCCAGCCGGTCCAGCGCCTGGCGAAGTTTTCCGCGCAGCCGATCGCGCAGCTCCGCCGTGGCCGCCTCGGTAAAAGTCACCACCAGGATTTCCCCCACCTGAAGACCGACCTCCACGATGAGACGCAGGTAAAGCGTGGTGATGTTGTGGGTCTTTCCCGTGCCGGCGCTGGCTTCGATCAGGTTCGAGCCATCCAACTCGATCTTCAGGGGGTCGAGCATTTTAGGCTTCATGTCGCCCCCCTCTCGGTATACTTGTTCATGGGCCCGAACACACGCAGAGCCAGGGATGTAAAGCTAAGCTCCGACTCCGGATCCAGGTCCGTGAGCGGATCCGTGTGGCCAAAAACACGATCGATGTAGGCATTTCTCGACTCGCCGGGGCGATTGAAGTCTCCCCACCATGCCTTTTGGACCGCATTGTTGTCCCGGGGATCTTCGACCGGCATATGAGATTCAGGTGTGGATTCTCCTGCGTAGGCCATGGATGTCTTGGGGAAAAAGCGCAGCGGCTCTCTTTGGCCCAGCCAAAACAACTCGACGAGATTCTCTAGTAACCCTGGGGGATCGCCATCTATCTCCTTAAACCTCAGGAGCGTGGGTCGTCCGCCATCTACGTTTCGTCCAATCAACAAGCTTCTCGTGGGGTATACTTTCTTCTCCATGCAATTCAGCGCCAGATGACGAATCCAGAGGTCGATCCTTCGCTGGCTGTCGATTTTTCCGTAGCCGGTCCTTACCAGCGCGTGTGGCCACATGTCGCCGAGCCGACCCACTAACCGGCTTTCTCCTAGAAGAATCTTGAAATCGTACGCTTCCAGCGGATCGATCCCGGTCTCTTCCCGCCGCAGCTTGGCCAGGGACGCGACTTCTTTCGAAATATCATTAAACTCCGCGCTTCCCAGCGCTCCAAGAGGCAACACGCCCTTGGCTCTCAGCTGTTCTTTCCACGTTTTCGAATCGTGGTCTTGTGACTCCGCCATTCTCTCCAATAACCAGTCGCCCAAGTTGTGTTTCTCCAGACCGCTGAGCTCGATGGGCTCACGATCCGGCTCTCTTGCGACTTCATCGGGCAGGTATATGCCCAGTCTCTTGTTCATGAAATACTTGACCGGCATCTTGAAAAACCGGATCAAGTCGCTCAGCTGCACTTCGGTCTTGTCCGTCTCGGGCAACATCTCTTTGATAAACGGCGGAGGTGGCTCTTTCTCGCTCAGAACCGCCCGGGCCGCCTCGCAATAATCCTCGTCATAGCTAAACAGTTCCGATCGGGGCGCCTGGAAATAGCGCGGGCTGAACGGCTGCATGGGGTGCCGGATCACCAGTCGCTCGCGAGCCGGTTTATCACTTCCACCGCTTTCCCCGGCACCCAAGAGCCCGTCGAGATAGTCCAGCAGCTCACCGACAAGAACCGAGGGAGGAATCGGCTTGTTGTCGTGAATACTTTGACCCACATAGGCGATCAGGAACTTCTCACGGGCGGACAGCAATGCCTCGAGGAACTGGTAACGATCGTCGCTTCGAATCGAACGGTCTCCCCGCCTTGGCTTTTTGGAGATCAGGTCGAAACCAAGTGTCCTTTGGGCGCGCGGGTAGTCACCGTCGTTCATTCCCATAAGGCAAATGACCTTGAATGGAATGCTGCGCATGGGCAGCAGTTTGCAGAATGTAACCCCGCCACTCATGAACCTCTGTGACGAGGTTGCCTGCTCGAACCGCCCACTCAGGTAGTCTCTGATGACATCCAGCCCTACCCGACCGTCGAAGCCGGCCTGGTCGGATTGGGTGACCAACTCGCGTAGTACATCCCGGATACGCTGATGATAAAATCCGTTGGACCCTGAGTCGGAAAGCATGCACTCCATTAGATCGACAAGCGTGGTCTCCCATTCTTCAATGCTACGGCTCTCGCGCAGACCCTTGAGCCGCCCGAACAATACCGAGCAGAACTCCGCGAGCTTGCCGACCAGCAGCGCATCTTGCCCCTCCACCTCGTCGTAAGGCAATACCTCACCGAACATGAGACGCTCCCGGCCCGGCAAGGCCAACCCGAGGAGCAACCGGTCGAGCCCGAAACGCCAGGTGTTTTCCTCAAAATCCGGTTGGCCGAGTTTCTCCCGGTGCTCTCCGTCCACGCCCCAGCGCACGCCCGCCTCCTTGACCCAGTGATGGACCAGGTCTATCTCGTCGATCGAGAAGGCGAAGCGATCTCGGATAGCATCCAGGGAGAGCAGGTCGAACACCTCCTCGATGCTGGCCCGCCCCCGAGCGTCATCCAGAAGTGCCAGAAACGCTTCCACCACCGGCGCCTCGTGGCGAATGCTCCGGTCGCTGATCGCGTAAGGAATCCGAGATTTGTCGTCAAGGGTACCGAAAACGGCATCGATCAACGGCGCGTACTTCTCGATATCGGGCGTCATCACGACGACATCGTGAGGCTGCAAATCCCGATCACCGTCAAACATGGCCCGCAGCCGATCGCGCACCACCTCCACTTCCCGCATGGGGCCGTGGCATGCATGGAATGCGATGGAGCGGTCGTCCTCGCCGAACTTGCGCTGCCCTCCGACTGCTGCCTGTCCCTGACGCAGTTTTAAAATGTCTGACTGTACGGCGGAAAGCAGAGTTTCTTCTACGGCAGGCTCGGTTTCGATAAAAAGGTCGTCGTGCGGTTCAACGTAGTCGACGCTTGACTCCAAGATCAAATGAAAATCTTTCCCGACACGACCCATGGAAGCCAGAAGCGCATTTCCCTCCTCGAGGTGTAGATTCGCCTGGGCCTCATCCAGCGTTGCGCCCTGGTCGATGAGTTCTTTCAAGATCCCCGATTCTGTCTTTATATGAGCCCAATATTCTCTCGATGGGCTGAAATGGAACAGATTCACTTCAACGTGTTTCGCGATGCCGGCCAAGACCTCCACATACAGCGGCGGTAATGTGGTGATTCCGAAGAGCGAAACCCGCTGCGGCAGGTTCCCCGTATTCAGTTTTCCTTCGCGCGCGGCCTCGATGAAGTCCCTTGCGATTGCGGCACCGTGCCGCGCCTTATGCTTCTCGCGCAACGCGCTCGTGATCGCTCTCCACAAAACCGGCTGCCACGGATTTCCTTCGTCCCCGACCCATTTGGTCTTGTCGTTCCCGTCCCACGACCGGATGACGTCGGCCCGATACACGGTGTATTGATCGAACGTGTCGGCTATCCTCGCCGCCAGTTGGTAGAGCCTCAACCCCTCGTCGTGTTTTTGCCCTTTTCCCTTCAGGTAGTTCTTCAGTGGAGCGAACTCAGCCCGATCCAGCAAACCCGGCAGCAATGTCATCACCAACCAGGTGAGGCGATCGGCCCGGTATGGATCCGAGTCGGGCCAAGCGTCCTCAAGCCCCCGCCGGTAAAAATCCTGGATCAGGTCTCTCGGAAACGGGAACTCGGAGTTGGCGCAGATGCCGAGCCGGTTCGCAATCCGCATGCTCAGCCACTGCCGCATCCCCAGGCTCTGCACCGAGATCAACTCCGGCGCGGTGGGCGATCGAAGCGGCTCTTCCAAAAGCTCCGCCAGCGCATCCACCAACCGCTCCATCCGATTGCTCTTGAACACGTTCAACATTTCCATCTCTCCGATAAGAAGAAACGGCGCTCCCGACCGTTTTCCACGCCTCGACCCGATCCCCATCGCTCCGAATGAGCGCAACCATACCGAAGCCTCAATATCTTGACAAGCACCCCTGACACACCCCAATCTCCCACTGGTGCCCCTACGTTTCGACATAACACATTGACTTCTCAGAGGAACTCAATATACGCGGTGCCACTGTACTAGTGAGATAATTTACTTGTGGTCCTCTCGCA
>JAUXGL010000079.1 GCA_030622135.1 Deltaproteobacteria bacterium
ACCGTGTATCTGAATCCCGAAGACTTGGTGCAAAACACTTCCGGTCAACCAAAAGAAGGCGAAGTTTTGAAGGAGGCTGCGTAATAAAAAATGCGACAACTACCTTGACACTCACCGGCTCAGGTTTCGGATGCGCATGATCTTCGCCTCCTGCGATCTACACTGGCTTAGCAGGCGGTCCGCTTCGGAGTATGCATATCGCTTCCATGCGTTGCGCGTCATACCGAGCATCCAGGCTTCCTGGACCGACCCGGCGCCGGCCTTGGCCACCGCCTCCATCCCGTCCACAACGCGCACGAGGTTGTCTCGCGGCGCCGTTACCAGCGAGATCTCCACGCCCGGCGTCAGCGCGCCGACCATATACAGGGCGGCCGACATGGACTTGGTGCCGCCGGTATAGTCGACTACTGCCTCGCCCTCATCGAGTGATGTTGCGACCTCGGAGTGCAATAGCCCAAAGGCCGTCTCCGCGTCGTCGGCCGGTACCCTTTTCACGACCCAGGCATCTCGATCGAGGCCGACCTGGACCGGAATTGCAGGCAGATCCGGCGGGGCGCCCGGTTTGCTCATGCAGACCTTCCCTTTGCCTTCAACCTGGGTCCACGAGCCATTGCGGCCCGACACCTGGTCGTTGTCGCTGCATACGAATACAACTCGGCCGGGCTTGTGGTGACGGATGGCGGTCACGATGGGCGCGGGAGACCCGCCGACGGTGCAATACAGGGTCCTCATTGTCTTGTCTTCCTTTGCATTTGTAGCCGGGTTTTCAGAGGTAGGGCGCCAGATCTTTCAGGCGGTCCGGCGCATCGGGCTTGCCGAGATCTTCGCACCTGGTCTTGATCCGGGTCGCCAGCTTGCGTCGTTCATCGTCGTCCAGGGACTTCCAGTGCTTGCTCAGCACCTTCTTGCCGATGTGTTTGACATCGGTGAGTGACTCAAGCGTTTCGGAGGCAGCTTCCAATGGCGAAGCGGCTTCTTGTCTGGGAGGTGGAGGCTCCTCGCTGGCGGGCAGGTAATTGGCGCCAAACTTGTCTCTTAGCCAGGAGTGTTTCCGCTTCGGCACCAGCATATGCATGGCCTCGACGATGGCACGCTTGCGTTCCTCTTTGGCCCCTTCCTTTTGGAACTTGTCGATGTATGGCCTGGATTCCGACTTGTAGGATCGAATAGCAAGGATTTCTCGAACAATGCTCCGATCGTCGGCACTCAGCTTCTCCCATAGTTTCTCATCGAAACCGTCCGGCATGGATTGCCCGGTGGGGGCTGTTGTAGACCTTGCCGATCGTCCCAGGTCGCGCTGGATGTCCGGCAGAGGAGGGTCGTCCGCAACGAGCGCAGGGCCCGGCATCAGGTCGTCGACGCTCCGCAGGGCGACCTCACTGTTGGACTGAAACCAGCTATGGCGCGGGTACTTGACGGGCCCGATCCGTTTTGCCGCTTCCCAGGAGAGCACCTTGCGCAACCCGTCGAGCCTCCGGTCCGATCTGAGCGTTTTCAGTTCTCGCTCGACTTCGGGCGGCCAGGTGGCGGCCGGATCCTTGCCTTGATAGCGATCCGCCACAGGCTGGATGCGCCTGGTCAAGATGCGGATTTTCACGCTGCCCAGGCCGTGGGCCTTGCCGCGGCCCAGCTTGTGCAACAGGCCGGGCTCCAGCTCCAGGCCCCAGGCCAGGACCGCGACTTCGGCCGCTTCCATACCTTCGAAGTCGACCCGGAAGGCGAAGGTGGATCCTGGGGCAACCGGGAATAGGTCGTTGACGTGCTTTTCGCTGTGCTTGGCGGCGGTCTGCTGGGCCGACGGCTGATGCAGGTAGAACTTGCGGTAGCAGTACTGACCGGACTTGGGATAGAAGGCCCGGTGTTCCTCCTTGGGCCTGCCCTGGTAGATGGCCAGTTGTTTGTGGCGGTCCCATGTTTGGGGCAGGGCGTCGCCGATGAAGACCTTGCCGCGATTGATCTGGCCGCCTTTCCCCCGAACCAGCCGACCGAACATGTCGCAGGCCGCGCAGCAGGCCTGGTCGCCGCATAGCTCCCAGCGGCCGTCGTTCCGGTCGTGAGAGCTGATGGACATGCAACCGTGCCCGACGAACTCCACAATTGACCGAATGATTCCTTTCATGGACGCGCCGGGGATCTTGGGGGCCTTGTTGAAATGGGCGTTCTGGTCGTAGTTGACCTCCAGCGGGGTGTGGACCTCGATCAGGCAATCGAAAGTGCCCAGATAGCCTCGCAGTCGGCTCAGGTCCGGCCGGTAGCGCCTGTCGGGGCCCTTGTCGGGTTGCTGGAGGATCCGATACGGGTAGGTGAAGTCGGCGCCTTCAGGCATGGGGCACCTCCCCGGATGGTTCCAGGTCAGCGGGGTTTCGGGCGGCCAACCCGACGAAACGGGAGAACTCGCCCAGCTCCGCGGATCGGTACTCCCGCACCTGAACGCAGAGAAGCCGGCCAGGCCCTGCAGAAGGCAGGGCGGCTTCGTCCCATACGTGCCTGTTTTCCAGGACCAGATCGAGATCCCGGGATGCTTCCATCTCCAACTGCCGCGATTCGAAACCATCCAGCGGGAGTTCGCCCTCGCCCAGGTAGACCAGACGGACGCCCTCTCGCAACCGCTGCCAACGCAGCTCTCCTTCCTCCCAGAAGATCCTTCCCTGGGTGCTGTCGCCCAGCTTGCCGGGCATGTCGCTCGGATCGCCAAGGCGAGCGGCCAGCGGCCAGCGCGCCCAGCACAGGGCGCCGGCAGGCCAGTCGATGCGTTCGAGCACGCCGGCCAGGTCGCCCCGGGGCATGTCCCGGTGTGCCAGGTGGATCACGGCGATCCTCCGTTCCAGCGGTAGGATTCGAGGAAGGCGAAAAACTCGTCTCTGGCTGCGTCGAAGAGTTTCTGAATGCCGTTCGTCTCCACGCGGTAGTTTTTCCAGATACCGGTGTGTTCGGGCTCAGGCAGGTCGGCGTCACTCTTCCCGCCGGCCAGGCCATAAGATTTCCGCTCCTCCGAACTGGCCAGGCTGGCTATTCCGCAAAACGACCCGTCGTGCTTCATGGGGTAACGAAGCTCCGCGGTGGTTATTTTCCCCTGAACGTGTCCCAGCCCCCGGGAAGTGCCCATGCCGAGACGCAGTCGCTCGTCTTTCAGGTCTTGCAGGACCAGGCCCAGGGCGCCGATCTGCCAGCTCTCGAAGTTGTCGAGCACCACCGATGTGCGGAAGGTTCCGCGGGTGAGGACCTCCAAGTCGTACTTGGCGGCCGCGCCGCCCGTCTTCCGGTCGATCGCCACGCCGTCGCGGATTTCGTATCTGAGCTGCTTTACGTCCGTGGCATACGCGTCGGCGATGAACGTACGGCCCTTGAACTGCAGCGAGCCGAACATCCGGCAGGCCAGACATTGCTTTTTGTAGGCCTCCGGCTTGGGCAGTTTGTCGAGCCGCTTGCCGCACGAGAGCTCGGGCCCGTCGCCAACCAGCTGGTACGGCAGGCATACGGGCGTCTCGGTCTTTGCCAGAGTGCGAGCCAGGCGTTCGATGTGGGAGCGGAAGATCCCCTTCAGGCTGGTTCCCGGCAGGTAGGCCTGGGGCTCCTGGTCGCCGTAGGCATAGGTGCGCACGAAGGCCATGTCCGGGCCGGATAGGCCCCCCTCGCCGGATTTGATCAGGGTGGGGCCCTTGATCTCGATCTCCAGTTGGAACCGGGCGTCGCAGAGCATCTTCTTACGCATTGTCCGCCTCCAGAACTTTGCGGATGGTTGTCTTGACCGCCTCCGCATCCACTTCCACCATCTTGCCGTCGACCAGGTAGTCCAGCCGCTGTCCTTTGTCGCCGAAGTCAACGCGGTCGATTCGCATGTTCTGCAGCTCCGCGCCGCCGAATCCGCGAGAGGTCATTCCGCCGATGTGGAAGCCCCTCCGCCACTCGATCAGCACGGCATAGACCAGAGCGAGCTGCTCATCCGACAGGTTTTCGCCCCGGAGCGCGAAACGGAAGGCAGCTCCGGACGGGACCACCTCGTAGTTGTACTTGACCTTGGGAACCGCGGTCCCTGAATCGCGATCAATGCCGACACCGTCCCGTATATCGAGTACGCCAGCCCATTCAAGAATTGTGGCGTCGGCGAACCGCAAGCGCCCCTTGGCCAACGAGGATCCGAAGAGCCGGCAGACGTCGCAAAGGTCCTCGGCCAGGATTCGCTCGATCTCCTCGGATGAGGCATGATCCAATGCCTTGAGCTTTTTCTTGCCGAGGTCCTGGTTGCCGCCCGCGCAGTCGTTTTGGTTCTTGTCCAGGAAACATGTCGTCATTCCCAGGTGGTCTGACAGGGCCTCGGCCGTCGAACGGAAGACGCCCTTGAGAGAGGAGCCGGGCAGTATGGGCCGCCCGCCGGGATCCATCAGGACGCCCATGTCAGAGGCGGCCGCTCCACCTTCTCCGCTTCCGATGTGGAAGGCGGTGTTGAACCGGATGGTTCCCTTGACCAGGATTCTGCTCTCCAGTCTCATCTCGTTCTCCCCTGGTTCATGCGGTTGTCGAGTTGGCGCCGGAAGCGCAACTCGATGGCGAGCCGTTGAGCGAACGCGCCGAATACCGCGTCCCGATCCCCGTGCTCGTCTGCCAGTTTTTCCAGATCCACGTCCACGACTCGATGCAGCACCTTCCAGAATGACGGGTTCTGGGGGCGCTTGCCCCCCTTGTCCTCCCGGAGGGCCTTTTCGTTCCTGCGGTTACGTTCGCGACGTTCGGCCACAAGTTTTCCGAGACCGCGCGCGCCAAGTCCGCTGGAAGCGCTCACCAGGGCCGCCAACTGGGTGTTGGTGACTTCCTTTTCCTTCGACTTCCCGGCGAACTCCTCCTTGTATTGCTCGATCGCCGAAGCGGCCAGCGCGTCCAATCGATCGTCGAACTCCGCGATGTCCATGGCCACTACCCCTTTTCCGAGAGAGTGAGATCGAAAAGATAAGCGCTGTGGAGGTTGCGCAGGCACGCGCTAGCCAGGCGGAGCCGCACTTCGTTGCGTGCCTCGTTCAACGGGGGTTCAATGCACAGACTATCGGCCGCCTGCTTGATCCGCTCAAGAAGGCCGACCAATTCCTCGCCCAGTCTTGGCTGACCGCCCTGTTTTTTCGACCAGTTCTGCCCCTTGTCGTCCTTGCCTGTCTGGCGTTTTACGAAGCCGACCACGTTCCCGAACCGGCGGGAGGTCAGGCCGGCGCGTTCGAGGTTGCTCATCTGGGTTTTCCCCTTTGCGCCGAACACAGAGAGGCAGCGTTTGCCGAGCCGAACGATGTCGTCCTCGAACTTCTCCGCGGCATGGCTTACAGCGTCCAGTACCGCTCGTCTCTTGATCGTCTCATTGGTAGCCATGCGTCACTCCTGCGTTTCGAACCGGAAAGGATCGTTGACCATGATCTGACCGAATCCCTCTTCCGGGCGCTCGCCGATACCCACGCGCTCGATCCCGGCCAACTCCCGGGCCAGGTCCGTTCTCGCAAGCCGGCTGCGGGCCAACAGCGTGGATCCTGCCCCGACAGCCGGGTGATCGTCCTTGGGCATTCCGCAGGCCAGGTCCCACCCGGAGACAGTGGTTCGGGTTGGCATATTGGTCAGTACCTCGGCCTGCAGCGACCGCGGCAGCCATTCGTCCGGGCGGCTGGTCGGGCGGAGGAAGCGGTCGAAGGCGAGGAGGGGAGAGGTGACGTCAATTGTGAAGACCTCCCCTTCAGGTTCGCCTGTCAGGTCCTTCAGTCTCGCGAATCCTTCTTCGATGCCGGGTTCACGGCCGCCTCCATCATCCGCCGGTTCGATCGACAGATTCACCCGGCCGAACCCCCTGGAGCGGTATTTACCCAGGAAGACGGGGCCTTCGCAGAGCTGCAGGAAAACTTCAAGGTCATCGTCCTCCAGGTAGCCCATGCCTGAAAACGTCGCCTGGTGCCAGTCCCCGTCTTTTCCCGGAGACCATGGATCCAATGACTGGCTGCCGAACAGGACGTGGGGTGCGGCTGAACCGGTCCGGCGGTCGATCCCCACGTTCATCCGTTGGACGCGGACAGGGGCCGGCAGACGTTCGCGTACAAAGCGGTAGCCTGACGCCCTCTTCCTTGGCTGACCACAGGTCTGGCAGCGGTGCGCTTTTTCGAGTCGCTCGAATTCGGTGTTTCCTGCCCCGGGCCTGGTCGCCAGGTAGCGGTCGATCAAGACATCTACGAGGCCGTGTTCGACACTCGCCCGCTTGCATTCCATGGCGGATCGCGCCACGGGCGCTGTACCCGCCGGGCCTGGATAGAGGAAAGGGAAGCGGTTGCGACCCGGCTCCAACAAGCGCTGAAACGTTGCGTCCTCCCCGTGGAGGCGGCGTTGGGACGACAATAATACCCCGCGCAGGGCGCTGCCAGGAACGTGATCCAGGCAGGCCGGGACCCGCGCCTGGCGCCGAGCACCGATGACCAGCGGCGATTCGAGGACTGCGACGAACTCCACCCTCCGCATCACGGCGCACCTCCTTCCAGGTTGCCGGCGGCAACAGGCTGCAGGACTTCCCGGAGTTCGAGCCGGCCGCGGATTCCCTGGATGGTCGTGACACGGATGTCGACAGCGCCTGCGCCGCTACTCTTGTCTCCTCCCAGGCAGTCAACAAGGCGAAGTCCGGCGCAGAGCAAGGAGAGCTCCACGGGTATGGTTTTTTCGTCGGCTGTCGTCCACAGGGTGACGGAGCCGTGGAGGATGTCGCCGGGCACCACTGCAGCGTATTCTGAGTCGAAAAGTGCGCCGTGCTCGGGTCGCCCGAGTCTGCGGTTAATCCTGATTCGCTTCCGGACATCGACCGGTTGCGATTTTTCCTCGTCCGGGATTACATCCGCGAACACGCAGGTGATGTCCTCCGGTCCTGGTCTCCCGAACGTTCTGGCAATCAGGCCAGTGTCTTTTTCCAGCGCCTCATGGTCGTGGGTGTCGGGGCTGGGAGCCCCGAGCGTGGCCAGCAAGTCCTCGCAGCATTGCCGGACCACGCCTTTGATGTGGGAGCCGGGGATCACCATCCGGTTGCGGGCGTCGCGGACGAATGTCCGATCGATCCCGGCCCGGCCGGCGCCGGCCCCGCAGAAGATTCGCGGGGATTCCAAATACAACTGGTACTGGATGTCGAACCGGTTCATCGCCTCAATCCCTCTTGAAGAACGGGTAGATGGTTTTCAGATCGAGCATGCCGGTGCGACGCACACCGCCATCGACCATCCACGGAACCAACGGCCAGAGGCCGGTCTCCTGGAAAAAGCGGTTCAGGCTCAGCCGTTCTTTCTCTCCGGCGCGGGCTATGACCCGCATGCACTCGAAGGTCACGCTGGTGCCTGTCCGAACGATTTGCGACAGGGAGGCGATTCGGCCCCGGTTGACACCGCTCTCGACCAGCATGCGCGCCGACGCGAGGAAGCGATCGGCCTTCTTTGCCGGCATGGGCCAGAGGGTCAGTTCGGTTTTGCTGCCCACGCCGAGGTCCAGTCTGCGTTGCCGATCCAGGTCCAGGAATCGCGTCTGGCTTATGTCCGCGAAATCGAGATACGGCTCCGTGGACTTCGCGGCGGCCCGGGCCTTCTTGGCCGAGGCCAGCAGCGCCTCGGTTTGGTCCATGGCGACCCGAAAGGGCTGGTGCTGCTTGAAGATGGTCACGCCCGCCGAAACGCTCAGGCCGTGATCGGCGATCTTATCGTCGAAGAAGCCGCCTTTCTGGAGAGCTTTCCGCGTATTCTCCTGGAAAGCCTTGGCAATTTGCAGAGCCAGGGGGAGGGCGAGATCCGCGATGGTGACCATGATAAGATCGTCGCCGCCCAGGAGCAGTATGTCGGCGGGTATTTTGCCGTCCGCATCGAGCCCGGCTTGGCCCTCTTTTTTCATGGCGGAGTAAACGGCCTCGCGTAGTCCCTGGTCGACCACTCTGGAGAACAGCTTGTACTGGTCCGGGGCCGGTATTCGCCGGATGCAGGCCCCCATGTCATCGCCGTCCAGGTATACCAGCCCGAGGTAGCCCTCTCTGGAGCTTAGGGCCGCCAGGCTGCTGAAGTCGACGTGGCGGTATTTCTCCGGCTCTCCATCAAGGCCGAGAGATCTGACCAGTTCATCCCAAGAGCGACCGCTTCGCCGGTGTTTGCGCTTGATCAGGCAAGGTTCGCAGAGCCACTCGGTTCTCTCGCCGCCTTCCTCCCAGGCCGCCACCACTCCCGGCGAGGAGCATGACGAGCACTCGCGCAACAGGCCGAGCCCGATCCCTGCCCGGGATTCGCGTTCCGCGTGAGTGCGTGCGCCCAGCGAGAGGAAAGCCCTGCGAGTAGCTCGACAGAAGGCGTCCGGCCTGTCCGCCTCGATCGACGCTAGGCCCCATTCGATACCGATTCCTCCGCCGGTATCGCGCTCGACAGAGGCCAGGATGCCCTCCATCTCCTTCTTGGCTTCTTCTAGGGAGCAGCCCTTCAGGATTGCCATCCCTGCTCCGCCTCCCATGTAGAGGATTTCCAACCGGCCATCGAATGCCCTTTCGAGCATTTCAGGCACGACATCCCGATTGAGAGTCTCGAGCAGCGCGCTGGCTCCCCGGATCTCGCGGGCTGGTTCGGTCCCGAAGATGTAGGTTTTGATCGAGGGGAAGTCGATCACCGCCAGCACATCTTGCATGCTCGTTCCTCCTGAATCAGCGCCATATCAGCAGGCTTTTCTTGGAATAGGAGGGATGATAGTTCTGGATTTCGGCAAAGTAAAGCCATTTTCTCCATGAGAATGCCAGCTATCCTGCCCATTCCAATGCCTGAACTGTAGACGGCGGGCGAAGCGGATTCTGACACGCGAGGAGCAGCCTGTGCTCTGAAACCGAAAAGCTTGCGGAAGAGGCTCGCATTCGTCAGACTTCTGGCCAGAAGGCGTCTTCTTGGGTGCCGGCACGGAGCTTTGTATGACGATTCCCTCGATTCCGCTGACGCGATTCAGCCTGTCTTTGGCGGCTACGGCACCAGTGCGGCTTCCTGTCAATCCCGGCGACAGGTTCCACAGTCGCTTCGGCTGCAACCTCCGCCGGCTGGTTTGCGCGACGGGAACCCCGAACTGCGACGGATGCAAGTGCGCGCGCCAATGCCCATACGGGTATTTGTTCCGTACTCCAGCTCCGGACGTCGGCCATCCATTACTGCGCCACGGCGGCGCAGCCCCCCATCCGTTCGTTTCTTACCTGGGTATGGGACCGCGTACGATGCGTGAGGGTGACGTTCTCGACATGGAAATCCTGCTCATCGGCCGCGCCTGTGACTACTTGCCGTATGTCGTTTTAACCGTGGAGCGAATGGGGGATTCGAAGCCGGGCGTGCAACGTGGATTTTGGCCATTCACGCTCGAGAGCGTCGTGCAGGACTTCCCGGTAAAAGCGGCTCGGGAGCTGTACAGCTCCGCGGACGGTAGCCTCGCCGAGCCGGCGCCGCCTGGGCCGGCGAGATTCCAAAAGCCGGCCAGGTCATGCGACATGGTCTTGCAAGTAGTCACCCCTGTTCACATCAAGAGGGCGGGCAGGAGCATCAGACGAGCACCTTCGTTGAAAGCGCTGCTTACGGTCCTCCTGCGCAGGATAGCGAGCCTGGCTGCCGCTCACACGGATCTTCCGCACATCGATGGGTACAGGGAGTTGCTCGCAGCCGCCGAGGGTGTCCGACATCGCTCGCGTGGCATCCGAACGGCGAGCTGGACCAGGCACTCCTCACGCCAGGTGTCGGGAGTGCCAATGAGCGGTATCATGGGTGAGATAACCTACTTCGAAGTGCCGCCGGAGATCGTGCCCTGGCTCAAACTGGGCGAGGTATTGCATGTGGGCAAGGGGACCGGGTTCGGGTTGGGAAGGTACAGGATACATTTCTGAAGCCGTTACCCGGCTACGTTCCATTCTAGCGGCCAAGGTATAGGCGATGGGCTGTCTCTTGTTCTCACTCCATATCGTGTGCTAGTTTCTCTTTCATGGGCGATACGTTGAAATTCCTCGTCGAGACTGTTCGGAACGCCGCCAGTTCCGGTGAAGACACCACAAAAGCCAGGAATGCTCTCGCACGCGGAGTGAGAGAGCTTTTCGTACGTTGCCTGGTTTATTTTCGCGGTTGCTCTCAATCACTCGCGGAAGACCTTGCCCAGGACAAGACGCAGCGTCTCGTAGAGTATCTGTCGGAAACGGACAGCCAGTACCCCGAGGCCGTTGTCAAGACGGCGGCTTTCCGCAAGCTCATCGATGAGCAACGGTTTCGCAAGCGTCGCCGCCACAAAGAGCACGACTCGATCGACGCTGTTGTTTCCGGGAAAGAGGGCCGTCGCAAACCGGTACTCGAAAAACTGGACCGTCAACGGGCCAGGGAATGGGAGAACGACCGGCGTTCACGCGAATCGAAAGAGAGCCAGCTTGCCCTGGTGAAAGAGGGGCTTGCGAGGCTACCCGAGAAGGAGCACCAACTGCTTGAGGCGGTCTACGTGAACGGCGAGAGCATCGATGCGCTCGCGAAAAAAGAACTCGATAACGATCCCACTGTCCAGCGTGGTTCCCGCAAGGGTGAGCTTCGGACGATCACCGAGGCTCGTTGCGCGGTGGACCAGCGCCTATCTCGCGCCCGGAAGCTCTTGAGGCAGCTCATCAATAACGGGGGAAGCGATCAATGACCGCCTGCCTCGTGCTCGTGGATGTGGAGAACTGGCTCGATGTGAAAGACGGCCAGTGGTCATGGGTACCGCCGGCGGGCGAGTTCAAAAAGAGGTGTTCTTGCCGAATCGACACGGCACGAGCCGTGCTCGCCGTCGGTACCAGCATGGCTAAAAAGCCGCTTTTCTCGCGACGCGAAAACCTCGAACGGATCGCCAAGGGCTCGATCTTGGCGTTGGGACTCAACGGGGTTCCCCTTGTTTTCGAGGTAGTGCTGGCGCTTTCGGCCCCCGAGGCCGCTGATCGGGCACTGCTGCTCGCGAGCCTGGCCGCCCCCGATTCCGCCGGGTGCGGCCCGTTTGGTCATGTGGCGCTGCTCAGCGGCGATTTTGGTTTGCGTGAAGCCCTTGTGCGTTCACTGAAGCTTCCCCACTGGCCGAAGTCGAGAGGGAGACGGTCGAATGTCTTCCTCTGGTGCCGCCACGAGAAGCCCATCCAGAGGACTGAACCTCCCCGAAGCGTCCATCCCTCCGCCTCTTTGACTCCTGTTGCATCCGGTCCGACGGTCTTCGTCGAGACCGATGAGCTGGCGGTCTGGGCCGCAACGCAGGCCGTGCAGGTCAGAGGACAGCTCGCGGATGTCGCCGACCAGGTCGACAAGAACCCGGCGCTGCTGACCCAGGTTGGCGTAACTGCCCTGTCCGGCGGTAGCCCCGTGGCCCGCGGCGTGGCGCGGATCGAACAGGTGCTTGCGACCGGACCGGAGGCGACACCACCTCTCCTGGGATCTTGCACGGCCAAAGACGGCCTCGAAGTGGCGATTCCCGACCAGACTCTCGATACCAGTGCCGTTGTGAACAAGGTCTGCATATCGCCGCTTGGCCCCGGAGCAGTCCGGCTCTACCTTGATGAGGGCAAAGGTTCGGCCACGGTTCGTACGTGCCTCCCGCTTTTTGTCGTAAAGACCATCGAACGTATAAGGGTGTCAAAGGTAGCGCCCAGCGGAAAACTGCGACTTCGCGAAGACCGGGTGCTCGCCCATGCGGCCGATTTTCCGGCGGGGCTCGATATGAAAAGCTGCGTTGCGCGATTCATCAAGGTCAACGGTATCAGGGGCAGCTTCTGCGAGATCGATCAGCCCCAGCGAGATCCCCTCTCCTGGTGGTACTGGCGAGGTAAAGCCAGCGCCAAAGTGCGGATTACAGACGGGATATTGCTCCCGGAAACCAATGTCAAGGTTACGTGTCGTCCACGCATTCTCGATAATCCAGAAAACCAATTGCACAACCTGGTTTGGCAGATAGTGCCCGAGGCCCTAATACCGGGGGCGGGAATGGCTGCAGGACACGCCATTGAAGCAGGCAAGATCGGGGTTGCTACCTGGACCAACTCGAAAGGCCAGACTCGCCAGGCACTCGTGCTGGCGCTGGGAGCCATTGGCGCCGGTCAGATCGATGGTGGTCGAGCCGTTCAGGACGTTCCGTGGAGTGCTGTCAGAGAAAAGGTGCAGAGCCTCCTTCCCGGAGTCAAAGGCCGTGATTGGCACGACATTCAACTGCTACCGCTTGTGGTGGCGGGGGGGAATAGAGCGGTATGAAGCGGCATCTCAGTTTTTGTCAGAAAAGTGTTTTTCAAGCGTCATGCTTTCTGGAAACCGTTTATGAACGGACGTGAAGCCATGCCCACTGACGCACGCGAATACCAATTCGAAATCGACTCGGCAATGGGCCTTGTCCTCGCCCTTGCTGATAAGGCGCGCCGGATGGCACCTGATGGCACGTTGCACCCTGAAGTTGAAATTTGGCTCGATGATGTCCCTGCGGATTTCGCCCTCGAGGCAGCCGAGGACATGGACCTGTTTTTTCCTGCCGAAACGCCGGAGGAAGACGACCCGGGTGGCCAGGAGCGCTGGTTGAGCGCGCTCGAAACTCTGGCCCTCGCCGCAAGGGTTGCCGCGGCCCTGCCGGCAAGCTGTTCCTGGGCTGCCGGCTTGACCTCGACTCTCGAAAAGGCGATTGCCTCTCGCGAAGAATGTCTGGCACGGGGGAACGGCTGGTGGCGGTTCGGAAGATCCGCGGACGAGGGGCGCAAGCGGTACGGCGAAACCCTGTCCCCCTGGCGACTCATTCGGGACGGCAGCTCGATCGGTGAGATCGCCGCCGGTTCGTCCGACGATGCCGTTGGGATTGCCATCTCTTCCTGGATGTGCGAAGACCTCTCGCTGCGGGACAACGACGCGGTGCGGGACCTGGTTGTCGGAGATACGCGCTGGAAAGACGCCTATCGCGCCGAGATCGCGAGACGATGCGATGAGACCGGCGTCGTGGCCGTGCCCGGTGCGCTGCGGCTCTCGCCGGTTTTCGTGGTTCCGCTTTCCCACCTCGGTGAGGGTAATCGTCTCGAGGCTCGCGTGACCGACGATGGTCTGTCCGTGACGTGGCCAGGCCGCACCAGGCTTCTTTTGACCTGGAACGATGCAGGTCGCATAGAGCAGCGGATAGGCGATGAGATAACGGGCGACCTGCAACTCCGGTTCACACGCATCGACGGGGATCTGTTCGTCACCTCTTTCGCGGCGACCTCCGCGCTCGCCGAGATCGAGAGCGATCCCGATTTTCCCGAGGACAGGGCGATCGAGGTGGCCCGCGCCGCCGTCGGCCTGCTCGATGACGATAACGGCTGGCGCGGACGGCTCGCCCGGATCGCGAATGACTTCAACAAAGGTAAAACCGTGGACGCCGACGGGGTTTTGCTGGTCGAACGAGCAATCGAGGCGCGTGCCAGCCTTGATGCGCTGGTCTACCGCTACCTGAACGTCGACCTCGCTGGCCTCGTCTCGGAACTCGACCAGCGGTTTGCGGAGGTCGCGGACGCGGTGCTTGTCGTTCCCGAGGAGCGTTACTACGACATCCTCGAGTTCGCCATGCCCGCGCCGGGGATTTGGTGGGCGGCGTATATCGACCTCGACCGCGAGATTCCCGAGGAGGTGTTGGCGGAAGCGCTGGCGATGGGCCCTCCGGCCCCCTTCGCGATTGAGAAGATCAGGCAACTCGTCCGTGCTGAGTGGGAGAAGCTGAGCGCGCCACACTTGCTTCGGGAGATCGGTCCTGCATACGGCGCGGTTGGGGCAGTGAGTGGACGTATGCAGGCGGCCGCCGCGCAGCCCAGTTCCCGGCGCCCGGCGCCGTGGCGGTACATGTCGGAGAATCGCGACTGGGATGCGGTTGTCAGGTCCTTGCCGGAGAGCGGCGAGGTTCGCGTACGCGTCACTCGCGGCGAGGGCTGCGAAGACGCGATTCCCAGCGGGACGCGCGTCTGGTTCCGGGGTGATATCAAGGATCTGGGACCGACGGACAACCCCCACGTCGCGGTTTTCCAGGCCGGAGACATCGACGCCTCGCCGAAGGCCGATGGTCCCGACCTCGCGCTCGTGTTGCCCGGCGAAGAAATCGAGATCCTGTTGTCCACCCGGGAGTAGACATGCGCCTCGATTGCCATTTCGTATTGAAACATTTGAGGGCTCCTACCGATTTCGCCGGTCGTATTTCGGCCGCCGACGATATCTCCTCCGGGCTCGCGCCGTGGGTGCTGAGCGCTGGCGCGAGAGCCAAGGCCGGCTTGTCCGCGCCATCGATTCCGGACGCGCGAGGCTCGGTCGTGGCGCTGTGCGTCTGGACCGGGGAGATGAAGGGTCCGGTCGAACAGAAGGTGCTCGCACCGGCCTTTGCCCTGCCGCTGCTTTGGGTCGAGAGAAAATCGGACTCGCCGCGCTTGCCGGAAGGCTTCGCCGCGGTGGCCGATGGCGTGCGGCAAGCGCTCGAGATCCACGACTGGGGACTGGATCTCGCCGAAGACCTAGATGGCCTCGACCTCTCCGGCTTCGCCTTCGACTCGGCCTCGGCCTGGGCGTCACTCGCAGCCGGGCTTTACCTCGCCGCCAACGGAGGGACACCGCGGACCGACGTTTTCGCGACCGGTGTCTGGAACGGCAAGGGAGTCGAGTCGGTCGATGGAATCGAGTACAAGATCGAGGCGGTGCTCGACTTGGTCGCGGAAAAGAAGCCCACGTTGTTCGTTCCATCGGCCAACTACGACCAGGCCGACAAGCACGCCGCCGAACGTGCCGACATCGTCGCCTTCCCTCCCGGTGAGTCCATAGCATACAAAAGCCTCCGCGAAGGTCTGCTCGTCATGCTTGCGGTTCCTCCGGCGACAACGGACTCGCTCGAAGCACGCTGCGCCTACGCGAACCAGGACTTCCTCATGGCGGCGTTCGCCAAGCGCCGGGAGTACTACCGAGGTAACCTGGTGCTGGACCTGGCGGCTCGGATCGCAGAGAAACGCAAGGGCGAACCTCGGGTGGACCGGTTGGTCCTTGGGCTCAGCCTGAGTTGGGAGCTCGCCGTCCTATTGATCGCCGCGATCCGCCCGCGACAGGCGCTGCTGCTGTGCACGGTCGAGAGCAATAATCACATTGCCGCCGTAAAGGATAAGCTCACTCATGATTGCACAATTGAGCCGCCTGTCTTACTGACCCGCGATGGGGAGGAGAAGGCGTGCGAAGAGGTCGCGAAGTGGTTGTCGCCTTTGGGCTCGGATTGCTGCCGGCCAACAACCGCCGTCGAGATAACGAGCGGAACGAAGGAGATGACTACCGTGCTGGTCATCGCTGCGCAGCGCGCCAAGGCCCAGTTGCTCTACCTGTCACACAAGACGAGTGGAACAACCCCACTGTAAGGTGTCAGTTTTCTTCCCATCGTGCGTCTACATGGTGAGCGCGAAATAGCGGGAGTCAGGATGAAATATCAGGCGACGACCGACAAGGAGCTTGAGCCATGAGTCTGAAGAAGGTGTTCACGAATCGGAAGGGCTGGCAGAAGAAGGTGGCGGACCTGATGAAGCGCAAGTTCGCGTTCACGCTCGTCACCGAGGATCCGGAGTTCGTCCCCGATGCCAGGGATCTGAAGAACGCCGGCAAGTGGGTCATCGGGGACGGGTCGGGCATCGTCGGTGGTGGAGCGCTGGTCGTCGTCGGGGGCACCATGATCATCCTGGCGTTCGTTGACCCCGAGCCCACCACCACCCTGATGGGCATGGTCGCCGGTGGAGCCATCCTGACGATTGCTGGCGGGACCTACATGTTCTCCATTGCCTTGATGCGCAGAAAGTACTCGTTCAGGTTTTCGGTCAACACTGGCGGGCGTTTCGAGTGGAAGGCCACTCCGTCTGGCCAGGGCCGGGAGATCTGATTGTCTCGCCGCGGGGGTATTGACCCGACTGTTGCACAACTCATGAGCCCAGACAGTCGCATGGTCAATGCTGGTGGGGCCGTACTCAAGCAAACAGCAAGCCGACCGGGCCAAAGAGATATGGGAGAAGGACCTTCGAGTGAAGGTTTTATTTATCCTTGAGGACTAGAGCGAAGCCTTGATCCCGTTCAGTGTTTTTTTGGCATCCGGGACCATCTTTAAAAACTGCACCAGTAAATCGCAGGCATACTCGGCACAGTAGGCGCAGTTCTTCACGTTGTACTTTTGACCGCAGGCGCGGATTTCACACTTGTTGCAGTGGGCGCATTTCCGATCCTCGACCTGGCAGCCGTCGCACCAGACGTCGTCTGCCGAAACTTTTAGATTGTAGGCCTTGGACCACTGCTCGGCGGTGTGCTTTGCCATCTCCAAGTCGTTGGATTTAGTGGCTTTATAGGCTGGACAGGCGCTGCAGGTTAGGTCGCAGTAGGCGATCATTCGGAGCGTTCTTCCTGGATCCACTTGTCAATTTGGCCGTCGCCGTCTTCGTCGAGTCCGATGCGCTCGATGTTTCCTCCGGTATAGTACTCCCAGCGGTCCACCCGGCCGTTGAAGTCGCGGTCTCTCTCCGTGCGGGCGATGACGTTGTTCTCGAAGAACTTCCAGTAGTCCGGCTTGCTATCGAAGTTGAAGTCGTACTCCTGGCGGATTTTGTTGCTGCTCCGGTAGAAGGTGGTGACGTCGAAGCGATCGTCGAAGTCAAGGTCGAGCTCGTCTTTGACCGTCTCGCCCTTGAAGTTGAAATGCCGGCGGATGTCCACCTTGCCGTCGAAGTTGAAATCCCACTCCTTGCGCACCAGAGATTTCTGGGTTCCCTGGGGGTCCTTTGGACCGTGGGTGTAGTAGGCCCAGACATCCGGTTTGTTGTCGTGGTTCAGGTCGAACTGCTTGAGCTTCTCGTCGCCGGTGGGAACCACCGACTCGTCGTCTGCCTCCCTCGTGGGGCTGTCTGGACTTCCCCCGGTACCGGTGGGCGTTACGGGACTGCCGGCACAGCCGGCAACCAGCATCGTGGATACAAGGGCAACAAGAATCCAATCGGCCCGGCCAGGTTTCGCGATCACGGCTCGATCTCCCACAGGTTTCAGTCAGTTTCCAGCGTGATCGGTAGTATAGAAGCCGTCGAGGGGAGGGAGTCAAGCAAAAACCAAGCCTCGTGTCCACTTCGAAACGTAGCGAACACAAACAGAAACCCTAATGAGTTCGAAGTGCGCTCAAACAACGAGTACGGCAAAAAACGCCGCCCGCCTTCGGAAAAAGGGATTTAAGGCGGGCACAAGCCCCGCAAATGTGCGTGATTGTGTGTAAAAAGCTACAGCGGCTGCCTTCGTATTTGATTGAAAGAAAAGAATAAATTAGTAAGGTCAAGATATCTGGCGCATTTTGTTGACAATATATGTATTGTTACGTATGGTTACGTTACTTCATGGGAGGTTTTTTTCGGTTTGGATTTGTTGTATCCGGAGGCCGTCATGGCACGCAAAAAAGTTTCGACCACCGTATATGTTACCCTGGAGCAGAGCGAACAGCTGAAGTTACTGAACCGGAAGACAAAAGTACCGGTGGCCGA
This sequence comes from Deltaproteobacteria bacterium, assembly GCA_030622135.1. Lineage (GTDB taxonomy): Bacteria > Myxococcota > B64-G9 > B64-G9 > B64-G9 > JAUXGL01. Next base: position 17,519 of record JAUXGL010000079.1, read on the forward strand.
GTATATTCGAGAAGGTATCGACCTGGTTCTCCAGAAGCACAAGCATCTCTTACCCGGACAGATATCATTCGTGGACAAGGGCTGAGGTAAGCAACTTCATGAAAAGAGTTCTGGTGACCGGGGGAGCGGGGTTCATCGGCTCGCATCTTTGCAAACGATTTCTGGCCGAAGGCGCCGAGGTCTTTTGCTGTGACAACCTGATCACCGGCAGCCTGACCAACATCGAAGAGTTGCTGGGAAAAGACCGATTTACCTTTCTGAAGCTGGACGTGACCAACTACGTTCATGTGCCCGGACGCCTGGATGCGGTCTTGCACTTCGCTTCGCCGGCGAGTCCCATCGATTATCTCAAGCTGCCCATCCAGACGCTCAAGGTCGGCGCCCTGGGGACCCACAAGGTGCTGGGCCTGGCCAAGGACAAGCAGGCGCGGGTGCTGTTGGCTTCCACCTCCGAGGTCTACGGCGATCCCCAGATCCATCCGCAGAACGAGGACTACTGGGGCCACGTCAATCCCATCGGGCCCCGGGGGGTCTACGACGAGGCCAAGCGGTTCGCCGAGGCCATGGTGATGGCTTATCACCGCCACCACGGCGTGGACACTCGAATCGCAAGGATATTCAATACATACGGGCCAAGGATGAGGAAGGGCGACGGCCGGGTGGTTCCTAATTTCATCAACCAGGCGTTGACCGGAGAGGATCTGACCATCTACGGCGATGGCCGGCAAACCCGGAGCTTTTGCTTCATCGACGACCTGGTGGACGGAATCCTGCTTCTTTTGGAGAAGGGCGACGCCGATCCGGTCAACCTGGGCAACGACTTGGAAGTCAGCATACTCGATTTCGCCCAGGTGATCTTGAAACTCACCGGCTCGTCCTCGAAGCTGTGCCGCGAGCCCTTGCCCGTCGACGATCCCAAGGTGCGCCAGCCCGACATATCCAAGGCGAAAAGCCTGCTGGGCTGGGAACCCAGGATCTCCCTCGATGAGGGGATCAAGCGGACCATAGCGTTTTTCAAGGAAACGGAGAGTCGATGAAGATCCTAATCACGGGTGGGGCTGGATTCATCGGCTCCCACGTGGTCGAGCTATTTCTGGAGCGTGGCCACGAGGTGTTCGTGGTCGACGATCTGTCCTCCGGGAACGAGGACAACCTGCCCAAGGGCGCGGTATTCTTCAGACTGGACATTCGTACCCAGGAGTTCGTCAAGAAGGTGCTGGAGTTGCGGCCGGATGCCGTTGCCCACCTGGCAGCGCAGATGGACGTGCGCAAGTCGGTAGCCGATCCGGTCCAAGACGCGGGCATCAACGTTCTGGGCACCATCCAGGTGATTCGCTCGGCCATGGAGGCCGGCGTGAAGAAGATTATCTTTTCTTCCTCGGGAGGAGCCATCTACGGGGAGCAGGACGAGTTTCCGGCCACCGAGGAGCACCCCTGTCGCCCGGTCAGTCCCTACGGCGTCTCCAAGCTGTGCGGAGAGGAGTATCTGGCCTATTTCCGGCGCGTCGGCGGGCCGGCCTTGGTGATACTGCGCTACGCCAATGTTTACGGCCCCCGTCAGGATCCCCACGGCGAGGCCGGGGTGGTGGCCATCTTCATAAGAAAGATGCTGGCGGGTCGGACTCCGGTTATCAACGGGGACGGCCGGCAGACGAGGGATTTCGTCTTTGCCCGGGATGTAGCCCGATCCAACTTGCTGGCCCTGGAGTCGGATGCCGAGGGCGTATTTAACATCGGGACCGGCCGGGAGACCGACATCAACGAGCTGACCTCGATGCTGATGACCGCCACCGGCTTCGCCGGCGAGCCCCAAAACGGCCCGGCCGCGCCGGGTGAGCAGAAACGCAGCTCTGTGGATCCCTCGCTTGCAAAAAAAGTCTTTAGCTGGCATTCGGAGGTTGACCTGAAGTCCGGTCTGGCAGAGACTGTCGGCTATTTCAGAACGCATCCGGAACGCTGAGAACATGTCCGAAAGAGTCATAAAGAACCTACCCAAGTGCTGGAACCAACGCCTGTGGTGGATCTTCCTGCTTGTCTCTCTGGTGATCGCCTACCTGGTGCTCTGTAACTTCAACATGGGCTACTGGACCTTCCTGCTGTTTCTGGCCATGTTTCTGGCCGCCGGTACCGCCGGCAGCCACTACCTGGGGGCCTACATCGATCGCAATCACCGGACCGAAAAGGGGCTCTGCCGCCAGGAGAAGCGCATATGCCGTTCGTTGCACAAGTGGATGCACGGCGTGTTGAGGCGCAAGGGCGACAAGCTGGCCGGAGCGGTTCAGCGCAAGCTGGAAGACCGCATAAAGCGGTTGGGAGAGCTCATCGAGGCGGAGGAAGGCCATTCCCGGTTGTACGAGGAGCGGATCAAGGTCGAGCAGTTCATCGACGAGCACCTGGCCAAGTTCAAGAAGAGCCCCACCCGAGAGTACATCGAGTCAATCGGAATGGCGGTGCTGATCGCGTTGTTCCTGAGGACGTTCGTGATCGAGGCCTTTCAGATCCCGTCGGGCTCCATGATCCCCACCTTGCGGGTCGGGGATCACATTTTCGTCAACAAGCTGTCCTACGGCATCCGCATCCCCCTGCTGCCGCTGAAGATATTCGGCGAGAAAATCCCGGCGGTGGCCTGGAACTGGTCCACGCCCGATCGGGGTGACGTCATCGTCTTCATCACCCCGGAGAACGAGGAAGAGGACTACATCAAGCGGGTGGTGGCGGTGGCCGGCGACGAGGTTTTGGTGCGTACCGGGCAGCTGTATATCAACGGCGAGCCCGCCCCCCTAGAAAACGGCGAGATGTTCAATTACCGCGGCCTGGACGACCATGGCGAATTCGTCGGAATGGTGGCCACCAAGATATTTTCGGAGAAGTTGGGGGAGGGCAAACACCCCATTCTGCGCAAGGCCTGCACCATGAACAACCAGTGCCACGGGTTGAGCCCGGCCGGGTGCGATGTGGAGACCGGCCTGTGCGTGCAGGGTGATTTTGGTCCCGAGGAAGTTCCCGAGGGGCACGTGTTTGTCATGGGCGACAACCGCGATAACAGCCGTGATAGCCGCTGGTGGGGCTCGGTCCCCCTGGAGCTGATCAAGGGCCGCGCCGTGTTCATCTGGTGGTCCTTCCGCGAGAGCCTGGTGAGATGGGAACGCATGTTCACGGGAATCAATTGAGGCGGCTTCGCTCGGAGAAGGGGCGGATCAACATCGTCACGATCGTTATCATCCTGGCGGTGCTGGCCTTGATCTATTGCGTCTGTACGTTCGCGCCGGCTTACATCAAGCATTACAAGTTCGAGGAGAAGCTCCGCGCGGTGGCCAACTTGTCGCACCGGGTGAAGGACGAGGAGAAACTGCGCAAGGAAATCGACCGGGAGCTGAAGATCTTGGGAATGGAACTGCCTTACGATGCCGTGAAGATCGTGTGGGATTCTTACGGGCAGTACGTTGAGTTCAGCGCCGAGTATGCCCGGGTGGTCAAACTGGTGCCCTTCGGCGCGGAGATTACTCTGCACTTCGATTCCCTGGTTATCGAGAGGTTCGATTAAGTCCGTGGCCCGCTTATTTATTCTGGGTGGGCGGGTCGTCGATCCCGCCGGCAGACTCAACCGGAGCATGGACGTGATCGTCTCGAGCGGTCTCATCGAGGCCGTCCGGCGTCCGGGCGGGGCCCGGCCGCGAAAGAGTGACCGGGTGCTGGACGCTTCCGGCCTGCTGGTGTTGCCGGGGCTGATCGACATGCACGTGCACCTGCGGGATCCCGGGATGACGGCGGCCGAGGATGTACACAGCGGCACCCGGGCGGCGGCCGCGGGGGGGTTTACCACCGTGGTGTGCATGCCCAACACCAGGCCGGTCCTCGACAACCGGGAGGTGTTAAAAAAGCTGGTCAACCGGATCCGCAAGAAGGCGCGGGTGCGGGTGTTGCCGGCGCCCGCCTTGTCGTTGGGCCTGCGCGGAAAACGCCTGTCCAACATCGAGGCGCTGTGCCGGGCGGGGGCGCGCGCGCTCAGCGATGACGGGATCGGAACCGCCGACCGGAAGATTCTGGGCGCGGCCTTGCGCCGGGGGATGGACTGTGGCTTGAGCGTCCTGGTTCACTGCGAGGAGCCTGGCCAAAGCGCCAGGGTGGCGGAGGACCGCGCTACCCGGGCCGCCCTGCGGGCGCTGGCCGAGAACGGGGGGAGGCTTCATGTCCAGCACGTGCGCACCGCCGGGGCGCTGGCGGCGGTAAGATCGGCCAAGCGACGCGGCCTACCGGTTAGCTGTGAGGTCACGCCCCATCACCTATTCCTGACAGCGAGAGATGTCCGGGCCTCGAGCGGACCCGATCCCAACTTAAAGATGAACCCGCCGCTCGGTACCGAGCGGGATCGGCG
>JAUXGL010000261.1 GCA_030622135.1 Deltaproteobacteria bacterium
CCCCCAGGCTGGCCATCAAATCCAGGAACAACGGCAGCCCACCCAGGGCTGTGAACTTGCTGTCGGTGGGGTCAACTTCGTACTGGAAAGGAAGTAAGGTTTGTGGCATATTTCGATTACCTCATTGGTGAAGGTTGTTGGTCGATACCACAACTCTAACATCCCGGTTTCCGGGAAACAATGAGGTATTTTCATTTAACGGGGTGGGAGATCACGGACCTCTTTACAACCTTGCACGGCAATGTCAAACTGGTTCGCATGGAAGAATTCCGCATCAATGCTACCCACCCATCCACCCGAAGAACACTATGTAATGGCGGACATCAACCCCACATTTAAGGAGAGAGGCCCATGGCTGCTGGAATGATCGGCAAAGGACTGTTAATCCGCGGTGAGTTGCACGGAGAGGAAGACCTGATCATCGAGGGAACCGTGGAAGGCACCATCTCGATGGATAAAAGCCTGACCATAGAGGCCGCAGGCAAGGTCAAGGCCAACATCGAAACCCAGGACATCACCGTCCACGGCGAGGTAACTGGCAACCTGATAGCCCGCAACAAAATCACCATCCACGAAGGCGCCAAGATCATCGGCGACATCCAGGCCCCCCGCATCGAGATCGACGACGGAGCCTATTACAAGGGCAACATCCAGATGGACTAGCAAGATCCCTGCAGATATCCCCTTCACCCCCCGGCACGGTTCGTCCGAGACGCTCCGCGATGCCTACGACGAGGCCGGATGATTTTATCTTGCCCTTCACCGCAAAAGTAGTACAGTAAGCAACACGAAAGGATCTGTCATGAAAATCTACGTCGGTAACCTGAACTACGACACAAACGATGAAACCCTCCTGACGCTGTTCAAGGGGCATGGTGAGGTGGAGTCGGCCAAGGTCATCACTGACAAGTACAGCGGTCGCTCCCGGGGATTCGGGTTCGTTGAAATGCCCGACTCCAGCGAGGCCCAGAAGGCCATCGAAGCCATCAACGGCCAAGAAGTCGACGGGCGTACCTTGAAGGTAAACGAGGCCCGCCCGAAGGGATCAGACGGCGGCGGCGGCGGCGGCCGAGACCGCTGGTAGTAACCGTGGTTTAGGATCTGAGCTTCTTGACCACCTGGGTGGTTTTTCCCGGCCGGATCCTTACCCTGACCGACTTCTTGAGCCCAACTTGCAGGTTGACGAAGGTCAGCCGGTGTTTGCTTGCCTGCATCTTGCAGCTAAGCACCCGAGTACAGGTATGACGTTTGGCTTGTGCCGGTCCGGGCAGGCCCGGCCCTGCGGCTCGGTATCCGCCCGAAGGTATCCATTTTCGGTGTCTTGGAAGTGCAAAATGCAAGTGTCCGGCCCGCATTCACATCTAGCATTTTGGCTCTCCCTGGTGCTGCTCTTGCCGGCATCCCTGCAAGCCCAGGGCCCCATCGTCGCCGTCTTCGAGATGGAAGACAAGGGCTCGGGACTTACTCCGGGGGTGCTCGGCAACCTCACCGACTACCTGGGCGTGCTGCTGACCAAGGGGGGCTACCGGGTGGTGCCGCGCACGGAGATCCACGACCGCCTAAAGGCGCAGAAGAAGAAGACCTACAAGAGCTGCTACAACCAGAGCTGCCAGATGGAGATGGGCCGCGAGCTGACAGTCGATCTGGGTATGAATATCCTGCCCCTGAGCGCGGGCAACGAAGGCGACCAGACGTATACAGTGCCATTGCTCTACTTCGCGCTGGGCGCCGAATTCTGTGATTGAGATGGGGTGGAGCCCAAAGTACCGGGATTATTCGGGGCGAACCACCTTGCCGTCTTCACCAAACTCGATCGTTCCCCGGCAGGGGACCCCGTCAATGATATGTTCCTTGTCCAAAGTCAGCTTCAGGATGCGACCGCCGGGGCCAAAGATGACATGGCTCCCACCCTGAATGGGCATACCCGCGAACTCCACCGGGTTTTCGGGCACAAACAGGCTCACCAAGCGAAACTCCTTCAGGCAAGGCGTTTCGAAATTCAGCACCACGTAGGCCGAAAAGGTGTGCCCGGCGATCTCGTGCGCATCCATCAGCTCGGCCGACCAGGGGTAATGACAGGGATCCTCTCCCGTAATGGCTCGGCGCAACCAGAGACGCGTCCCCTGGTTAAATGTCTCCCCGAAAAACCGGTGATCCCGCTTCAGGATCAAGCCGATTTCACGCACGCCCCCGTCCATCTCCCGGTCCCATACCCAAGTCCCCTCGGCGAAGCGAACCCCGGCAATAACCTCCTCCTGCTTGAGAGTGCGGGGCCCCGCGCGGACCCCGGCGATGACCTCCTTCTGCTTGAGCGTGCGGGGCCCCACGCGGACCCCGGCGATGACTTTCTTCTGCTTGAGTGTACGGGGCTTGTCCAGACAACCCACCAGGCACAAAGTCATTCCCGCCAGAATCCCAACCCTACCAAGCATCCCTTGCATGACTCCACCTCTTCGTCATTACATCCTTGAACGATCAGCATAGTTCCGCTACTCCTGACAGTCGATGAAAAAACGCTCTATCGACATCATCTTCCGAGACGAAAGCATCCTGGTGGTCAACAAGCCCTCCGGCATGCTGGTTCACCGCGGCTGGGGGCGGGCGCCGGTGGTGTTGGTCGACCTGGTCCGGAACCTGACCAAAATGAACCGGGCGCATCCAGTCCAGCGACTCGACCGGGGCACCTCCGGAGCCATTCTGTTCGCGCTCGATCCCGAAACGGCCCGCAGGCTTCAGGACATGTCCGCCAACGGCAGCTTAATCAAGAGCTACCTGGCGCTGGTGCGCGGTCGGCCGCCCGCGGAGGGGATTATCGATCACCCCATTCCACGCCGGCCGGGCGGACCCCGGGTCCCGGCTATAACCGAGTTCCGCTGCCTGGCCTCCGTAAGCTGCCAGCCTCGGAACGTTTCGCTGGTCGAGGCCGTCCCGCGCACCGGCCGGCTCCACCAGATCCGGCGGCATCTCAAGCACATCGACCATCCCTTGATCGGCGACAGCAACTACGGCCGGACCGAGTTGAACCGGGAAATGTCCGCTCGCTACGGTCTCGGCCGGCTGGCTCTCCACTGCCGGGCCATCACCCTAAAGATGCCCGGAAACCAAGCGCCGCTGCAGATCGACGCGCCTATTCCCTCCGACCTAACCGATCCCCTCGGAAAAATCGGGTTTTCAGTAAAACCATTTTTTCAATAAGCCGCGTCACTCGGCTGTACTCACCGACATGAAGGTGGGTGAATTATGGGCCGATCACCCGTATTGCATTCGATCCACGCTTGGGGTTATGGTTGGCCCCGGTATGGGCGAGGAAACCCAGATCATCAAGGACAAGGCTTCCAAGTACACCAAGAAGGGCCAGAGCAAAAAGGCCATCAAGGAGTACGAGAAGCTGATCGAGCGCAAGCCCGGCGATGCCCGGACTCTCCACCGGTTGGCCGAGCTTTGGGCCCGCGAAAATGCCACCGCCAAGGCCATCGACTTCTTCCTCCAGGCCTCGGAGGGGTACTCCCAAGACGGCTTCGCCGACCGTTCGGTGGCCGTTTTAAAGCAGGCCCTCTCGCTGGACGCTTCCCGACTCGACGTAAACCTGCGCCTTGCCGATCAGTTCGTGTCCAAGGGATTCGAGCGCGACGCGGTCTACCACCTCATCAAGGCATCGTCGATGTTCGAGAAGACCGGCAAGGAGAAACAGCAGATCCGGGTCCTTAAAAAAGCCGTGGAGCTGGCGCCGGGCGACGTGGACGCCCACATGCACCTGGCCCGCCTGCACGCCAAGGCGGGCCGGCAAGATGAAGCCCGCGGGGAGTTCATTCGCGCCGCCCTGGAGCTGAAGAAAACCGACCGGATGGACGAGTACGTCACCGTGGCCGAAAAAGCCATCGAGCTGGGAGAGCAAGATCCCGAGTTCACCCACTCGCTGGCCGAGTGCTACCTGTCCCGGCACGAGTGCGAGAAGGCCCTGCTACTCATGAACCGGCATTTGCAGATCCGCTCCGACGACCTCCGGTCGCTGGATCTCATCGCCGAGGCCCACCTGGGCATGGACCAGCCCACCCGGGCCGCGGCGGTATACAAGCGACTGGCCCGGCTGGCCCGCAAAAAGGGAGACGATCGGCGCGCCCAGGTGGCCACCAACCGGCTGGCGGAGATCTCGCCCGGCAACTCCGTTGCCAA
>JAUXGL010000001.1 GCA_030622135.1 Deltaproteobacteria bacterium
AAAGGAACTCGCGATGTCCGTTGTCACAGTTACGGTGAACGAATTGGCACGTTGGCCTCGCGCAAGATGCCAATGGTGCGCGGTTGATTGGGGTTGCCGCGAAAGAGGGTGGGAGATCCCGGGGTTTACGGGGGTTTACGGACAGCCGGCGCCAATCGCGTCCAGGGAGAGTTTGCCGTAGTTGTTTTCGCCCTTCTCGGTGATCATCCTTGTAGCGTTATACTCGTAGTGGACCTCGGTGTCGGAGGTACAAACGCCCTCTAGAACCAAGTTGTAGTTGTCCAGGAAGAAGAATGCGGTGTCTTCGGTGCTATGGCCGTTGTCGTTGTCGGTGCAGTAGGGAACCGGGGTGGCCGTGTACAGGTTGGAGGAGCCGTCCTCGGTGTTGATCTTCACTCTTACCCGGTCCACGCCGGAGGCGGTGCAGCCCTGGCCGCCAAAGTCCCAGGTGAGGGTCACGTAGCCGATGGGATCCTGGGTGATGTCCAGACTGGCGTCCTGGCCGTTTACCGTCACCGAGCCCTCGCCGTAGTAGGTGAACTCGCCGGAGTTGCCGGTGGCGCGCAGCTCGACGTTGTAGGTTCCGTCTTGCATCTCCTCGATGTCCGCGCCGTCGCCATCGGCGCAGTTGATGGTGGCATTGGCCAGCTCGGTTCCCCCTTCCAGGATGGTCACGTCGACGCTGGCCACCTGGGCGGACGTGCAGGTGCCGGCGCCGGAGAACGACCAGGTCAAGGAGATCGTGTAGCTGGAGGGTATGGCCACGCAGTGGATCAGATCGTCGGAGGTCTTGTAGCCGGCATCGCAGTCGCAGATGGCCTCGCCCTCATATTCGGTGCAGGTGCCGTGCCCGTCGCAGGTAATCCCGTCGCAGGGGTCGTCTTCCTTGACGACACAGCCCGAAAGTGCCAGGCCTGTCAGTATGCCTATGAGAAGTAAGCTTTTGAAATTTCCGATCATCTTTCTTCCTCCTTGACTTTAGGTTTTCGTGTGGTCGAATGGATTTGACGAAAACGCGTTTAGGTATATTCTAGCGGTTTCAACCCCCGCCGCCGTTGAAAGTTCCCCTCACGGTGGTGCTTTCACTGAGGTTGGCTCCGGCATTCGGGGACTCGCGATAGTCGATTTTCAGGGTGACCGATCCGGATTCCGCTCCGTCTGTGTCGGCGGCGGTGTTCTCCAGCCAGAAGCCGCCTTGCCACCCGTTCTGGAAACCGTTCACCACGGGTATTACATAGCAAATATTGTCCGTGTCGGTGCACGGGAGCTGGGTTCGCCGGTTTCTGACCTTCCTCAGCTCCATGGTTGTGCCCAGTGAATCGACAACCTTCCAGGGCAAGGAGGGCATGGCATCCGTCACCTTGCCTTTTCCGTTCACGCTGGCGCTTATCTGACAAGTCTGGTTCAGGGGGTTCAGGTTGTGGTCCTTGGCCGCGTACCAGAACAACTGTGAGCCCTCGTAAGGGATGTCGAACGTTTCCGGGCACAGGATACTGTGGGTTTCTCCACCTCCGATACAGGAGCCGCCCCACGACAAGTGTCCCGTCCAGACCATCTTGGTCTGGGTCCAGATCAGGGTGTCCCCGTCCCAGATGCCGTTGGGCCCATCGTAGTCATTGCTGTTGTTGGCGTCCATGTACTGTTCATCCGGATCGCGTTGCCCGTCGTCGTCCTTGTCTATAAACGGCTCGCCCAGGTCGACGAAGGGCTCGCTGGGCTCGGTGGGGTCCAGCTGGCCGTTCTGGTTATCATCCACGCCGGCGTCGATTTTCTTTCCACCGGTTGCACAGTTGTTCCCGGTAGGTTCGTCGGTGACATTCACGATGGCGTCGAACCGGTCCAGGCCGTCTTGAAAGTGGCAAACGTACTCGCTTTTTAAAACCTCGCCGAGTTCCAGGACCCCGCTGTCGTCCGTGTCCACGCCGCTTTGCAACAGAAACCCGCCGGCGGTGCAGTTGGCCCCGGTGGGCTCACTGGTTACCGTTACCAGTGCATCGTGGCCGGCCTGGTTGCAGGTGTAATCGGTGAAGTCCGCCTCGGAAGGGTCCATTACGCCGTTTTGATTCGTGTCGGTGTAATCGAATTCTCCGTTCCCGTTCTGATCGGTGAACTGTTCTTCTCCCGAGGTGGCGGCAATGATTGTCAGCAGACCGTCACGGGGATTGCCGTCGCCGATAAAGGGCTCTCCGGCCATGGGCGCGACGTTCTTCGGCCGCGGATTGCCGGTACGAATGGTCACTGTCGCCATTCCCATGTCGCCTTGGCTCTCGGATGTCGGAGCCTCGCCGGTGATATTGCCGGCCTCGGTCCTGAAGTGGACGTTGGTGGTAAAGCCTATCTTGTTGGAGTACCGATCGGCGAGGCTGATGGTGCAGCCGGTCTCGACGAAGTCCAGAATCAGTCCGCCGATGTTGAACTTCTCGCAGGCGAAGGTGAGGTACTCCGCGTTAGGCTTGGCGCCCACGATGGCGATGGAGGGAGAGTCCGCGTCTTTTTCCACCGTGCCCACGGTTGCGGCGGCGTTGACCGTGACCGTGGTCGCCTGGTTTCCCGCGATGAGGGTGGTGGTTACTTGACCCTGGTCGTCGGTGTGGTCGGTCCACGGATCCAGGCTGACTCCCGGCGCGAATGATAGTGTGAACACCACCTCGGCGCCTGCCGGGAAGGGCTGATCTTTCACGTCCAGGAGTTCGAACGTGATGGTGCTGGTGTCGTCCCGGCCCGAGCCTCTCACTCCCAGCTTGATGGGATCGGCCGATACGAATCTCAAGGTTCCGAGAGCGCGAACATTGATTTCGGTCCCGCCGTAGCCGCTTTGGCCGCCGATATCTACCTGGGCCTGTATGCTGGCTTTTCCGTGGGAGGTGCCGCCGATGAAGGTGGCCGTGGCCATGCCGTTGTCGTTGGTGACGGCCTGGTAGGCGTTGGTGCCGGATTCCTGGAACCGGCCCAGGTCGGTCGAGAAGTTCACCAGCTCACCCGCTCCCGCTCTGGTTCCTCCGGTGAGATAGACCTCGGCGGTCAGGTTCGACGCGCTCACGTCGTCGGCCAGTACCTCGGTTGGGGATGCGGCCAGATCGATCGTAGGCCGGTCCAGTTTGGTGAATCTGACGTCCACGTCCGAGGCGTAATTCTCACCGTCGTTACAGAGAAAAGTGGCCTCGATATTCGCGGTGACGTTGACCTCCAGATCCGCGCTTATCAAGGTTGCGACGGCTACAGAGTTTGTAGGATTGACCTGGCAGGCATCCGATCCGCTTTCTTCGAACGTTCCGGCGCTGGTGGTGAAAGTCACGTCGGTGCTGTCCGGCATGGTCCCACCGTCGTCCGCGGTGAGCGTTGCGGTGATGGTGCTGGTGGACAGGCCGTTCGCTGTTATGGCTTCGGGATTGGCCGTCAGGGCGATGGCGCACTGGGAAGGCGAGAACTCCACCGTGGTCTCGGACTGGTGGTTTTCACCTCCGCAGGTTACGGCGGCGGTTATTGTCGCGGTGACGCCCTGAGCGAGGTCCTCGCTTTGCAACTGGGCAGTGGCTACGCTGCCCACACTCGTGGCCACGTGGGTGTTCCCGCCTCCGACGAATGTCCCCGCGGTTGTGGAGAAGGTCACCGAGGTGTTGTCCGGCACCGATCCGCCGTCGACCGCGGTAAGCGTCGCCGCGATCTTGCTTGTCGATGTGCCGTCTGCGGAAATAACAGCGGGATCGGCGCTAACCACGATATCGCATTGGGAGGCGAAGAATTCGATTTCGACCGAAACGGCGTGCAGGTTGTACTTTTCGCAGAAGGCGGAGATCGTGGCCGTGCCGGTTTCCGTGCTTCTGACTTCGTCGCTCACCCCGTACGGGCTGGAAGCCAGCCCGATGGTAGTTTCGTCGTTGCTGAAATATCCCACACCGTCGGTGATGCTCAACTCGATGAGTGTTCCGTTGGGGAGGGGATCGCAGTTTTCATCCTGGCCGCGGGCGGACACCTTGACGGCAGCCTTTCCGTTGGCCAGAACCTTGGCCGGAGAGGGATTGGTGGTCAATATCAGTTCGGCCCCTTCGCCCGGTTTGCAACCTCCGTCCGAGCCGCTGCATCCGGCTGAAAGCAGGGCCAGCGGCGCGGCCAGTGCCAGGTAAATGGCAAACATTCTTTTCATGGCGATACTCCTTGCATGAAGAAACCGCTAAAAGATGGTCGATGGTCAATGCTAGATACTCCTATACAAAGGGATTTTATGTCAACCTGCCAGTTGAATAATTGGTTCCGGCTCGTCCGGGTCAGGAAGAACCATGATGTGGAGACGAGGTCCTGGCTTATTCGAACGTTCCGCTCACCGTTATGGTCTGAGTCTTGTGGACGCCGCCGCCGGGGGTTTGGTTGTAGGTGATGTCGAGCGTGATCGTTCCCGTCTCCGATGGGGTGGTGTCGGTGAGCGGGGCGCCCTTGACCGTAAACCAGCCGCAGAAACCGCCTCCGCAGTCTTCCCAGTAGCGCGTTGGGTTTACGAAGCCCCCCAGGGTGTCCGGGGCCTGCCAGGGTAGCGGCGGATCGGATACGTCCGCGGATCCCTTGCCGTCCACGGAGAAGTCGATCTGGAGTGTGGAGTTGAGGGGATTCAGGTTGGCGTCCTTGATCTCCCAGTAGAAATTCATTTCATCCCCCCGGGGGATGAGGAAGGTTTCCGGGCAGAGGGTGTTGTAGTGGTTCTGGGTGAGGCAATCTCCGGGACCGGCGAGCGCGGCGGCCTCGGTCGTCCAGAGGATGTAGGCGACGTTCCAGATGAGAGTGTCGCTGTCCCAGACTCCGTTGGGCCCGTCGTACAGCCGGTTGTCATTGGCGTCGCAGAACGGCTCGTCGGGGTCGCGCATGCCGTTGTCGTTCTCGTCGACGTAGGGCTCGCTCAGGTCGACGTAGGGCTCGCCGAGGTCGTAGTCGCCGCTGTCGTTGACGTCGTCGAACTCTTCCTCGCCGGTGGTCGCTACGAGGATCGTTACGATGCCGTCGCGGGGATTGTGGTTGTCGATGCAAGGCTCGCTCGGAAGGGGAGGAACGTCCTTCGGCCGGGGGTCGCCGGTTTGGACGCACACCGTTGCAATTCCCATATCGCTGGCGCCCTCCGAGGTTATGGCGCTGGCACCGATGGAACCCGCTTCGGTCCGGAAGATCACGTTGGTCGCGAAGCCGATCTTGTTGGAGTAGCGGTCGGCCAAGCCGATGATGCACTGGGTTTCCACGAGGTCGAGGACGAACCCGCCGACGTTGAAACGCTTGCAGAAAAAGGTCATATACTTGGCGTTGGGCTTGGCTCCCACCACCGCGATGGGCGGGGAGACCGCTTGTAGCGTCTCGGTGCCCACGTGAGCGCTGGCGGTCACCGTCACCGTCGTGGCCGCCCGGCCCGAGTTCAGAGTGGCCGCCACCATGCCGTCGTTGTCCGTGCAGTCGTTGGGCGAGTCCAGGGTGACGCCCGGGGCATCGGACAGGGTGAACTCCACCGGCGCGCCGGAGGAGAAGGGCAGGCCCTCGGTGTCCTTGACCAGGAATGTGACCAGGCTGGATTCGTTCTTTCCCGACCCCTTGGCGCCCAGCTTATCCGGTACCGCGGAGATGAATTCGATGCAGCCGAGTTGTCTCACGCTGATGTCGATTTTGTCGGAGGCGGCCATATTCTGGATGAGGATGGAGGCCTGCACCGGGGCGACGCCTGCCCGGTCGCCTCCGATGAAGGTGGCGCTAGCCGTTCCGCTGTCGTTGGTGTAGGCGACGTAGATGGGCCCGGCGGACTCCTGGAACCATCCCAGCTTGGTTGAGAAGGTCACCTTCTTTCCCGCTTCGGCCCGGGCATCTCCCGGTAGGAAGACCTCGGCGGTCAGGTCCACGGTGGACACGTTGTCGGCCGGCACCTCGTTGGAGGACGCCCGCAGGTACACCGCCGGCGCGTTCGATTCGCCCAGGGTGACGATCACCTGCTCGGAGTATAGCTTGGTGTCGTTGCAGGTGAAGGCGGCGGTGACGGTCGCCCGGACGGTTTCCTGGATATCCTCGCTCCGCAGCGTGGCGGTGACCGTGCTGTTGTCGACCGTCGTGTCGTAGTTCTGTCCGCCGCTCTCGGTGAACTCGCCCCGGGTCGTTTTGAAGCTCACCGGGGTTTTGTCGAGCACGGATCCGCCGGTATCGGCGGTGAGCGTGGCGGTGATCACCGAGACGGAAGCGCCGTCGGCGGGGATGAGCGCGGGTTCGGCCAAGAGCTCGATCGCGCACTGGCCCGGCCGGCCGGGCTCGATGAACTCGATGTCGACGGGGGAGGCGGTCAGGTTGTGGGTTTGGCTGAAGGCGGACACCTTGGCCGTGCCGACCACGGTGCCGCGCACGTTCGTGCTCGCGCCGGAGTCACTACTGGTGTTGACGACTATGGTGGTGCCGTCGTGGGAGAAGTAGCCGACCCCGGCCGGATCGTCAGAGGAATTGGCCGGATCCTGGTCGGTGATGCGGAACTCGATGGGGGTTCCGTTGGCGAAAGGCTTGCAGTTTTCGTCCCGTCCCAGGGCCACTATCTTGATGACGTCATTTCCGTTGGCCTGGGCTTCACCCGTGGCCGGGTTGGTGGTCAGCGTCAGCTCGGCTCCTTCGCCGGCCTTGCAGTCGCTGTCGCCGATGTTGCAGCCGGCGGAGAGCAGGGCAAAAAGAAACAACGCAAGGCATATCCAAGATACCCTTTTCATGGTGATACTCCTTGCGTGAAGAAACCGCACGCAACGCTAAATACTCCTACGGAAAGGCGTTTTCTGTCAAGGATCCTGGATTCATGGATCTCCCAGGGAATCTTGCACAACTTTTCAAGGTGTGTGATAGTGATGCCCGTTATCTCTCGAAAGGGAGGCAAACATGGCAAATAGCCTGGTCCTGGCGCTTTGTGCCCAGACCTCCAGCGATAGCTTCATGATAGGGCTGATCAAGTGGATCAACCCGATTTTAGAACCCGTGGTGGTAGTGGTCCTGGTCCTGCTCTTAGTCATGTCGGCGGCCTGCTGGGGCATCATTTACTACAAGTGGCGGACTCTGCGGCACGCCCAGGAGCAGTCCATCGAGTTTCTGGAGACTTTCTGGAGCTCCAAGCGGCTGGACGCCATCTACAGCGCATCGGAACAGCTGCAAAAGAGCCCCATCAGCCTGGTATTCCGGGCCGGCTACGTTGAGCTGGGCAAGCTGAAGAAGACCCAGGCGGAGGGCGAGCTCGGCGGGGCCATGTACGATGCCATGGGCGGCATCGAGAACGTCCAGCGATCCCTGCGCCGGGCCAGCCTCTCCGAGTTGACCACCATGGAGGGCCTGGTGCCGTTTCTGGCCACCACCGGCTCCTCGGCCCCCTTCATCGGCCTGTTCGGGACCGTGGTGGGCATCATGAAGGCCTTCGTGGAGATCCGGCCGGGAACCGCCACGCTGGAGGCGGTGGGCCCGGGCATCTCCCACGCCCTGATCGCCACCGCCGTGGGGCTGTTCGCGGCCATCCCCGCGGTGATGGCTTACAACTACTTCATCCGCAGGATCAAGGTGCTCTACAGCGAGATGGACGTCTTTTCCTCGGACTTCCTCAATATCGTCAAAAGGCACTTCCTCAAGTAGCCCAGAAGAAGAGGCGCGACCATGGGCATGACCGGGGCTTCCGATTTATCCGATCCCACCATGAGCGAGATCAACGTCACGCCGTTGGTGGACGTGATGCTGGTGCTGCTGATCATCTTCATGATCACCGCCCCGCTGATGCAGCAGGGCGTGGAAGTGGATCTTCCCCAGACCCAGGCGGAGATATTGGACACGAAGGACCAGGATCTTTTCCTGTTGTCGCTCACCAAGGACCGGAAAATCTACATCGGCAAGACCGAGATACCCCGAGAGAAACTGGAGACGTTACTCGAGTTCAACGATAAGCTGAAGAAAGACAAGAAGCTGGATTTTGCCGCGGATCGTTCTCTCGACTACGGTTTCGTAGTCGACATAATGGCGGCGCTGAGGAGGGCGGGCATCCAGCAGGTGGGCATGCTCACCGAGCCTCCGCCGCCCGAGAAGAAATAAAAGAACTTTTTTCGGTGTTAATACGTTGGTAGAGGCATGGACACCCGCGAACAGTACGCCTATCTAAAACCCCAGCCCATGGTGTGGATCTCCATCCTGTGCTCGGCCGTGGCCCACGCGGGGTTGATCGTGCTGTTGATCGCCGGGGGCCTGGTCAAGGATTCCGGCACCCGGGATCGTGTCAAGATCACCGCTCTGCTTAAGAAGGGCAAGCCCCGGCCCAAGGACTGGCTTCCCCGCAAGCCCGCCGCCGCCCCGGCCTCGCCGGCCAACGCTCGTCCGCCCAAGGACGCCAAGAAGACGGATCGTAAGGCCGCCCGCAAGACCTCCTCCCGGGTGGATTATTCCAGGGACATGAATTCGGCCCTCAGCGGCCTGGCCCAGGAGGGCGGCAAGGACGAGGAGGCGGAGGGCTCCCCCGACGGCGTGGACGAGGGAACCGCGCTGATCGCCCAGAAGGGCAACGAGTACATGACCCGGGTGTATTCGGCCGTCAAGGGGCAGTACTCGGTGCCCGAGATTATAACCGAGCGCGAGCGCATGTTTCTCAACGCCACCGTGGTTATCACCATCGACGCCCGTGGCCGGATTGAGAATCTGACCTTCGAAAAACGCTCGGGCAACCAGGTTTTCGGCTCGGCCATCGAGGCCGCCATTCGTCGGGCCGCTCCCTTTCCGTCTCCGCCCCCCGAACTGGTTGACAAGTATGCCTCGGAAGGCATAGGTATCGACTTCGATGCCCGCGGACTGTGAGTTGGGAACATCCGTCTGCGTTGAATGGCTAAGCCGACAGCATGTTGTCGGTGGCTCTCCATGAGCAATCCGCGCTGTAGAGGTTTTCAGTGATCACCGGAGAGATCGCAGAAACACCTCCTCCACGCTCCTCGGGCTAGGTCATATACAATGCTGCCCTGCTGACAGCGCGGAATGCTCGCGAAGAACTTGGATTGACACTGCCGTGTTCGGAATCTTATCATCAAGACCGGGAGGGAAAGGGGGGGAGTGAAAGAGAGCGTGGTGAATCCCCGATCTCCGTATTTACGGCTTGACGGTTTCTCCAAGGATGCGTGGGAGCTCGACGCGGAGTCCTTCGCCGCACGGTATGGGAGTGCCTTTCTACTGCACTACGGGTCTTTAGGGAAAGACAAGGAGATCGAAGATGTCGATCTGGGAGATACGCTGGTGCGGGAGTACACCGACGAGGTCGTGGAACCCCGAACCGATCCCCGGACGAACTTCCTGGTGTTCCCGGTCCGTTATAAAGCCAAAGGCAGGTTTGACCAGGCCATCTGGGTTGGCCGGGGTCGCCAGAATGACATCATCATCCCGGACGCATCCATCTCGACCATGCACGCCTTCATCCGCAAAAACGATGCTGGCAATTTCCACCTGCAGGACATGATGTCGAAGAACGGATCCTTTGTTTACGACCAGCGGGTTCCAGCGCTGGGGACCGGTGAACCGTTGCCGTTTGGGACGGGCGACCGGATCCGCTTCGGGACGGTGAAGCTGACATTTCTGGGCGTGGCCGAGTTCATCAGCCTGGTCAACCAGCTGCTCGATGGAGGCTAGCGCCGCTTATCTTTTTTCTGGTAGAACCGGGTCAGTATGATGCCGGCGAAGAAGCCGCCGATGTGGGCACTGAGTGCGACTCCGGAGCAGGTGCCCACCGAGCCGACCACCAGGAAGGCCAGCAACTGCCAGCCGATCCAGACGCCCAGGTACAGCCAGGTGGGAACGTGCAAGACCGTCTGGATAACGAAAGTGGGGATGGTGGCGGAGGGGTACCGGACCAAAAATGCGCCCATGATTCCGGAGATGGCTCCGCTGGCGCCGACCGCGGGGATCTCCCCGCCCAGGTTGAACAGGAAGAAGATCAGGCCGGCTGTCAATCCCAGAAGCAGGTAGGTGCCCAAGAACTTCCAGCGCCCGAAGGCGTCCTCGATGGCGCGGGCGAATATCCACAAGAAGAACATGTTTCCCAGAAGATGCAGGGCGCCGCCGTGGATAAACATGTGGGTAAAAAAGGTGTAGATCCCCTGGCCTTCGGCGATCCGCGCGGGCGTCAAGCCGAAGCGCTCGAAGGTGGCTTGGGGAGTGTCGGGGCCGGCGATCTGATAGACGTAGATCAATATATTGACGAGTACCAGAATGACGGACACCAGGGGGAATCGCCGTATGCCCACGCTGGTTCCGAGCGGCAGGATGATCTTGGGCAGAAAGAGCGAGCCGAGCATGACCCGCTGGCTCGATTGGCGGCCCAGGGTGGCCAGGTCCTTTAGCGACTCGCGTTTCTTAACCGTCTGGGCGATGGCTTCCCCCAGCTTTTGCATGCGCTGCGATTCCCCGGGGTCGTGCAGATATCGAACCAGCGCGGAAAGCTCGCCCCCGTCGGCCCACTGGCCCCGGCACTGGGGGCAGCGGTCCAGCTCGATGTTGGAGACTCTCCCGAAGATTTCCGCAAGCATGGTTTTTTGGCACCGGGGGCACACGATCTCGCGGTGGGGGGTCGGCTGGGTGGGTGCCCCGGCCTGGGGATCCAGCCGGGTCACCGACTGCGGCTGGGCCATGGCCTCGCGCATGACGTCGTCCAGCTCGCTGCGGTCGAACCAGATCCCGCCGCATTTTGGGCAAACGTCCACCTCGATCCCCTGGAAGGCGACCCTATCCAGGTTGGTTCCGTCCACCGGGCAAATTAGCTGGCCGATCGTGTCTGCCATCGTGGTCGGGAAGAATACCAGATATTCCCCGAGGCGGCTACTTGAGCTCGACGCCGGTGCGCCTTCGTTCGCGGCGGCCCTCGTAGCCGGCCTTGCGCCAGTCGCGGGGTTCGCGGATCTCGTCCATGAGGTGGAGCCGGCCCTGGGCCTTCAGCCGGTCGTAGATGCGCAGCCAGGCGCAGGGGATCTCCGGGTCGATCTCGCAGTGGCCGTCCCGGGCGCCGCCGCAGGGGCCGTTCTGCAGGCTCTTGGCGCACAGAGTGATGGGGCAGATGCTCGCGGTGACGGTCAGCATGCAGTCGCCGCAGCCCTTGCACTTCTCGCGCCAGACGCCCGGCTCGTCGGCGCCGCCCATGAAGGTGGTGGAGAGCGCCGGGATGACCGGCAGGGGGTCGAAGACGTCGGCGACCATCTGGACGCCGACACCGCAGGCCAGCGACAGGATTGCGTCGGTGCCCTCGGGGATTTCCAGGTACTCTTTGAGTAGATCGTTTTCGCATTGGCGCTCGATGGTCAAAACGATGAACCCGGGGGGTGGGCCTTCGAAATGCATGGGGTGGGAAAGGTCCCGAGCCAGGTCGTGAGCCTCGGCGTCGCCGCCGGCCCGGCAGACGGTAACGCAGCCGCCGCAGCCCAGGACCAGCACCTGCCGGAATCCCTCGATGGAGGCGGCGATTTCCGCGATCGGTTTGAGATCGCCGACGATCATGGCGTTTGCCTCCCGGCCTGGTGGCGCGCCCGGTGGCGTGGGCACAGAGGCTCGGCCAGGTCGACGAGCTTTTCATCCAGGGCTCCGGGCAGGCCATCGGTGAAAACCGGCTGGCCGCAGACCCGGCAGCGGATCAGCTTGAGGGTGACCACCTCGTCCCAGCGGTTTTCCAGCAGGTGCTGAAACTCCACGGCGCCCTGGGGGCAGATTCTCCAGCAGGTCAGGCAGCGTGCGCAGCGAGCCATGTTGTGAAGCAGCGCGCGGCTTTCTCCCTCGTCGCGGAAATCCAGTGCCCGGGCGGGGCAGTTCTGCACGCAGGCCAGGCAGCCGTTGCACTTTTCGTTGACCTGGAAGTAGCTCATGTCTTTCGCTCCAGCATGCTCCGGCCGATGGCGCCGGCCGTGCGTTTGGTCTCTTTCGCAATCCGCCGCATGTGCTCGGTGCTCATGCTGGGAGTGAATCCAACCACCCAGATGGCCGAGATCCGGCTGCCCCCGTTGGCAATCGGAGCGGCGACCGCGCGGACGCCCGAGATGTATTCCTCGTCGTCTAGGGCATAACCTTCGAGGCGCGCCCGTTCGACTTCCTGTAGAAACCGGGTTGCGTTCGTGATGGTGTTGGCGGTGAACCGGCGAAGTTTCTTGGCGCGGATCCACCGGCCGGCTTGGTCCGCGGGAAGCGAAGCCAAAAACACCTTGCCGATGGCGCCGGCGAGCAGCGGGATCCTCGTGCCGACCGGAGCGGTGATCTTCAGATCCTTGGTGGACTCGACTATGTCGAGAATGGTGACGGTGTTGCCGGAGCGGGTACCCAGAAAGACCGACTCCTGGGTTTCTCTCATCAGCTCCTGTATGAAGGGACGGGCCAAGTCCTTCAGATCGATCTGGGCTTCGACTGCGCGTCCCAACTCGAAGAGGGTCGGTCCCAGCGAGTACCGCTTGGTTCCTTCGTCGCGAGAGA
Organism: Deltaproteobacteria bacterium; assembly: GCA_030622135.1. Classification (GTDB taxonomy): domain Bacteria; phylum Myxococcota; class B64-G9; order B64-G9; family B64-G9; genus JAUXGL01. The sequence continues at coordinate 12,451 of JAUXGL010000001.1, forward strand.
CGGCACCCACGTCATCGAGAGCCGAGACGATCCCGAAGACAGTGCTCTTGCCGATGGGAAGCTGCCGGGCCAGGTCGCTTACCGTCATGCCCGCGTCGCTCTTAGACAACAACTTGAGTATCGAAAAGGCCTTCTTGACTATGGGGGCTTTATATTTGGTGCCCATTGTTCGGTATAGTGAACAAACTCCCTCCCGGTAACATATCCCAACTGGCCCATTTGTCAACATTATTATTGACATAAGGGTGTCGGGTGCTATGCTCCCGGGTGTTAGTTGTTCACTATAGTGACCCAATGATCCTAATGACCCAAGGAGCAGGGCATGCCCGTAGACGACAAGAAGCAGTCGACCGCCGAGGATCTGCGCAAGACCCGAACGTACGGAAAGTTCCGCTGTCACAATCCCAGTTGCATGGGGCGGCTCCAACCCGAGGCTTTGCAGCAGCAGGTCAAGTGCCCCGAGTGCGGGATGGAGTTTCGGGTCCACTGGATCCGTCCGGACTTCCCCCGCATCCGCGGTCCGGTCTGGGAGGTCAACCGGAAGCTGGCCGATGAGGCTTTTTTGAAACTGGAGGAGAAGTAAAATGGCACTCAATCGCAAGATCGCCTATATCGACCTGACTAGCGGCAAGATCGAGATAAAGTCTATTCCCCTGGAGGTTCGGAGGAAGTTCATCGGCGGCCGGGGTCTGGACGCCTACCTGCTTTACAACCATGCCAAAAAAGGCTGCGATCCCCTGGGGCCGGACAACCCGCTGATCATCTCCGGCGGGATTCTGACCGCCACGCTGGCGTCGGCCACCGCGCGCACGCACATCATGGCCAAGTCGCCCCTGACCGGGCTTCTGGGCTCGTCCAACATGGGCGGCTTCTTCGCGCCCGAGCTGGCCTGGGCCGGCTTCCACCACCTGGTCATTCGGGGCCAGGCCGAAAAGCCGGTATACCTGTTTGTACACGACGGCGAGATCGAGATCCGCGACGCCCAGGATCTGTGGGGCCAGACCACCACCGAGACCCAGTGGTCCATCCGCGAGGAGCTCGCGGACGAGGAGGTCAAGAGCCTGGTGATCGGCCCGGCGGGGGAGAACCTGGTGCGTTTTGCCAACGTGATGACCGGGATCAAGAACTCCGGCGGGCGCACGGGCATGGGCTGTGTTCTGGGTTCTAAGAACCTCAAGGCGGTGGCCGTCCGGGGATCCCAGGACATCCAGATTGCCCACCCGGTGGAGGCCCTGGAGTACAACAAGCGCTTCATCGACCAGATTACCTCCTCCAAGGTCAACCAGACCCAGGGGGCCCTGGGCACGCCCTTTATCTGGGGGGCCACCAACTCCTGGGGCGGGATCCGCACACGCAACTTCCAGTACAATCAGCTCGAGTACGCCGACGACGTGGAGCCCGAGCGCATCGACGAGATCGCCGAGGAGACCATCGGCCCCTACCACATGACCGGCTGCTTCGCCTGTCAGGTGCACTGCCGGGCCCAGTACAAGATCCCCTCGGGGCCCTACGCCGGCAAGTACGACGAGGGGCCCGAGTACACCTCCCAGGGTGCCTTCGCCGGCGAGCCGGATTGCAAGAGCGCCGAGACGGTGCTTACGGGCAACCACCTGGTCAACCAGTACGGCGTGGACAACCTGGAGATCGGCAGCATCATCTCCTGGGCCATGGAACTGTACGAGCTGGGGATTTTAACCCGGGAGCAGACCGACGGTCTGGACCTGCGCTTCGGAAACGACCAGGCCTTGCTGGAAATGGTCCACCGCATTTGCACCCGCAAGGGCTGGCTCGGCGACACCCTGGCCGACGGGGGCGTCCCTGCCTCCGAGAAGATCGGCAAGAACTCCTTCGACTATCTCATCCAGGTCAAGGGGATGTCCAACCTCCACTCCGACGAGCGGGCCACCCCCGCGCTGGCCTTGAACATCGCCACGTCCTCGCGGGGTTCCGACCACCTGCGCAGCCGACCGGCCATCGACCTCTATCACCTGCCCGAGAAGGTTCTGAGAAAAATCTACTCGAGTCCGGTTGCCTATGACGGACCGTTGAGCTCCGAGCACACCTCTTACCAGGGCAAGGCCTGGCAGGTCTTCTGGCAGGAGAACTGCTACATGGCGGTGGACTGCCTGGGCATCTGCAAGTACCACACGCTCTTTCTGGGGACGACGCTTCCCAATTTCGAGGACTGGCCCAAGGTCATCTATTACAACACCGGCCTGGAGTTTACCCCCCGGGAGATCTGGGATGTGGCCGAGCGCGGCAACATGATCGAGCGCCTGTTCAACCTGCGCGAGGGGCTCACCCGCGACGATCTGAAAAAGGGCGACACGCTCAACCACCGCTACTTCGACGAGCCCTGCCGGCGCGGCGCTCCCGACGTGGTGGGCCGGAAGATCGACCGGGACAAGTTCACGAAAATGATCGACGAGTTCTACCAACACAAGGGGCTGGATCCTAAGGGCGATCCCAAGCCGGAGACGCTTTTGCGCCTGGGCCTCGAGAACGAACCGTCCCATCTGGTGTGAGGAGACACGTCATGGCACAAAAGATCCTGAAGATCGAGCACGAAAAATGCACCGGCTGCCGGCTCTGCGAGCTGGTATGTGCCGTGTGGCACCACCACGTCTCCAATCCCGCCCGGAGCCGGATCCGCATCGTCAAGTGGGAGTCCGAGGGAGTCTACGTTCCCATGGCCTGCCAGCAGTGCGAGGACGCCCCCTGCGCGGCCGCCTGTCCGGCCAAGGCGCTTTCACGCAACCAGGAGACGGGCCGCGTGGAGCTGGATTACGACAAGTGTATCGGCTGCCGCACCTGTGTCTCCGTCTGTCCCTTCGGCGCCATGCACTTCGTCCCCATCGACCGCAAGGTTATAAAATGCGACCTGTGCGACGGCGATCCCCAGTGCGTGCGCTTCTGCGAGGTCAAGGCCATCGAATTCGTCGACGAAGGCGATCTGGGTCGGCACAAGGGCCGCGAGGCCGCCCGGCGCATCCACTCAGCCGACAAGAAGGCCGCCGAATTGCAATCGGGATGAAGGTCACCGTCGAATTCTTGAGCTTGCCGAACGTCGCCAAGATGATCGGCGGCAAGTCGGTAGCCCACGATTTCACCGGGGGGACCATCCAGGAGCTCGTCGGGGAAGTAGCCGCGAAGTACGGCAAGCCGGTCCGCGAGTTCCTCCTGGACGAATCCGGCCGGCTGGACGCCGGCTTCCGCGTGGTCCTGAACAAGCAGGAATGGTTGAACCACGACCAGTTGGACCGGGCGGTGCAAGACGGAGATATCGTCACCATCGCCATGCTGGTCGGCGGGGGATGAGCCCCGACCCTGCATGGATAGCAGACGAAAGCAACGAGGAAATCGCGTGACACATGGAGAAATTAAAATTGACTTTAAGATGACCGAGGTGTCACTTTAACTCATAATCCATGGTCGGCTTTGGTGGGAATATGTAATTGGATGAGGATAAAAGAGGGATTGCCTCCATGTGTAGCAATAAAAACCTTGAGGGGATCGAGGAAGCACTTTCCTTGAACCGGTTGGTCATGGAACTCGCGAAGAGAGGCGAGAAATTCTTCCGGCAAACCCACCCCAACGCGTTCTTCCTGGTTGTATCCTGCCCGCGAGACGGTGTACTTCGAAACGATTCCGGTATCAGGGCGGACTCCGATTTCTTAAGACTCAAGACCGAGCTGACCACAGGCGGTACTCCTCCTCCGGCGGGAAGTCCGGCCGGAGAATGGGCCATCGAGCTGGTCAAGACGGACCGGAACGTGTACAAGTCCAAGATTACCATTGGCCGGGCGCATAACAACGACATCGTCATCCGTATAAACAAGATATCCAAGCTGCATAGCGTCTTCAATCAGGAGAGAGACGGCAGTTACTCACTAGTTGACATGGGCTCGGTCAACGGCACCACGGTCAACGACGTAAAACTGGAAAAAAACAAACCGGTCGAGATCAAAAACGGGGATATGATCACATTCTGGCGATACCAGTTCCAGTTCGTTGAACCTGAACCTTTCCTACAGCTTCTTCGCGATCTGTCCAGCAAGACAAGCCAATAACCGCCATTGCATTCGCGGCCTGAGCCAACACGTCGATACAGCTGAGCGTATTATTGCTTTTTCGTGGGCTCGATCGCTCGTCCGAGAACAGCGTTACGCAACTTATTGTAGGGTGTGGAAAATCCCTATAGGGTCGGTTGTTTATTTCATTCTCGTCGTTTCAACATCCGACGACACAATCCCAACAGGACGGCCAGGAGACCAGTTGAGAGCGGGTTTGTCGACGCGCTGCCATACAAACCGTTGTGGCACCCGCAGCCGCCACTAATGGCCGCCTCGGCATCCGCTGCACCGCCTCCGTCCTCGAAGTTTTCGGCGTTCGTGCCGGCGTCAAAGCCCCCATCATATCCGTCGTCGTATCCGCCGTCCGGGCCCGGGCAGGATTCCCTGGCCACGACCTTGACATTGTCGAAGGACGCGCCGTCGTTTCCCCACACATACAGCGCCACTGTTCCGTTTTGCAGACCATCATCCAGGACAGCTCCCGAGAATATGTCCGTGCTATCGAGCGTCACGGTATACCGGTTATCGACGACTTCTACGCGTAGCACCATGTCGGCGTTCTGGATATACCCTCCCGAGACCGCAGCCAGCGTCGTCTCCACACCGTCTGTTATTCTGAAGAGCTTGCGGAAGTTACGCTGTCGGTCGATGTCCACCTTGTAGTAGTTGGCCTCATCCTGGTACCGAAACAACACTCCCATGCCGTCGTCGTCGGTGGTTTGCATATGGACTGAAAAAACGTAATCGTCCCAGGAAAAGGCGGCCGCATCGCTCCAGTAGGCGAAGCTTCCCTGGCGATTCTCCGTGGCCGCTGTGTCCGGGCCGCAGATGTTCGAACTCTGCGCCAGCCGGCCGTCTGACCCGTGCCAGTCAGAAGGTGCCGAGATGGTACCCCGGTCCACCACCGTCCAGCCATCAAAGTCACCATCATCGAAATCATCGATTAAGAGCGCAGGTTCTGACATGAACATTGCCTCAGTGCCGGGCTCTATTACATTCGGAGGTGAAGCGCGATCGGTGACGTCGTTTACTGTCAGTACGTAGGTAACGCACTCGGTCAGTTGCGACGTGGTCAAGGATACCGTTCTCGGGTCCATTTCCAGAAAAGCAGCCAAGACCGTCACATCGCCACTGATGTTGTAGTTTGTGACCGTGGTTGAGTTGATTTCTTCCACTGGTTCGCTGAAGCGAACCTGGACATGGTTGTCGTCGACCACCAAGACCGAATCGATAGTAGGTGGCTGGCGGTCGTCGAAAATACCCAGGTTGTAGTATTCGAACCGGTGTTGAGGATCGGTGTTGTACTGAGCCAGATAGGGTGAATAGCTACTCGCCTCCAACCGGTCTTCCGCAGGATAAAAACGAATGATTCTCAAGAAGCTGTTGCCACCGTTAGCAATCATCTGGTAGTTGCACAGCATTTGATAGACAAGATTTCCTTTTACACCGGTATCCACCCGCCGTCCCTGCCCGTCGTTGAGCACGTGCCCGTTGAACACGAAGGCAGTGTTCGAATGGTTCTTCAAAAACTCTTCCCACATGTCGTCGCCGTTGTTCTCCCTGCCGTAGTCCGTCGGCACCCAGTTTTGTCCCAATCCGCTTTGGTGATGCAGATCGTCGCTATATACGTGGGTGTGGGTGACAACCATCAACCGGTGCCGGGGGTGATTCCGCGCAACCTGGTTGGCCCACTCCAGAACCGTATCCCGCGGCCCGAATTCCAATGCAAAGACCAGCCAGTCGACAGAACCGGCATGGAACCGGTGATAGCAATTGTCCATTTTACCCGGCTCGAAAACATCTCCGAATGTGGGCAGGTTCTCGAACTTGCTAACCGGGAAGGTTTGGTTGAACTTCGTCGTGTCGTAGGGAGCGGAACCCAGTCCGTCGTGGTTGCCCACCGCCAGAACGTAAGGCACGACCCCGTCCAAGAGGTCCAGGCTCGTCTTGGCGTTGGCCCAGCCGGGATCATCGTTGTCGTTGGTGATGTCGCCTTCGTGCAGGACGAAGGCGATGTTCAAGGAATCCTTATTATCCACAATCCACTGAGTTTGGATGTCAAAAAGCTCCGGCCAGCCCGCAAGGCCCGGCGTGGTGTACTTCTGGGTGTCCGGGAGCAGGATGATGCTGAACGGTTCCTGGGCCGACGCTTCCTGCGGCGCGAGAAGCCAGAAAAGCAGAATGACAATTTTCCCTCTTGAGTTCACGAGCCGCGATCCTGACCTTTGCTACTGACAATCGGGGTTTGGCGAGATCTCCGTAAAATGAGACGATAGCACAAACCCGGGTTTTTGGTGTATAAATCGGCTTCTTTGCCGATCCCGCAAGTGTCCGTTTTTGTGCCGTCCGATGCCCCGGGCGTTTCACCTGGTTTTCTTACTGCTGGGATTGCTGCTCAGTTTTCGATTCCGAAAAAGATAGGGAAGGGGATGGCCAGGGTGTTCTCGTCGACCGCCACCGTTTCGGTGCCGCGGTAGAGGAGGACGCCCATCCGGAAGCGGTTCTGGAGGGCTTCCCGGCAGGATCGCAGCCCGGCCAGATCTCCGGGCGCGAGTTCCTTTTTCCACAACATGTCGATGCCCACCACCCGGTACTCGCGCTCGAGGAGAAAGTCTACCTCGCGTCCGGTGCGGGTGCGAAAGGACCACAGGTAGGTGTGCCAGGGAGCCACCGAGAGGATCTTGCGGATCTCCATGGCTGCCCAGGTTTTCACCAGCTTGTCGTCCTGGTTCGCCGGAGAGATTAGGCCGGCCAGCCCCGTGTCGGTGAGGTAGACCTTGGTGGTCCGGGCCAGGCGTTTTGTCGAATTCTTCTGGTAGGGCTCGAGCATGAACGCGTGGTGGGTCCGGGTCAGGATATCGAGGTAACGCCGCAGCGAGGTGTTGGCCAGACTCACTTCCCGGCCAAGCTCCAGGGCGTTGAGAACACAACCGGTGTGCCGGCCCAGGGCCGCCAGCAGGCGGTTGAACCCGGGTGGATTGTCGAGGTTCGCGACCTGGGGCACTATCCGTTCTAAAAGATCTTGCCGGTAGGCTTCGAACCATGCGCGGCGCCTGGAGGGGGTTTTCAAGGCAGACAACTCCGGCAACCCGCCCGCCAGGATCTGCCGCCGGATCTCGGAAGACCGGTCCCGGCAGGTGGCTGGAATCCGCGAAAGAACGTCCTTGGTCGAGGTGGCCTCGTAGAGATGTTCGATGACTGAGGAGGAAGGCTTCTCCGCCTGCTCCGCCCACGACAACCCCAGTAACTCAAAAACGGCCACACTTCCGCCCATGTCCTCCGGTATGTCGGTTAATCCGCCAGTCTCGACCGACGCAGTCAGCAGGGCCGAGCCCGGTCTATTCACCCGCGCTTTTATGGCCGCGACCAGGCCGGGGGCTCGCTGCGCCTCCAATATGGTAACCGCCTGGCCGGCGTTGACGAGGAAGCGGTGCGGGTTTGAAAGGGCCTCATCCAGCGTCGCCCGGTGATCGAGCGACAAAGTTTTCCGCTTCCGGTCGAGGGAGCCGGCCAGCTGGGTCTTGCCGGCGCCTCGTGCGCCCAGCAGAAAAACAAGGGGAAAACGAGAAAGAGCGTCCTTGAGGATCGGCCGCAGATGTCTGGAAATCATGGTGTATATTTGACTATCAAGCGGTCAAATTGTCAAAATGAAAATCGGGTCCGCCGGAATCGCTCTTCTGTACTGCTGACCCCGAAAATCTTCGCGGCCCGCAAAGATTTTCTGAGTACTGCGCGGGTCATTAGGTTGCGGCGGAGCCGCGCTGTGTAATTTCTTCAAGGTAGATGCTTGACCGCGTGATGGTCAAATTGTTATGAGATTCCTTTCTGCGCGGTTTCGCTTGACACCCCACGGGGCCATAGTCTATTTCTCGAACGCTTATCCTTATTTTTTCCTGCCTTTTTGAAAAGGAGATGGGAGATGCAGTTCCAAGACGCCTTTATTCCCTACGGTTGTTACTGGTCCACGCCGTTTTCCAAGTGGCAGATGAGTTTCCAGACTCTCCAGCCGATTCCGTTTGCCGCCGAGATTGCCAAGCGCGCGCTCGAGGAGCGCAGCGTTCCGCTGGATGTCTTCGACGGCGCGTGCCTGGGCCTGACCATCCCCTCCCATAGCTGTTTCTACGGGGGGCCCTGGCTGACCGGCCTGATCGGTCTGAAGGACGTTCCCGCGCCCATGTTGTCGCAGGCTTGTGCCACCGGCGTGCGTTGCATCGCCTACGCGGCCCAGGAAGTGACGAGCAAGAGCGCGGGCGTCTTTTTGGCGGTCACCGCCGACAAGTGCTCGAACGGACCCCACTTGGTCTACCCAAACCCGGAGGGCCAGGGCGGGACCCTGGACGCGGAGGACTGGGTGCTGGACAACTTCGGATTCGATCCCATCGGGCGCAAGGCCATGATCCAGACCGCCGAGAACGTGGCCAAGGAGCACGGCATCGAGCGCTCCATCCAGGACGAGGTGGCCCTGATGCGCTACGAGCAGTACAAAAACGCGCTCAAGGACGACCGGGCTTTCCAGAAGCGCTACATGATCCAGCCGATCGAGGTGAAGGACCAGCGGGGCCGCAAGGTCCTGGCCACGCTGAGCACCGACGAGGGGATCTTCCCCACCACCACCGCGGGCTTGGCCAAGCTGAGGCCGGTGGTGGAAGGCGGCACGGTCACTTTCGGGACGCAGACCTTCCCGGCCGACGGCAACGCCGGCCTGGTGGTCGCAACCCGGGAGAAGGCCAAGCAGCTCTCGAGGGATCCCAAGGTGGAGATCCAGGTGGTGGCCCACGCCCAGGCCCGGGTGAAGCCGGCCTTCATGCCCATGGCCAACGGACCGGCGGTGAAACTGGTGCTGGAGCGCGCCGGTATCGGCGTCGGGGACATCAAGGCCATGACCTCCCACACCCCCTTTGCCGTCAACGACATCTTTTTATCCAAGGAGTACGGCATCGACCTCAAAGACATGAACCGTTACGGTTGCTCGCTGATCTGGGGTCATCCGCAGGGCCCCACCGGCATGCGCGGGATCATCGAGCTGATCGAGGAGCTTACCATCCTGGGCGGCGGCTGGGGCCTGTTTACCGGCTGCGCCGCCGGGGATAGCTCCGCCGCCATGGTCATAAAGGTTGACGTGAGCTAGTGCCCGTCTTAAAACTCCACTTTTCGAGGACGGCGTCGCGCCACACTTCTTAGGGAGCCCGACATGGATATCGGATTGAAAAATAAGGTGGTCTTGGTAACCGGCGGGAGCCGGGGGATTGGCGCCTCCATCTCACTGGAACTGGGTCGGCTGGGTGCCGACGTGGCCATGACCTGCCGCAGTCGGGTGGACGACGCCAACAAGGTCGCGGACAAGATCAAGGAAATGGGCAGCCGCGCCATGGTGATCCAGACGGACGCGTCCGTGTTCGTCGAGGCCGAGAAGACCGTAGACAGCGTATTGGCTGAGTTCGGGGATCTGCATGCCCTGGTGTGCAATGCCGGGGTCACCTGGGACGGGGTGATCTGGAAGATGTCCGAGAAGCAGTGGGACACGGTGATCGACACGAACTTGAAGGGCTACTTCACTTACAACCGGGCGGCGGCCAAGATCTTCAAGGAGAAGAAGTACGGCAAGATCGTCAATCTCTCCTCCATAAACGGCCTGCGCGGCAAGTTCGCCCAGACCAACTACTCGGCTTCCAAGGGTGGGATCATCGCCATGAGCAAGGCCCTGGCCAAGGAGCTGGGCCGGTTCAACGTCAACGTAAACGTGGTGGCTCCCGGAATGGTCAAGACCGAGATGGCCGCGAACATACCGCCGGAGTTTTTAAACATCGCGGTGAATGAGACGGTGCTGGGAAGAATCGCCGAGTCGGCGGAGGTTGCCTGGGTGGTGGCTTTTCTTTGTTCGGATATGTCTCGGCACGTCACCGGCGAGGTCGTCAAAGTCGACGGCGGCCAGTACATCTGAGAAGGGGACGCAAGATGTCACGAATCGGAATCATTGGAATCGGGCATGGGAAGTTCGGGAGGCGCAGCGATGCCTCGGTGCAGGAGTTGGCCTTCGAGTCGTTTGCCGAGGCGCTTTCTGATGCGAAGATAGAGCGTAAGGACATCGATGCCACGGTGATCGGGGCGGTGCCGGAGTATCACAAGCAGCGGTCGCTGGCGGGGGCCATCCAGGAGTACCTGGAGATGACCCCCAAGCCCACCTGGCTGACCGAGGTGGCCTGTGCCTCGGGGTCGGCGGCCATCCGCACCGCTTGGATGGGGATCAAGTCGGGCCTGCACAAGGTGGTGTCGGTGATAGGCTGCCAGAAGATGACCGAGCTGCAAACCCCGGAGATCCTGGCGCTCATGGGCCGGGTGGGTGAGGTGCAGTGGGAGTCGATTTTCGGTACCACCTTCCCGGGCTACTACGCCATGTTCGCCAACCGGCACATGCACGAGTTCGGCACCACCAAGGAGATGCTGGCCGCGGTGGCGGTGAAAAATCACTTCTACGGGGCCATGAACAAAAAGGCCATGTTCCAGAAGGAAGTGACCCTGGAAAAGTGCCTGGCCTCCGATCCGGTGGCCTCGCCCTTCGGGATCTTCGACTGCTGCGCCAACGCCGACGGGGCCGCCGCGGTCATCCTGGCCGAGGAGGAACGGGCCCGAGCCATTGCCGGGGACCGGGTCGTTTGGCTGGATGGGTTGGGCTGTGCCACCACCACCATGTCGGTTCTGCGCCGCCCCAGCCTTACGGGGATTTCCTCGGCCACCGAGGCGTCGAAGCAGGCCTACGAGATGGCCGGGGTGGGGCCCGCTGACATCAAGGTGGCCGACGTGCACGACTGCTTCACCATCGCCGAGATCATGGCCTACGAAGACCTGGGTTTTTGCAAGAAGGGACAGGGCGGCCACTTCATCGCCGAAAAGCAGTCCTACCTCGGTGGCCGGACGCCGGTGAACGTGGACGGGGGCCTGAAGTCCAAGGGACATCCCATCGGCACCACCGGCGTTTCCATGACCGTGGAGGTCGTAAAGCAACTGCGCGGCGACTGCGGGGAGCGTCAGGTCAAGGATGCCGACGTGGCGCTTACCCACAACGTCGGCGGGATCGGGCAGTACTGTTTCGTTCACATCTACAAAAAGGAGTAGGGCCGTGTTCGAGTGGTTTGGAAAGATCAATTTCACTCCCCATACCCGGGTGACCGAGTTTGCCGATCACCTCAAGGACGGTTACCTGATGGGCTCGAAGTGCCGGAAATGCGGCTTCGAGACTTATCCCCCGCGGGCCGACTGTCCCAAGTGCCTCAGCCCCGACTTCGAGTTTAATGAAATCAGCGGCCAGGGCACCTTGCTAACCCACACGCAGATCACCGCCGCTCCTACCGGGTTCCAGGACATCGGTACCTACCGGGTAGGGCTTTTGGATCTGAAGGAGGGCGGCCGGCTGCTGGCCTGGATCGGCGAGAGCATCGGGGAGGACGAGGTGAAGATCGGCATGCAGCTCCAGGTGGTTCCGCGGATCTTCGAGGACACCCCGGACATCAAGGTTTATTACACCCTGGAGAAACCCGGGACGACCTGGAATAAGGCACCCAAGCCCGGCGCTGCAACCCCGTAGGGGCCGCTGAGTAGCACAGTTGGTTGAACCGGTTTTAAATTCCGTGCACCCAAGCAGGGTTAGCTGAGGTGAAGCCATGACCATCGAAATGGAGAAAAAGAACGACGTCGCCTACATCACCCTGAGTTCCCCGCCGGTGAACATCATGACCGGCGAGACGATGAACGCCATTACCCAGGCGCTCTTGGAGATCGCCGGGGACCAGTCCCTAAAGGCAGTGGCTTTCAAGGCCGAGGGCAAGGCCTTCTCGGCCGGCGCCGACGTAAAAGAGCACCACCCGGACAAGGCCGCGGGGATGATCGGCGCCTTCTCCCGGATGTTCACCGCCCTGGGTAACTGCGAGCTGCCGGTGGTCATGGCCGTTGGGGGCGCCGCCCTGGGCGCCGGCTTCGAGCTGGTCATGCTGGCGGATGTGCTCATCGCCAGTGACAGCGCCACCTTCGGTCAGCCGGAGATTCGCCTGGCCTTCTTCGCGCCCCTGGGGGTGGCTTACCTGCCCAAGTTGGTGGGCCCCAACCGGGCCATGGAGATCACCTGCTCGGGCCGGACGTACTCGGCGGAGAAGATGTACGAGTACGGCCTGGTTACCCGGGTGGTCAAGCCCGAGGAGATCGAGTCGGTCATGGAGGCTTACCTGGACGATATCCGCAAGGCCTCGCCCGCGGTCATACGCCTGAATACGCGGGTGCTGAAGAAAGTGCGCGATATGCCCTACGAGGAGGCCCACCAGCAGGCCGAAAAGACATTCCTGGAGGAGCTGATGAACCTCGATGATGTTCTCGAAGGGGTCAACTCTTTTTACGAGAAACGCAAGCCGGACTGGAAAAACAAGTAGGGGGCGTCAATGCGAATACTGGTGGTTGGTGCCGGAGCACTCGGGGGGTTGGTGGGCGCGCAGTTGACCGAAGCGGGGGAGGACGTCCTGCTCCTGGAGATCGATGAGAAGCGCGCGGACTTGCTCAACCGGGAAGGCCTCTACATAACCGAGGAAGGCAAGGGCGAGCGGAAGATCTCCGTGAGAGTCATCACCACCATGGAGGGAATCGATCCGGTCGATCTGGTCTTCGTCTCGGTGAAGACCTACCAGACCGAGGTGGCCGTCAAAGGGGTTCTGCCGGTGATTGGGGACGACACCCGGGTGTTGTCCATGCAGAACGGCATCGGCAACACCGACGTGATGGTCGGGATTCTGGGCAGGGAAAAGGTGCTCTCGGGAATAACCTACCACAGCATCCAGCACACCGGCCCCAACAAGCTGCGCTACCGGGTGGGGATCAAGCCCATCCAGATCGCTTCGTGTGAGGGCAAGTCCGGCCCCGATGTGGAGAAGATCGGCGAGGTGTTTCGCAAGGCCGGTCTGAAAACCGACGTGGTCCGCAACATCGATCACGTGATCTGGCAGAAGCTGTTGCATAACGCCGTGGTCAACCCGGTGTCGGCCCTCACCGGCCAAAACTGCAATCAGCTGCTCGAAGACCAGGATCTCCAGGCGCTCATGCGCGAAGTCTGCATGGAGATAATCGCGGTCATGCGGGCCCGTGGCGTGCCCATCATCAATAAAGATGACCCCTACGCGCCGGTGATCGACTCGCAAAAGGCCCTGGGAGAGAACCGGCCCTCCATGTGGCAGGATCTGGACCGGGGGCTGAAGACCGAAGTGGACGCCCTAAACGGCGCCATCGTGGCGGAGGCCGAGCGCCACGGGCTCAAGGCCCCGCTGAACTGGATGCTGGTTCGCCTGGTGCACTCGGCCGAGCGCCGGAACCAGAACAAGGAGAGTGGAGAATGACGACGATAACCGGTTGGATGATGAAGGAGCCCCAAAAGCCGTTCGAAAAGGAATCCTTCGAGGCCCCCGTTCTAAAGGAGGGCGAGGTTTTGGTGGAGGTGGCCGGCTGCGGGGTCTGCCACACCGATATCTCGTTTTCTTACCTGGGCGTCAAGACCCGCAAGGAGCCGCCGCTGGTCCTGGGTCACGAGATCTCCGGCAAGGTTGTGGAGATCGCGGGCGGCGCGGACGCGTCCTTGCAGGGCAAGAACGTCCTGGTTCCCGCGGTGCTGCCCTGCGGCGTCTGCTCCATGTGCAGAAACGACCGCCGGCGGATCTGCACGGCGCAGATCATGCCCGGCAACGATTGCCACGGTGGCTTCGCCACCCACGTGGTTGTCCCGGCCAAGTTTATCTGCCCGATTCCCGACGAGGTTCTCAAGAGCCACGAGCTCTGGGAGCTGTCCATCGTCTCCGATGCCGTGACCACTCCCTTCCAGGCGGTCAAGTGCTCCCGGTTGAACGCGGGCGATCTGGCCATTTGCATCGGCGTGGGCGGGATCGGCGTCCACGGCGTCCAGGTAGCCAAGGGCGCCGGCGCCAAGGTCATTGCCCTGGACGTCGACGACCAAAAGCTGGAGGTGGCCCGGCAGGCCGGAGCGGATGAAGTCATCAACATAAAGGGGCTGTCCGGCAAGGAGATCAAGGGCAAGGTGAAGGCGGTCGGAAAGAGCCTGGGCGCGCCCAAGGCGTTGTGGAAGATCTTCGAGACCTCCGGCACCCGGTCGGGGCAGCAGACCGCCTTCGGCCTGATGGGCTTTGGCGCCACCCTGGCCATCGTCGGGTTCACCATGGACAAGGTGGAGGTTCGGCTCTCCAACCTGATGGCCTTCGACGCCGAGATGTTCGGCATCTGGGGCTGCGACCCGGTACTCTACCCCGAGTGCCTCGACTGGCTGGCCAAGGGCAAGATCCAGGTCAAGCCCTACGTGGAGAAGCACTCCCTCGACGAGATCAACGAAGTCTTCGAAGCCGCCCACCACGGTAAGCTGCAAAGACGCGCCGTGCTGGTCCCGTAGGCGTCTGCGGCCATGCCAGGTTTCTTTTTCGAGCGGCAGTGGTTCTGACCCATCCCCTCCAATCAAGCCTTTAAAATAATGAGACAAGCCCGGGCCCGACCGGGTCCTCCATGCGGGCACTTCACACGGCTCCGGCCGTGCAAGTACTCGTTGTTGAGAGGAAAGGAGGGACTTCAATGGCCCAGAGACTTGTCCCGTTCGCGCTCTTGTTGGTTGCCCTGACCCCCGCCTGCCAGGACTACGTCTACGAAGAGCTCCGCGGCACGGTGATCCGGGAGGTGCGGACGTTCGAAGATGTCGATGTCGCCGCGGAGGCGGACATTCTCTTCGTGATAGACAACTCCGGTTCCATGGCGGGTGAGCAGCGTCAACTTGCCGAGTCGTTTAAAATATTAACCGATGGTTTGGAGAAGAAGTTTGGAGACAAGTATCACATTGCCATCGTCACAACCGGCATGGAGTCGGATTACTGCCCCACGGGCGAAAACGGTCGTTTCCAGGATCGAATCTGCAGGAACGTGGGGACGGACACGCTTCCCGAATACGTTTGCGAAACCCCGGAGCCGGGTGTCGATTGCCGCGTGGTGGATAGCAGCAACAGGTCGGTGTGTCTATACAACTCCGGCGAACAGAAAGGAACCTTGTTTGTGGGGGTTACGGGATGTGGTTTCGAGAGAGGGTTTGCTCCACTCCATGATGCACTTGTGAAACTTCGAGACTCGTACAATAAGGATTTCCTGCGAAAAGACGCAACTCTGGTCGTGGTCGTCATCTCGGACGAGGACGACTGCGGTGGTGTGGGCGACGTGTACGAGTTTTCCAATGACGGCGGAAACGTCTGCTACTTTGCCGCCAAGGGTGTTGGACCCGAAGGGGAGACCTTCTACGTTGACCAGGGTGGTCGGCAGTGGCCTTACGAGCTCACTTCGGTGCAGCACTACTACGATTTCCTCATCGATGATGTGAAGGGCGGCAATAATGGAAAGGTCAAGTTCGCCGCCATTGTCGGTGTCAAAGACATAAACGATCCGTCGACAACCACCATCGAATACCAGCAATACCAAGTGGGGGATCGATACCGCTGGGAAGTCGTGGACGCCTGTACCACGCCGAACTGCACGGGGGAACATTGCTCTGCCAAGCCCGGCACCCGGTACATCGAGATGGCTAAGAAGTTCGGCAAGAACGGTTTTCTCGACACCATCTGTCAGGATGACTTTTCACACACCTTGGAGGAACTGGTCAAGTTCATTCCTTGCACTCGTGCGTTCAAACTGAAAGAGCCCCCTCTCGACCCCGCGCTGGCGGCCATTCTGATCGACGGCGAGGAGGTTCCACCTTATACGTGTTCGATCGAGGGACGCTTGGAGGTTTGCGAGGGAGAGGGATCTGCTTGTCCGCAGGGCAGCGAGTGTGTGCAGACCTGGGTGTACTGCGACCCGGACGATCCCGATCCGCATCCCGAGTGTTTGTGCGATGCCAACGACGACCGGCCCTACCCGGAATGCGCTCCCCTCAATTTCACCGGCGCCACGGGCGGCATCATCGTATTTGCGGATCACTACGATCCCTGCAAGCTCATCGACGAGGGTGTGATCCACATCGAGTTTATTTACGTGATTCCGTAGAGAGGCTTTCCTTGCTTCCCGCGCGTTGTGCTAAATGGCGCCGCTCCGGTCAGTACCGAGTCCGAGGACCTTTCGTAGTTGCCCGAGAATGGCCTGCAGGTCCTTAGATTATTTGTGAATGAACGGGGCGGGGGAACGGGGGCCTTTGGTTAGGAAGTTTTGGATGCCGATCTTGGTGTCCTCGGTTTTTACGCATTCTCCGAACATTTCGGATTCGAAGTGGAGACCCTCCTCCAGGGGCTTGCGGCAGCCTTCGATTATGGTGCGGCAAAGAATTCGGTCGATGGCTTGGCTCAGGTGGCCCAGCTCCAGGTTGGGGAGCTTGTCGGGGGTTTCGATTGGGTCCTTGGATATGCCTTTGAGCTCGACCTGGCCTGAGGCGGCTTTGCCGGCGAGCTCGATGGCGTAGTCGATCAGCTTGTCGCCGTCCACCTCCTCGGAAAAGAGGCCCAGCTTGACGCCTTGCTCGGAGGAGATGGGCTTGCCGGTGCGGAGCAGCTCCTGGGCTTTCTGAAGGCCGATCCAGCGGGGAAGGCGCTGGGTGCCGCCTGCGCCGGGGATTATGCCCAGGTTTACCTCGGGCTGACCGGCGGCCATTTTCATGCCTTTCTTGACCAGGATGGTGGAGCAGCACATGGCCAGCTCGATGCCGCCGCCCAAAGCCAGGCCGTTCAGCGCGGCGATTACCGGCTTGCCCAGGTTTTCAACGGCCAGGCCGGCTTCCTTGGAACGTTCGCCGCTGTCGATGCCCTCCTGGGGGGTCTTGATCCCGGCCAGGAAGTTGATGTCGGCGCCGGAGACGAAGGCTTTGGTGCCGTAGCCGGAGAGGACCACCGCCTCGATCTTGGAGTCGTTCTTGATCTCGGAGAAGACTTGCTTCAACTGGGCAAAGACTTCGGGGTTGAGGGCGTTTAGTACTTTCGGGCGGCGGATGCGCACCCAGGCGACGTCGCCCACATCGTGGCGGCGGACGTGCATGATCTCGAAGGGCTGGTCGGCGGCGGCCTGCTTCTTTATGCATTCGGGGACCGGGAAGCTGTCGTGGGTCTTGCTATAATCCTCGACCAGCTTGAGGGATTCTTTCGCCCCGAGCTTGTTCATGAGCCGGAAGGGTGGCTGGATGTCCAACGCGATCTCCAGGGCCATCTCCAGGTCGGCTACGCTTACGATCCCCGAGTCGATGATCATCCCGGCCAGGCCGAAGTAGGCGCCCAGCAGCGTATCGGCGATCCTCTTCTCCTGGTCCGCTTGAAGCTCGACTTTTTCGCCGCGGCCGGCCACCTCCCACGGCTTTCCGGACGCAACCGCGTCCTTGAGCAGTTGGGGGGAGCGGAACCAGGGGATGTTGTAGCGTTGGCCCTCCATCTCGAGCCCGTGGTCGGTCAGCGGGTTGCCGCCGGTTAGGTTCATGGCGGTGAAGGAGCCGACGGCCAGGCCCAGCGTGCGGGTTCCCACCGCGTCGACCTCCTTGACTGTCCCCAGGCCTTCCTCTACGGCCAGAGCGTTGGCCAGAAACAGGCCCTCGAAGATGGGGTCGACGGCGTAGCCGTAGCGGCTGCCCACCCGGATGGGCACCTTGCCGATGCGCTCATACAGGCTCATCATGCTGTGGGTGAGCTTGGGGTCGGTGTCCTTGCCGGGGACTATCTCGATCATGGGGTTGCGCTCGGCCGGGAAGAAGTAGTGGGTTACCATGGTGCGGTTTTTCTTCGAGAGCGGCTCGAAGATGACCTCCGGCTCCAGGTGGGACGAGTTGGAGGTCAGAATCGCCGTTTCCGGACAGAGCTTCTCCACCTGCAAAAAGATCTTCCGCTTGAGGTTTAGATCCTCGGAGGCTGCCTCCACCACCAGGTCGGCGCCGCGGAGTTGCTCGTAGTCGCTGGTGAAGATGGTGTTCTCGATCATGGCCGCGCCCATCTCCGGCCTAAACGCCCCGGCCTTGACTCCCTTCTCCACCTTCTTCTTGAGCTTGGCCGCGCCTTTTTCAAGCGCCTCCGCCACCACGTCCACCACCACCACGTTGACGCCGTAGGGGTGGAAGACCTTGGTGAAGTGCAGGGCGATGTCCGGTCCGATCTGGCCGGAGCCGATGACGCCGATCTTCTTGATGGTAAGTCCCCGGAATTCGAAAGCCATGTCAAACCTCCATCGTTATGGGTCCAGAGTACGGAAAGTGAACCTGGCGGTTCGGCTGGTACCTCGGGGGGGGGAGATCTCAGACCAAACCATTGCGTTTGCGGTAACGGATCTCGACCCGCTCGGCTTCGCCGCGCTCAAGGCCGATGCCTTCCGCAAACCGGAAGGCTTCTGCCTGCGCCGCGCTGTCCAGCTTGCCGTCCGGGTAGACGTGATCCATGGCCTGATCGATGACGAACTGCTGCGCAAAGCGCTTGAGCTCCGCCGTGCGCGCATCACCGATCTGAAATCCCTGGGCCAGTTCGGCCAGCCGGCGGGTTTCCGCCTCGGCCAGGTCCTTGTCGGCGCAAGCCAGGCCCCAGGCTATCATCAACATGGTATCGCGCACGCCGCCGCCGCTCGTCTCGGCAAGTTCGGCGGGAGACAGCGGCGGCTTTTTGGCCAGCTCGTCTATGCTGCCCAGATCGGACGAGATGAATCCGGCCAGAAACTCCTTTTCCTCGTCCGTCAGGTTACAGTCGGCCCGGGCTACCTCCACCAGCATTCGCGCCAGCACACTCCGATCATAGGTCTGGCCGACCGGCCGGTCGTTCAATAGTTTCGCAAAATTGGTCAGCACGTCGGCGGCCGCCTGCGCCGACACCCAGGTGCTCCGACTGCCGTCCCAGGCGAATTGTGCCGACACGTTCTGGAAGGCCTGCACCACGGTGGCCTGCTTCTCGTCTTCGGAGTAGACCTGGTCGCCCTTGCTCATGGCTCTGGAAACCGCCAACTCGGCCACGACGTCAGCTGCCTGCCCGGCGATTCCGTAACCCAGGGCACTGCTCACCAGGCGGGAGATTCCGTAGCGGATTCGCCGGGAGATGCTGTGCTTCACCGAGCGCTTAGCGGTATTGCCCAGACCACGGCCCTTCTGGATTTCGGCCTGGGCCTCAACGAGGGTGCCCGATACCGGACACTTGAACACGCAGCGCATGATACTGCCTTCCTGGTTAGCCGACTCGATCAACGCCTTGATGTTTTCGTACGTCGCTTCCGTCATGGGCACACCTCTTTAGATTGGAATGTTTGGCGCTCACTTCGAGCTTACCCGACACTGTGTAAGAAATGGTGCCCGGTTGTCAAGACCGGTCAGCGCTGTCAGCGTTGGGTGGGGTTGACATCTTTCCTGAATGCTATAGGGTGTCCGTCACTCTCAATACGACAATCAGGAGATCGCCGTGAACCAGAGGATGATATTCCTGTTTTTGGTTGGCGTGCCCGTCTGTCTGTTTCCTCTGGCTGTGGTCGCGCAGAATTGCCCCAACCCCGTCACCATCGCCTGCGGGGACACGCCCTCCGGCAGCAACCAAAACGGTAACGACGGTCACGACAACTACGGCTGTGCGGAGTTCTCCTGGGATTTGACCGCGGCGGAGATTTATTACCGGCTCACCATTACCGAGGAGGAATTCCTCTGGATCAACCTGGAGCCGACCTCGGTGTGGGATCTGGCCCTGATTGTTCTTTCGGAGAGCGGAGGCGACTGCGGCGCGGTCCCCGTACTCTGCGTGGACGACATGCTTGACGATGATCCGGAATTTACCTTTGTTACGCTACCGGCCGGGACCTACTACATCGTGGTGGATGGTTATAACGATGGTTACGGCACCTACGATTTGACCGTGATTTGCGAGGAGTGTACCGACGCGGACGGGGACACCTATCCCGGCCTGGGGGTGAGCACCTGCTTTTCGGGCAACGACTGCTGTGACACCGGCGCCGAGGTTTCTTCGGGTTGCACCGTCGGAAACGCCGCAGACATCCATCCCGGAGCCCAGGAGATATGCGGCAACGGCATCGACAACGACTGCAGCGGCCATGACGATCCTTGCCCGAGCTGCGGTGCCGACGAGAATATCGCCTGCGCCGACACCAAAACGGTGGATACGACCGGCGGGGCGTCGAACTTGAGTGACTACTGCCACGGGTTGGGCGCCCACTCCGGAACCGACTGGAGCGGCCCCGAGCACATCTTTTCGTTTACGCCTACGAGCGACGCCGGGGTGGTCTTTGCGATCGACTCGACCGCCGCGCTGGACATGTTTGCCCTTCCCGACTATGGCGATCCCGCTGTCTGTAACATGGACACATGTCTTTCCATCGGGGGGAGCGGCTCGGGTTTCGCTCTCGGGAACGACCCGGTGGTCTTCTACGCCGAGACGGGGGAGACCTACTTTATTTCCGTGGATGGCAACGAGGGCGCGGCCGGTTCGTTTAACTACGACGTGGAGTGCCGGACCGAGTTTTGCGTTTCCGATGCCGACATCGCGTGCAAGCATCGCGTGTCCGGCGACACCACCGGTAAGGACAACAACGTGAGCGTGTACAAAGGCTGGGGCCGGGAGTTTCCGGCACCCGAGTATGTGTACGCGCTGAAGACCGACCTGGACGCCGACGTGGTTGTCAATCTGGACATGGAGACGGGCATCGACCTGGCCATTTTCGTGATCGAGGACAGCGGAGATGGTTGCAGCCCCGGCGATGTCCTGGCCTCCAGCGACATCGACAACGTGCGCGACAACGATTGGACCGAGTACGTTTCGTTCTCCAGCATCGGCGGGGTCGACTACTACGTGGTGGTGGATGGGCGGCCGGCCGTCGGTTATGGCGCCTTCGACCTGGACGTGACCTGCTCGGTCGAGTGCGGGGAGGGGTTCGACGACTGCGGGTTCGGTTTTTGCTTGGACGTAAGCAGCGACGTCGACAACTGCGGCGCGTGCGACAACGTCTGTGATCTGCCCGGCGTCGACCAGCACGAGTGCTTGGCCGGCGCCTGCACGGTGGTTTCCTGTGACGTCGACTACGACGACTGCGATGCAACCGACGCCAACGGTTGCGAGGCCGATCTGCTCGCCGACCGCGCCCACTGCGGCGTTTGCAACAACGGCTGCGGCGCCGACCAGATCTGCGCCGCCGGTGTCTGCCAGGACTGCGGGTTGGGCGAGATCGTTTGCGGCAACACCTGCATCGATACCGACACCGATCCGGATCACTGCGGCGTCTGCGACAACGTCTGCGACCTGCCCAATGTCGACCAGCACGGCTGCGTATCCGGCGCCTGCACGGTGGTTAGCTGCGACGCGGACTTCGATGACTGCGACTCGGACGTTTCCAACGGCTGCGAGGTGGACCTGCTTACCAGCGACGTTCACTGCGGCGGTTGCAACCAGGCCTGCGACACCGCGCAGGGGGAGGACTGCTGCGGTGGAACCTGTGCGGATCTGGATTCCAGCACCGTCCACTGCGGCGCCTGCAACAACGCCTGCGCGGCCGGCAAGTCGTGCTGCGACGGCACCTGCGCCGATCTGAACGACGACGTTGGCCACTGTGGCGCCTGCGGCAACGCCTGCGCGACCGGCGAGGCGTGCTGTGACGGCACCTGCGCCGATCTGAACGACGACGACGGCCATTGCGGCGCCTGCGGAAATGCCTGCGTGGCCGGACCGGGTTGCCTGAACGGGACTTGCTGCGCCGATGCGGATTCGGATGACCACTATGACCAGGGCTGCGGCGGAGACGACTGCGATGACACCGTCGCAGCGATCCACCCGGGCGCCGAGGAGATCTGCAACAAAGTCGACGACGACTGTAACGGAACCATCGACGACGGGGACGTCTGCAAGCGCGATGGGGGCTGCGGATGCATGGCGATCGACGGCACCCCGGCATCCGGTTTGTTCCTGCTCCTTCTAGTCATCGGCCTGGTACGTTTCCGCGGGAGCCGATGAAGCCGCCGGGAAACCGCTTATTGCTCATAGTCGGGGCGATTCTATTTTTGCTTTCGGCCCAGGCTCGAGGGGCCAAGAAGCGCACTTTAATTGCTCGGAGCGGCTGACCCTGTGTCGAGGCGGAGGTTCTCTCCCGTTGGAATGTATATTGTAATCTGGGTATGCACTGGTGATATTAGAACAAAATGGGAGGCGCCAGATGTGCCGCGGGCGGGGGGGGATACCCACTGACGCACAAGCTAATGCCTCCCAGTCAAGTACTAGAGCAACATCCGTGCCAAAAACCGTGCATACGTTGTTTTTTTTTCCTCTTTTAAAACAATGCATTGTGAAGGGGGAGGACACTGATCGGGGTTATGTTTACGGTAGTTATGTGGTATTAATCCCTTTTATTCTTGTAGGTTTTGTATTGATTTTTTTTATAAACATTCGGTGGCCTATGGTAACATGGCCATAGTTCAGGGTTTTATAGTGCTGCCTATACAGGCACAATTGTAAAGTTAGACAAATAAGCAATAGGGTGCAAAAACCATGTTTTTATGGCTCTACTCGAAAACATTCATGATAACAATTAATTGCGGTGTGGCATTTTGACACTAGCCGGAAAACCGCCGTTTTTACAATAGGTTGCATTTCCACCCGAGACTTCGTTTGTAACGGGAACTACAAGGAGAATGCAATTGTCGACGAGGGGCTTCGCGCCGTGGTTGACAGACATAACCCCGCGCGGTACAGAAACTCTCCGCGGAGGAGAATATGAGCGAAAAGAAACTGGAACAGAAGAAGATAGCCTCGGTGAAGACATTCAAGAAGATCATGGCGGATCACTTCCTGCAGATCGACGCGGCCGCGAGGGATCCCGGGCGTAAGGTGGCTTGGTGTACCAGCGTGGGGCCGGCGGAGCTTTTGCAGGGGTTTGGGTTCGAGGTGTACTACCCGGAGAACCACGCGGCTATTCTTGGGTCCACCCGGACGGCCACGGACTATATACCCTACGCCAACGCCGCCGGGTATTCCCCGGAGATCTGCTCCTACCTGACCGCCGACGTGGGTGCATACATGCAGGGCTTCACTCCGTTGACCAAGGTCTACGGGATCGAGAAGATCCCCAAGCCCGACGTGCTGGTCTACAACACCAACCAGTGCCGCGACGTCCAGGACTGGTTCATGTGGTATTCCCGCGAGTGGAAGGTTCCCTGCGTGGGTATCGAGACCCATCGCGGCGTGGGCGCGGTAACCAAGGTGCACATCGATTCCATAGCCGGGCAGCTCCAAGACCTCGCC
This sequence comes from Deltaproteobacteria bacterium, assembly GCA_030622135.1. Taxonomy (GTDB): domain Bacteria; phylum Myxococcota; class B64-G9; order B64-G9; family B64-G9; genus JAUXGL01. The sequence continues at coordinate 35,771 of JAUXGL010000001.1, forward strand.
GGCAAGCTCGAGAAGATCGCCGGGCACCCGCTGGACATGGATCGGTTCAAGCAATCGGTGGAGCTGTCGCGCCGGTGTTCGGAGCTTTGGGACAAGGTGCTCCGCGCCGGTACGGCGGTGCCTTCCGCCATCACTTTCTTCGACGGCACCATCCACATGGGTCCCGCGGTGGTCCTGCGCGGACTCCAGGTGGCGGTGGACTACTACCAGGAACTGTTGGTCGAGATGGAAGCGCGGGTGCAGAACAAGGTGGCCGCGGTCGCAGGGGAGAAGCACCGTCTTTACTGGGAAGGCATGCCTGTCTGGGGCAAGCTCAGAAACCTGTCCATGCAGTTTCTCGAGCTGCAGACCTGCGTGGTGGCGTCCACCTACTGCAACTCCTGGATTTTCAATCAGCTGGATCCCGACGAGCCCTTCGAGTCCATGGCCCGCGCCTACACCGAGCTGTTCATCGTCAGAAGCGATGCGGTCAAGGAGGACTACATTGCCCGGATGTGCGCGGACTACCGAGTCGACGGTTTCTTTTACCACAACGCCCGCACCTGCCCGAACAATTCCAACTCCAGCTACGGAATGCCCCAGCGCCTGACCGAGCGGACCGGGAAGCCACACCTGGTCATCGACGGGGATCTCAACGACCTGCGCTGTTACTCGGAGGAACAGGCCAAGACCAACATCGAGGCCTTTGTCGAGCAACTCGCCCAGGCAACATGAAACTGTTCTGCGGCATCGACGTTGGCTCGGCCGCCACCAAGGCCGTCCTGATCACCGGGTCTCTCGAGGTGCAGGGGCGGGGGCTGTGTCCCTCGGGAGCCGACTTCTCGGCCGCGGCCCGGCAGGTGTTCGACGCGGCCCTGGCCGGGGTCGGCGCCGGGGAGGCCGACGTAGAGGCGATCGTCTCCACCGGCTACGGCCGCACCAACGTGGATTTCGCCACCGCCAGGCGGACCGAGATCGACTGTCACGCTCGGGGTGCCTATCATCACTTCAAAAGGGCCATCACCGTAGTCGACATCGGTGGCCAGGACAACAAGATCATCCAGCTCGATGCCGCGGGCAAGTGTCTCAAGTTCGCCATGAACCGCAAGTGCGCGGCCGGTACCGGCGCCTTTTTAGAGGAGATGGCCCTGCGGCTGAACGTCCCCATCGACAAGCTCTCGAAGATGGCCGAAAACAGCGCGGCCCCGGGTGTATCCATCGGCTCCTACTGCACGGTCTTCGCCATGACCGAGATTCTCTCCAAGGTGCGCGCGGGAGTGAAGACCGAGGACCTGGCCCGGGCGGCCCTGGTCTCGGTGGCCAAGCGCCTCCTGGAGACCCAGGCCATCGTCACGGACATCGTGGCCACCGGCGGCGTGGTGGCTCATAACCCGGTTCTGCGGGACATCCTCAAGGAGATTTTGAAGACCGAGGTTCATATCCCTCCGCATCCCCAGCACATCGGAGCCTTCGGCGCCGCCCTGGTGGCCGCATCGGAGCAGAAGGAGTAAAAGATGGCAGACCTGAACAACCTCTTCCGCCCCCGGGGTATCGCCATCATCGGCGCGTCCAATCGCCCGTTCACCATCGGCCACCGCATCATGGCAAATCTACAGACCTACGGTTTCAAGGGCCCCATCACCCCGGTCAACCCCAAGGGTGGGGAGATCCTGGGCGTTCCGGTGGCCAGGTCCATAAAGGAAGTGCAGAACGACGTCGACCTGGCCCACGTCATCGTGCGCAACACCCTGGTGGCCCCGACCCTGCGCGACTGCGCCGAGAAGGGCGTGAAGGTGTGCATAATCAACACCTCCGGCTTCAAGGAGCTCAACCAGGAAGGCGCGAAGATGGAGCGGGAGATCGTCGAGATCGCCCGTGAGCTGGGCATTCGCCTCTTGGGCCCCAACTGCCAGGGGGTGATGAACACCGACTTGGAGGTGAACCTGTACTCCAACTTCACCTTCGCCAAGATGACCCCGGGCCACGTGTCCATGGTCTGTCAGGGTGGTGGTGTCGCCGAGGTAATCAACAACTACTTTGGCATGAACCACATCGGCCAGCGCATGTACGCTTCCCCGGGAAACGCCTGTGATATCTCCATCCCCGAGATCCTCGAGTTCTACGGCGACGATCCCGGGACCCACGTCATCGTCCTGCACCTGGAGAGCTTTGCCGATCCCCAGGAGTTTTTAGACAAGGTCCCCGCCATCACCGCCAAGAAACCCGTTCTGGCGCTCAAGTCCGGCACCACCCCGGAGGGTGCCCGGGCGGTCTCCTCGCACACCGGTGGCCTGATGGAGCAGGACACCGTCACCGATGTGCTGTTCGACAAGTGCGGCGTCTTGCGTTTCGCCAATCTCGGCGAGCTTTGTGACACCGCCGCCGCCTTCGCCACCCAGCCGGTCCCCAGGGGCGACCGCGTGGGCATGGTTACCAACGCCGGTTCCCCCGCCATCATCGTCACCGATGGGGCGGTCAAGGCCGGCCTGAAGGTCCCCGACCTGAGCGAGTCCTCCAAGGAGTTTTTGCGGGAGAAGCTCTCGGCTATCGCCTCCATCGCCAACCCCATAGATATGATGGCCACCGCCGCGGAGGCCGAGTTCGGCGCCTCGCTCAAGATCCTGGTGGAAGACGCCAATCTCGATTCGGTGGTGGTTTGCTTCATGACCCCCTTCTTCGTCGACACTCTGGGCATTGCCAAGGCGGTGGAGACCTACGCGGCCCAGACCGACCGCACCCTGATTGCCGTGGCCATGACCGATCCCGGCGGAAAGGCGGAGTGGAGAGAGACGGTGGAGAAGGTCAGAAAGGCCGGCCTTCCGGTCTACTATTTCCCCGAGGACGCCGCCCGGGTGCTTTATCACATGAACCGTTTCCGCGCCCTCAGGGACCGCCCGCGCGAGGCCCCGCCCAGGCTGGCCGTGGACAAGAACGCGGCCCGGGGCCTGATCCAGGGCGCCCAGCGGAGCCCCGATGGTTTCATCTCCCCGGAGGACGCCGGCGCCATCCTGAAGGCCTACGGCATCAACATGGTCGCCGAGCACCGCGGCGGTACTTTCAACGACCTGAAGGCGGCCGCGGCCAAGATAGGCTACCCGGTGGTCCTGAAGGCCGAGGCTCCAACCCTGGTTCACAAGACCGAGTCTTTCGCGGTCATCTTAAACATCAAGGACGAGGCCGAGCTGAAAAAAGCCTTCGACGACCTCTATGCCCGCTTGAGGGGCGTCCTGGACTTGTCCTACCTGTTGCAGAACCAGCTAATCGGTGGCCTGGAGGTCATCGTCGGCGGCGCCCGGGCCTCCAAGTTAGGCTCCATGATCATGTTCGGCCTCGGCGGCGTGAACGTGGAGATATTCAAGGACGTGGTCTTCAAGCTGGCTCCCCTCTGCCGTTCCGAGGCCGAGGAGATGCTTGCGGAGATCAGGTCGTCCACCCTGCTGGACGGCTTCCGCGGCCAGCCGGCGGTCGACCGCGGCGCCCTGGTCGAAATCCTGTTGAAAGTCTCCGTTCTGTTGCACGACCACCCCGAGATCGAGGAGCTTGACCTGAACCCGGTCATGGCCTTTCCCGAAGGCCGCTCGTCCGTGGTGGTCGATGCGAGGATCAAACTGGGCAAATAGAGGTGTTATGGCGAACTGGCTGAACCTGGGCGAGATGCTGAGACAAAACGCTCACAAGTACCCCGAGACGATCTGTCTCATGGACCGCGAAAGGTCTTTCACCTTTCCCCAGTCCAACCGGCGCGCCTGCCGCCTGGCCCACGGTTTAATGTCTTTAGGGTTGAAGAAGGGCGACCGGGTCTCTTGCCTTTTGGAGAACTGCATCGAGTTCGTGGAAATCTACCTGGCCTGCGCCAAGGTCGGCATCGTGGTGAACCCGATCAACTTCCGCGTTTCCCCGCGGGACGCTCTTTTCATCGCCAACCACGCCGAGGCCCAGGCCTTCATCGTCCACGACATCTTCACCGACACCGTCGACGGCATCCGCCGGGACTTGATTGTTCCCCAGGATCGCTGCGTGGTCGTGGGTAAGGAAAAAGACGGCTACATTCCCTACGAAACCCTGATCGACCCAGGCGACTCCTCCGAACCCCAGGTGGAACTGAAACCGTCGGACCCCTGGATCCTCCTCTACACCTCCGGCACCACCGGTCGCCCCAAGGGGGTGATGAGGTCTCACGAGTCTTACGTGGCGTTTTATTTAATCAACGCGATAGACTTCGATTTTCGCCCCGGCGACCGCGTACTGAACATGATGCCCCTGTGTCATGTCAACACAACCTTCTTTACCTTCACCTTCACTTACATCGGCGGCACGACCTACGTGGCCCCCGCCATGGGCTTCGACCCCAAGAAGATGTTGCAGATCGTCGGGGACGCCGGGATCAACTTCATATCTCTCATTCCCACCCACTACGCCCTGATTTTGGCCGTACCCGAGGAAGAGAGAGCGAAATACGACGTCTCCAGCATCAAGAAGCTCCTGTGCTCCTCGGCCCCCGCGAGGATCGAGCACAAGCATGGCATCATGAAGTACATGCAGGGCGTCCAACTCTACGAAGGCTACGGCTCGACCGAGGCCGGCATCGTGACCACGTTGATGCCCGACGAGCAGCTGACCAAGCCCGGCTCAATCGGCAAGGAGTCTTTGGGCACCGACCGCGTAAAGATCCTCGACGAGGAAAAACAAGAGCTCCCCCGCGGCCAGATCGGCGAACTGTACTCCCGCGGCCCCATGATGTTCGACGGCTACTACAAGGACCCCGAAAAAACCACCAAGTCATTCGCCGGCGAATGGTTCTCCGCCGGCGACATGGCCTACCAGGATGAGGACGGCTATTTCTTCTTAGTCGATCGCAAGCACAACATGATAATCACCGGCGGCGAGCACGTCTTTCCCTCCGAAGTCGAGAACGTACTCTGCCAGCACGAAACGGTCCTAGACGCCGCCGTAATCGGCGTCCCCCATGACAAATGGGGCGAATCGGTCCACGCCGTAGTGATATTAAAGGAAGGCTGCTCCTGCCGCGACCAGGATCTGATGGACTTCTGCCGCGACCGCTTAGCCGGTTTCAAGCGCCCCAAGACCGTCCAATTCATCGCCCTTGACGAAATGCCCCGCACCGCCACCGGCAAGATCCTCCACCGCATCCTGCGCGAACGCTGTTCTTAAGGGGTTAGAATGGGAGCTACCGCCGTGCCCTGACACCCGTTTTTGGGCCGTCGACAATGACCTCGATGATCAAGATTGCGTGCGTGCCGGGTGAGCATGGTGAAAGAATAGCATTTTCTAAGACTGCATGGTAGGAATGACGCTATTGGTAATATAAGCAAGGAGGTTATTCATGCGACGGAAAATGTTCGTACTGGCTATGTTGTTGGCACTTGGATTCGTCTTTGGATGCAGCTCCGGCGGCGGCCCGGTGAAGCTCGAGAACATCTGCGAGGAGATGAAGGCGGCCATGTGTAGTTACCTCAAGAGATGCGATATCGAGTGGTTTCTCCAGGTCGCGACACATGAGACCTGCGACCAGATGATAAAATGCGACGATGATGATATGGAGTTCGATGAGATGACCAAGGCGGTGGAGGCGGGGAGGATGGCATACGACGCGGACCTGGCCGGCAAGTGCCTGCGGCTCATTCGCACGGCCGAGTGTGCCGATGTCGAGGGGATCTTCGAGAACATGTCGGAAGAGTGCGAGAATGTCTTCTCCGGCCTGGTCGCCCAGGACGGAGATTGCTATCAGGAGGAAGAGTGCGCCGGGGGCCTCTACTGTGACGAGACCGTGTCGGAGTGCCCGGGCCAGTGTCAGCCGTACCAAGGCCTCGGGGATACATGCGACGACAGCAGCGAATGCGATCCGGATGCCGCCGACTGCAATTGGCAGGAAGGCGTCTGTGTGGAACTGGTCGGCACGGGGGAGAACTGCGATTACGTCGACTGCGCGGCGGGGCTGGTGTGCGACCACAACAGCAAACCGGCGGTCTGCCTTGCTCCGGCTCCGGAGGGGTCCGACTGCACGTCCTCCCGCGGTTGTCTGGGTGGGCTGCAGTGCGTGGACGGGAAATGCGCCGGCCCGGCGGGCGCGGGACAGGAATGCAACATCGGCGAGGGTTTCGAGAGATTCATGGGATTCATGTTTGCCTGCGAGCTGGGCTACTACTGCGACGCGGATGTTTTCCTGCAGCAGAGCAGCGGCACTTGCCAGTCCAAGAAGGCCTCGGGATCGGAATGCATCCTTTTCCACGAATGCAACTCCGGCCTGCTGTGCATCGGCATGCAGATAAACGAGCAGACCTTCAAGGTCATTCCGGGATCGTGCGGAAAGCCGCTCGAGGCGGGGGCGTCGTGCAACCCCGATTTCGAGTTTCCCGAATGCGACTGGGATCTCTACTGCGACGGGCATACCTCGGTCTGCACCGTCTTCCCGGGCATCGGCGATCCTTGCGTCTACGGAAATGACCCCGGGTGTTTCGGCGGCGATCTCTACTGCGATTCTTTGGCGTTGGGCGTACCCGGAGTCTGCCAGCAGAAGAAGCCGGACGGCTCCGACTGCACGACCTACGAGGAGTGCCAAAGCCACAACTGCGACATCGACGGCACCGATACCTGCCTGCCGGATGAGCGCTGTACCGCGCCGTAAAACCAACCGGGGGAGAACGCCGTGAAGAAGCCCATCCGAGTGCTGGTCGTGGACGACTCGATAATCTGCCGCGAGGCGATCGCCATCTTGTTGAACCAGGCTCCGGACATCGACGTGGTGGGCAAGGCCGCCGACGGGCGAGAGGCCATCGACCTCAACCGGCAACTGAGGCCGGACATCATTACCATGGACGCCAAGATGCCCGGGGTGGACGGGTTCGCCGCTATCTCCGAGATCATGGCCAGCCAGCCGGTTCCCATTGTTATGGTGACTGGTTATCTAACCGCCGAGGGCGCCGGCATGACCTTGAAGGCCCTGGCCCTGGGCGCATTGGACATCATGGAGAAGCCCGAGTTCGATGGCTCGCTGGCCTCCACGCTCCGCGAGAAGGTGAGACTGCTGGCCGGCGTCCCGGTATACAAGCGCGAACCCAAGAAGCAGCGGGAATACACGGTTATGACCACCAACGTGGAGGGCCGGGCGTCCAAGATCGTCGGCATCGTCTCTTCCACCGGCGGTCCCAAGGCGCTCTTGGAGATCCTGGCCCCCCTGCCCAAGAAGTTCAAGAGCTGCATCTTGGTTACCCAGCGCCTTCCCAAGGGATTCTCCACCGGTTTTGCCGAGTGGCTCAACGCCGAGGTGTCCCTGGAGGTTCGCGAGGCCAAGGACGGCGATCGCATCGAGCCGGGCAAGGTTCTAGTGGCCCCCAGCGGTTGCCACCTGGTCCTGCGATCGCGTGATCGGATCGCCCTGTCCGACGAACCGATGGTCGACGGCCACCGGCCCTCCGGTTCCATGATGTTCAAGTCCATCGCCCGCCGTTGCGCCAGAGACTCCATCGGAATCGTTCTCTCCGGTATCGGCGTGGACGGCGCCTCCGGCCTGCGCGAGCTGAGACAATCCGGCGGCTTCTGTCTGGCCCAGAACGAAACCAGCAGCCTCTTCTTCGACATGCCCAAGGCCGCCATCGAAGCCGGCGCCGTAAACGAGATCCTCGACATCGGAGAAATAGCCGGCTTTCTCCTCATCTGCGCCGAATCCTGATTTCCACCAATTATCGGCGACGTGCGGGCCGAGCCGCTCTTGCGGTGACTACTACGCCCGCACCTAAGGTCTCACCGGCCCAGGGGTTTGTAGAATTCCATGCCGCCGCGGTGGCGCAGGATGCTCCGGACCAGGCCCTGGAAATCTTCCTCCGAGTCCGCTACGTTTATATCCGAGGTATCAACCACCAGAAGCGGTGTATCGGAGTAGTGGAAGAAGTAGTCGTTGTAGGTGGAAGCCAGGCGCTTGAGGTAGTCGGGATCGAAGTTTTGCTCGAACGCTCGCCCGCGCCGCTTTATCCGGTCCAGCAGCATCTCGATGCGGGCCTGCAGGTAGACCACCAGGTCGGGTTTGAGCACCCGCGTGTCCAGGATCTGAAAGACCTGATCGTAGAGCAGCATTTCGTTGTCGGAGAGGGTTAGCTGGGCGAATATCCGGTCCTTGGAGAAAATGTAGTCGCTGAAGATGTACCGGTGGAACAGGTCGGGCTGCCAGAGATCTTGCTGCTGGCGGTATCGGCTCAACAGAAAGAAGAGCTGGGTCTGGAAGGCTAACTTTTCCTGGTTTTGGTAGAAGTCGGGAAGAAAGGGGTTTTCCTCCACCACCTCCACCACCGTCTTGGCGGGGAAGTGATCGGCCAGTCGCTGAACCAGCGTGGTTTTTCCCACCCCGATGGGACCTTCTACCGCGATGTAGGTAGGTCGGGCGGTGGTCTCCGGAGTGGCTTTCTGCCTGGCTTTTTTCATAGCTTCTCGAGTTTTTTCTCGATCAGGTGAATGAAGGTCTGCTTGCCGTCCGGGGAGCGGATGTCGAGCTTCTCCACGTTAACGCGGGTCACCGGGATGGAGTACTTCTTCTTACAGACCTGTCCGAAGGTCGAATAATAAGCGTTCAGGCCGGTGATGAACTGCTTGTCGATGCTGCGTTCTTCCTCTCGCCCGCGGGTGCGGATCCGCTTGAGCAGCGTTTCGACGTTATCGACCTCGAGAATGACGATCAGATCGGGTTGCCTGATGTCGCGGTTGAGCTGGTCGAAATACTCGAAGTACAGGTCCAGCTCTCGGTTGTCCATGAATCCCAGGCCGTGCAGGTATTTGGCGAAGATCTCCGGATCTTCGTACAGGGTGCGATCCTGGATGCAGTTTTTGGGCACTCGGCGAATGAGTTTGTGATGTTCCACTCGTTTGATTAGGAACTCCAGTTGCAGGGTGAACGACCAGCGCTGCATGTCGGCGTAGTAGTCCTTCAAGAATCGGTTGTCGATGACCGGTTCGTCGAATAACTCGAAGCCCAGGTTTTGGCTCACCAGCTTCGCGGCGGTGGTCTTGCCGCATCCGATGTTGCCAGCCATGGAGATAAAGAGCTTGTCGTGCAAGGGATGGTCCAATAAAATCTCGCCCGGCCATTATATACACCCGAACAGGGAAATCAATATCGCCCTCAGCCCATAATCTCCCAGCCCATTTCCGGTCGATCCCAACACCCTTTTCGGGCATTACCGGTGAATTGGGGTGGGTCCTAGAGAAGTTGCATCCTCCCGAGGGATTGCCTATAATTTCTTGGGATTACGTGTAGTTGATGAAGGTGGTGAGGGTGGCGAACGAATCAGACGATCGTCGGGGGCATTTGCGTGTTCCCGTGAACTTGCTGGTGCGGGTCAAGTACGAGCAGGTGGGTGAATTCATGGTTCACTTTGCCACCAACATCAGCTCGGGCGGGGTATTTCTCCAGAGCCGGAAGCCCTACAAGAAGGGAACCCGTCTACGCTTCGAGATTCGGCTGAAGGGCGGGCAGACGATCCTGCGGGGCGAGGGGGCGGTGGCCTGGTGCCGTGGACCTTCCGAGGGGGAGGATAAGCCCCAGGTGCCGGGTATGGGGGTGAAGTTTGTCGCCCTGGACGATGCATCGAAGGTCCTGGTCAGAAAGATCCTCGAGATCAAGGCGGGCAAGAAGGCAACGGCGAAACCAAAACCAAAACCAAAACCAAAACCTGCCCCAGTGGACGTAGACATCGACATAGACATCGACGTGGGGGCAGAGGTTCCCGCACCCGAACAGAGTCCGACCGTCGAGGTGGGCAACGGTTTGGAGGTAGAGGCGCGGACGGGTATCGAGGTGGATATCGACGTGGATGTGGACGTCGAGGAGCCCGACGATTTCGACGTGGACATCTCGGTGGACGACTTCGTGGATCCTGCCGAGGATCAGGTAAAGGCTGCCCGGTCGCCCACCGGGGGGGGATCCTCGCGCGTCATCGGGATCGACCTGGGCACCACCAACTCCTGCGCTGCGGTGGTGATCGACGGAAAGCCCAAGGTGATTCCCTCCCGCAAGGGATACCGCACCATTCCCTCCATCGTGGCCTACGCCGACGACGGCCGCTTACTGGTGGGGCATTCGGCCAAGGCGCAGATGGAGTTGAACCCGCGAAACACCGTTTATAGCTCCAAGCGCCTGATCGGCCGCTCCTTCGATTCCCAGGCCGTGCAGCAGATGAAAAGCCGGTTCCACTACGAGATTATCGAGGGGCCCAAGCACGAGGCGGCCGTCCGGGTGGCGGGAAGGACCTTCAGTCTGCAGCAGGTGGCCGCGTTCATCCTGACCGAGATCCGCGACATCGCGCGTGACCTGCTCCAGGAAGAGGTAAACCGGGCGGTGATCACCGTGCCGGCCTACTTCAACGAAAATCAGCGCGAGGCCGTGCGCGAGGCGGGCATCCTGGCCGGCCTCCAGGTGGAGCGTATCATTAACGAGCCGACGGCGGCGGCACTGGCCTTCGGGTACGACCGCGGCCTGGATCAGAGGATACTGGTGTACGACCTCGGTGGCGGGACCTTCGACGCCACCGTGCTCGAGCTGTGCGGCAACGTATACGAGGTGGTGTCCACCGGCGGCGACACCTTTTTAGGCGGAGTGGATTTCGACAATCAGCTGGTCGACTACCTGCTAGACGCTTTCTGTCGGGACATGGGTACGGTTCCCCAGTTGGACCGCTCTGCGGTGCAGCGGCTGCGCGACGCCGCCGAGCAGGCCAAGTGTGCCCTGAGCGAGAAGGAAGAAACCATCGTCAGGATCCCCTTCTTCGCCGCAATCGATAACACCCCCAAGGACCTGGAGGTGCGCGTCACCCGGGTGCTTCTGGAGGACATGGTCACTCCCCTGGTGGAGCGGACCATGTTGGTGGCCACCAACGTGCTCGAGCAGGCCAAGCTGCGGCCCAAGCAGATCAACAACGTGCTGCTGGTCGGCGGACAGAGCCGCATGCCGCTAATCTGGCGCCGGATCAAGGAGCTGTTCGACCGGGATCCCCACAAGGGTGTTCATCCCGACGAGGCGGTGGCCATCGGGGCGGCCTTGCTGGCCAATTCCCAGGGCAAGATCGACAGTGTGGTTCTTATAGATGTCCTGCCGGTGAGCATCGGAATCGGAATCCCCGGCGGGCGCTTCATGCGGGTGCTCGAGGGCGGGACCGCCCTGCCCACCACCAAGACCTACACGATCCGGACGTTCAAGGACGACCAGGACACGCTGGAACTAGCCGTTTTTCAGGGAGAAAGCGACCGGGTGGTGGACAACGAGTACCTGGGGACGATGACCATATCCGGCATCACCAAGGCCCCCAAGGGTGCTGTGCAACTGGAGATCACCTTTTCCCTCGACCAGGAATGCCTGTTGAAAGTATCTTCCCGGGAACTTCAGTCGGGAAAGATCACCGAGACCCAGATGGGCGTCAAAGATACAGAGGACATCATTCGCAAGAAGCTCAAGATCCCCGAGAGCGAGATCAGCATGCGGAAGTACGGAGTCCCCCGATCGTTACGCCAGGCCGATAAAAAGCAACCGGTTGTTAGGAAGCAGCCGGGAGAAAAGGAGACAGAGGGGGAAAACTCCAAGGAAAAAGGAGGGCTTCTGGGTAAGCTGTTCGGGCGCAAGAAATAGGCAATCAGGTTGAATGCGGAGGGGTGTCAAGCTGGTCCAAGTAGAGAAAAGGTGGTACTGAAATATTGGAGGAGTAAGGAGGTACAGGCATGGTGCAGAAAACGACAATTGTAGTGGGTGTGGCCGTTGCGCTGATGTTGCTGGCCGCCGCCCCTCCCGGGGCCGTGGATGTGTATCTCAACGGGGTGCAGATAACCGGCGCGAAGGACCAGGTGATCGACAAGGCCAAGGTTACCCTCGACAAGAACGGAAATGTGCACATCTCCGCCCCGGACTACAAGGTGCGCGAGGTGGGCGCGTCGGGTGTGGGTACCAGCCCACCGCCGGCCGCGCCGACGACCGTGGCGAACCTGAGGCACAAGTATTTCGTGGTTACCGAGGTGACTCGCTTGGGCATGACCGGCTACACCATCCAGATCATGGTCAACAACAAGTTCCTCAAGGCGCTTCCCGACACCATCTCCCAGCACGTGCTGGAGCTGAATAACTACCTCAACGAGGGCACCAATACGATCAGCTTCCGGGCCATCCGCCACCAAGGTAAATCCGCCCAGAGCATCCTGGCCTCGGACTCGTTCTCCGTCGTTCTGGGCGAGGGCAAGGGTAGGGAGGGCGGCACCCTGACCATCGACAACGTCCTGGCCGAGTTCAAGGTCACCGCCATCGATCGCGGAGAGAAGGCCAAGACGTTCACGATCAAGGCCAAATAGGTTTAGTCCCCCAGTTTTCCTTGCCATGGTAGGTGCGTGCGAGTATCCTCCCGCCGGAAGGGAGGATGTCCCATGCCGTCTTCGGAAGAAATCATCGAAATTACCGAGAAGTACGGAGCTCGCAACTACAAGCCCCTGCCGGTGGTCATCTCCAGGGCCGAGGGGGCCTGGGTGTGGGACTGCGAGGGAAAGAAGTACCTGGATTTCCTCTCCGCCTACTCGGCGGTCAATCAGGGACACCGGCACCCGGTTATTGTCGGGGCCATGAAGGAGCAACTCGATCGGGTCACACTGACCTCGCGCGCCTTCCACAACGATCAGTTGGGGCCGTTCTTGGAAGAGATCTGCAAACTATCCGGCATGGAGATGGCTCTACCCATGAACACCGGTGCCGAGGCGGTGGAGACGGCAGTGAAGATGGCGCGCAAGTGGGGATACACCAGTAAGAAGGTGGCCGAAAACCAGGCGGAGATTGTTTGCTGCACCGACAACTTCCACGGTCGCACCACCACGGTGGTTTCCTTTTCCTCGGATGAGCAGTACAAGGAGGGCTTTGGTCCCTACACTCCGGGATTCAAGCTGATCCCCTTCGGTGATGTCGAGGCGTTCGAGAAATCCATTGGGCCCAACACGGTGGCGTTCTTGGTGGAGCCGATCCAGGGCGAGGCCGGCGTGGTGGTGCCTCCCGACGGCTACCTCAAGCGGGTAAGGGACATCTGCACCAAGAACAACATCTTGTTGATGCTCGACGAGATCCAGACCGGCCTGGGACGGACCGGTCGGATGTTCTGCTTCGAGCACGAAGGAATCCGCCCGGACGTGCTCATGCTGGGCAAGGCCATCTCCGGCGGCCTGCTTCCGGTCAGCGTGGTCCTGGCCTCCCGGGAGGCACTCTCCGTATTTCGCCCCGGCGATCACGGCAGCACCTTCGGCGGCTGCCCCATCGGTTGCGCCGTGGCCCGGGCCGCCTTGAGGGTGATCGTGGAAGATAAGCTGCCGCAACGCTCCGCCGAGTTGGGGGCCGCATTTTCGAAGAAGCTCGAAACCCTGGTGGGAGCAAAGGTCGAGCTGGTCCGCGGCCGGGGCCTCTTTCTGGCCGTGGTGTTGAAAAAGGCTGCCGGGCCCGCCCGGGCCTATTGCGAGCAATTGCTGGAGAAGGGTCTCCTCTGCAAGGAGACCCATGAGAATATAATCCGTTTCGCTCCCCCGCTGGTGATCGATCAAAAAGACCTCGACTGGGCCTTCGAGCGGATAAAGGAAGTGTTGGGGTAGATTATTGGCAGTCGCCGAGGTAGGGGATGGTCAGGACACCGTAGTCGTTGAAGCCCGCGTAGACCTCCATATCCCAGTAGCCCTCGTGGGTGATGAGCCCGTTGCGGCAGATGGCGGTCAGTTGCAGTTCGTAGGCGCCCGGGTAGAAGTTGTCGATGAGCGGGCACATATCTTCGCAGGAGCGGTTTTCGGCGCGGAATTCCAGGTTGCCCCAGGCGTCGTAGATGTACACGTCCATGCGTGAGATCTCGGCGTCGTAGCAGGAGTCGGTGGCGCTGCCGTCCCACCGCTCGAAGGACCAACAGAACGCGATATCGCCCAGGTCCGCTCCGCAGAGGTCTCCGACGCAGTGCGGGTTCTCGTGGCCGGTTATGATGCAGGCCGGCGACAGCAGAAGCATGACCGGCAGAATGGCGATGGTTATGGCTTTCATTTTCGTTCCTCCTTCGGTTCTAACTACAGCAAGTCCCATGCCAACTCTGTTTTCCTTTCTAACGGGTCATGAAAAAAAGGAAACTGTGGTTCCCGCGCTGCTCCGCCGCGGCGGAGTTGCCAGATTTTTCATGCGATCTTCCAGTTTGGAACATCGGGAGGAGCCGTTTTGTGGCCCCCCAGGATCTTTCACCCAGACTTGACCGGCCCGTTTTATAGGCAGTACACTGCTTGCAAAGTCATTGAGGAGGTTGCCATGCGCACGCTGTTCTTGGGAGTTCTTGTATCGGGGTTAGCACTTGCCGGCTGTCCCGCCGGGCCGGGAGCGGTTAAAAAGGAAGAAAAGATGGAGACGAAAGTGGAGAGTACTGCCGAGGTGGAGGCTAAGCTGAATGCGTTTATAGAAAAGCACGTGGCCCGGGTGGCTCCTTTGCAGAAAGAGCTGAACCTGGCGTCTTGGGATGCCTCTACAACCGGAAAGAAGGAATCCTACGAGCTGTCCAGCCTAAAAGAGCTGGAGATTATGAAGGTGTACTCCGATCCGGAAGCGTTCAAGCTAATCAAAGAGATCAAAGCCGGTGGCCAGGTCAAGGATCCCCTATTAAAGCGCCAGCTGACCGTTTTGTACCTGGGCTTCGAGGAAAACCAGGTTCCGGCGGAGCTTTCGGAGAAGATGGTCAAGCTCTCCACCGAGATTAAGAAGACCTTCAACGACTACCGCGGGACCGTGGGGGGCCGGCAGGTCACCGACAACGACATCTACGACATTCTCAAGTCGTCGACGGATTCAAAAAAGCGCCGGGAATGCTGGGAGGCCTACAAGCAGAGGGGCGCCCTGGTGCGGGACCGGTTGATCGAGTTGGTACGCCTTCGCAACCAGGCGGCCAAACAACTGGGGTACCGGAACTACTACGAGATGCACCTGACGCTCATCGAGCAGGACCCGGCGAAAATCCGCTCCATCTTCGACGAGCTGGCCCGGCAGACCGACGGGCCGTTTAAAAAACTCATGGAGCGGATTAACCGGAAGTTGGCGGCCCGGTACGGTATTGAGCCTGAGCAGTTGAGGCCCTGGCATTACGAGGACCCCTTTTTCCAGGAGGTACCCACCATCGGCAAGGTGGATCTTGATTCGATGTTTTCAAAAAGCGATCCCCGGGTTCTGGTCAACGGTTTCTTCAAGGGGATCGATCTGGATCCCGCCGACATCCTGGACCGCTCCGACCTCTACGAAAAGAAGGGCAAGATGTCCCACGCCTTCTGCATCCACATCGATCGGAAGGGCGACGTGCGCATCCTGTCCAACTTGAGAAACAGCGAAAGATGGACTGCCACCCTCATGCACGAGATGGGCCACGCGGTATACGACAAGTACATCGACCGGAATCTACCCTGGCTGCTGCGCGAGCCCTCCCACAGCTTCACTACCGAGGCGATAGCCGAGCTCTTTGGTCGCCTGACCCGGAGCCCCGGCTGGCTCGTAAAAACGCTTAAGATTCCCGAAGAGAAGATCGGGAAGGTGGCCGAAGACATTCGCTTGCAGTTGCGCATGAACATGTTGATCATGGCTCGTTGGACCATGGTCGTGGTCAACTTCGAGCGCGAGTTGTATGCGAATCCCGAGCAGGATCTCAACCAGCTATGGTGGGACCTGAAGAAGCGCTACCAGTTGCTCACCCCGCCTGAAAGTCGCAGCGCTCCTGACTGGGCCTCCAAGATCCACTTCGCCGTCTGGCCGGCCTACTACCACAATTACATACTCGGTGAGCTGATGGCCAGCCAGCTGCTCGATCATGTCGCCAAAGAGATCGTAAAGACCGACGATCCCGCCGGGATCGACGGAGTCGGCCAGGTCGAGCTGGGCCGCTACCTGAAGGAGAAGATCTTCAAGCCGGGCAAGAGCCTGCGTTGGGACCAGCTACTCATCCAGGCCACCGGCGAATCGCTCAACCCAAAGTACTTTTCCGAACAATTCGTGAAGTAGGCTACGGGTCATCCCGCCACTCGACCCTGATGTGGTTTCCGTTCTTGTCTTTGTAGACCCGACCCCATTTTTCGACCTTGAATATGCGCACGGATCTATATCCCCAGAATGCGGCCGATCGCCTTGGCTAGATCGGTAAACTCCTTGCGAGCCCTGGCCACAGCCTGAATCTGTCCACCACCGATTCCGTCGGCCTGCTTGAGATCGAAGATTGGCTTGCGAGCTTGCTGTGCGAGCGGCACCAGGCTCGCGAAGTGTTTCAGCAATGCGATGCAATGGGGGTCCCTGTCCACGCTCGCTGGCCAGCGTTTCTCTGGTGTCTGGAGCACCTCATGGTGGAACACTGATGGGATCTGGCTCGCCCAACGCTGGTACCCGCGCACAGGTCTGTCCGACCGTGCAAGGTGCTGCTGTACGATGTACCCTCTTGGCAGGAACTCATGCGCAACCGGGCGTGGATCAGTCCGCTCGGCGGCGCGCTGCCAGTCTTTGCGCCAATCCCTCATCACAGGTCCCACGTTCCGGAGCCCCTGGAGGCTGAACAAATCCGGAGCGACCGGCAGGATAACCACGTCTGCGGCCAGGAGCGCTGCCCGGTTGAGCGCCCCCAGGTTGGGTCCGACGTCGAGCAGCAGCACATCGGCTTCGACCTTCTCCGCGGCGATGTCCGCAAGCCGCTGCAGGGCAGTAGCCACGTGGAGAGCCTTCTCATTGTCAGATTGATGGATCTGCCCCCAGCTCTCCGCCAAAGGCTGCTCGAACCGGCCCAGCGCCAAGTCTCCAGGAAGAACCCAAAAATCATCGGCGATCTGGACCGGGGCTGGATCCACGATGTCGCCCTTGCCGCGGCGGACCAGATCGATACACCGGGCCACGGTCGTCCCTCTAGGATCTTCAGACTCCCAGAGATCGACGAGACTCTCTTCGCTGAGACAGATGGCGGACAAGTTGCACTGGGGATCGTAGTCCAAGGCGATCGTCTTGAATCCCTGGCGAGCAAGTATGTGAGCGATGTTGAAGGTCAGGGTGGTCTTTCCCACTCCGCCCTTGTTGTTGAACAGGACAAGCGATTTCAAGTATGACTCCGAATTGTGATGACCGTGTAGCCATCCGTCCTCACTTCGAACGGCGGGTTGCCATTTTTTTCTAGAAGTCGGCGCACCCGTTGGATGCCGCGACCCAGGCGCTCGACATATCCCAACTCGACCAGCAGGTTGGTGATGGTCGGATTCCGGTAGTCGGCCTGATCCCCGAATTCACCCTCCTTGGCCTGGCCATACGGACCACCCGGGTTGTAGAACTCGATCCGATCCTTGAACCAATTAATTCTGCCGGGCGCGTTCGTCCCCTCGTACAGCCTGTGCTGGACCTGGTTCCGCGCAAGCTCCCTCAGAGCCTCGACCGGATACTCCGGCGGGTACGGGGTTCGGATTCCCTGCTCCTTGGCCACCACCTGCGAGTTGTTGGCATTCAA
This sequence comes from Deltaproteobacteria bacterium, assembly GCA_030622135.1. Taxonomy (GTDB): domain Bacteria; phylum Myxococcota; class B64-G9; order B64-G9; family B64-G9; genus JAUXGL01. The sequence goes on from JAUXGL010000001.1 coordinate 53,251, forward strand.
CTGAGCCCAGATGGTCTCCAGTTGGTCACACAGGTCTCCGGTGATGGTGCGTCGGCTTGTCACGGTCGAATCGACATCGACGCCATCGTAGCGCGCGAACTCCACGAGCGCCCCTGGCAGGTAGGTCAATGGATCCACACCGTACACGAGGACCGCGGCAGTGGTGGGCACCCAGATTCCGTCCACCAAGCGGGCCAGGTTCTTCTGCCCAAGCCATTTCTCGAACTCGGGGAAGGTCTGGTCATCCTCGTCCGAGTGCCGGGCGACATCGTACCGCTCCCGGAGTTTGCGCAGCGCCAGGGCGCCCAGGTCTGACCCGCGATGCGGCCTGATATCGAAGGGTTGACGACCCTCGGGACGTCGTTCGTTTAATCGGACTCGATCTGCCTCGGTGGCTCGTTGGGTCGAGGTGCCCACTCGCACCCAGGGAACACCATTGACCTCGACCACGGGCGGAACGGGATATGGCTGGACGCGGACCACGAGTATTTCACAACCAGCGATGTCGGCCTTCTGCACCCCGAACGAAGGGTTGGGGAGAATCTTCGTAGATTTCAACCTGTTGACAACTCTCTGGATGGCTTCGTCGGAGGCATCCGTCCCGACAGGTTCGCCCCTCTTGTTCACTCCGATGAGAATGACACCCGGACGCCCACTGTCGCCGAGGTCGTTGGAGAAAGCGCATGCGGACCTGACCACGTCGTCGCTATCCGATTCTTTCCACTCAGACCATTCGCTCTCGCCAGCCAAGGCTTCTTTAACTATGGCCAGTATTTCGCCCGCTCCAGACATACAGGAATTGAACCAGTTTTTTCAACTTCGAGCAAGGATCTAGACATTGGTACCCCGTTTCTTAGGCTCCCGTTGGGGTAGGCTACGGGTCGTCCTGCCACTCGACTCTGATGTGGTTTCCGTTCTTGTCTTTGTAGACTCGACGGGTCCCTTGTGGGGGCGCCGGTTGGTCGGGGTCGAGGATTTCCCAGTCGGTGCCGGGAACCCGGAAGCCCGCCGACTCGGCGAAGCGCCGGAAAGGATCGAGCACCGGGCGGGTGTGCCGCGGGGCGTCCTGGTAGCCGGGATCGCCCAGGTACTGCCGGGCCCGGGCGGCGCCTTCCTCGGCGAAGGCCAAAAACAGCAGGAAAGCGGCCAGCACCAGGAACCACCCGGAGTAGATCACCCCGAAGACGGCCAGGGCCATGGCCAGCCAGCGAGCCACGCGGGCCGCCACGGTGGTGGCTCGGTAGAAGCCCATCTTTCGGGCCAGGTAGGCCCGAAGGATTCTCCCTCCGTCCATGGGCAGGGCGGGTAGCAGATTGAAGGCGCCCAGCATCAGGTTGATCTTGGCGAGGAGCCAGAGCGTGTAGTTGCCGGTGAGCCAGGCGGCGACGCCGATGGCAACCGCCAGGATCAGGCTTACCGCCGGGCCCGCGGCGGCCATGAGGATCTCGTCGCGAGTGGTCTTCGGCGCGGACGTCATTCGGGCCATTCCCCCGAAGGGATACAGGGAGATGTCCATGATTTTCATTCCCAGCGAACGGGCCGCCAGGGCATGTCCAAGCTCGTGCAGAATTACCGAGATGAATACGGCGATCGTTACAACCAGGCCGTACACTCCGCCTCCGGTGAAAAGCACTATCGCCAGGAATATCAGTAGGCTAATGTGCACCCGGATGGGGAATCCAAAGATACTGCCCATGTAGTACGACCAACGCATCTTTTCTCCTGCCCCTATAATGTAAGGCCTGGGGGTAGGATTTCAAGGGCTATTGGAGGGACAACGTCGTTTGTTTTTCATCTTGCTTGTCCCATTTGGACATGTTAGACAAAACGACTCTTTGTTTGCGGGAGATCTTGCGTGGACGAGTCAGAGCGGGACCAGCCGGAAAGCGATATAGACGAGGCGGAGCGGGCCGAATTCCTGGCGGCCATGCAGCAGGAGATCGAGGTTGCTCATGCCGGGAGCGGTGAGATTGTCACCGGCGCCATTATTTCCATCGGCTCGGATTTTGCCTTCATCGATCTGGGCACCAAGAGCGAGGGGGTCATCTCGGTCGAGGAGATCCGGGAGGAGGACGGCTCGCTTCCCGCCGTGGGGGCCGAAGTAGAGGCCTGTGTTCTTTCCTCCGGGCCCGATGGCCTGATTCTTTCCAAGCGTCTGGCCAAGGGGATCCGTGACCGGGAATTCCTGCAGGAGGCGGCCCGCAACCGCATCCCCGTCGAGGGGAGGGTGGTGGGAAGAAATAAGGGCGGATTCGAAGTGGATGTGGCCGGGTTGCGGGCCTTCTGTCCCGTGGGGCAGATCGAGCTGCGCTTTTGCGAAGATCCCGACGTGCATCTGAACCAGAAGCATGCCTTCCTGATTACCAAGTACGACGACAGCGGGCGCCGGCCGGACGTGGTGGTTTCCCGCAAAGAGCTTCTGCAGGCCGAGGCGGACAAACTGGCCGAAGAGCTGCGCGAGACCCTGAAAGAGGGCGATGTGGTTGCCGGAACGGTACGGGCCATCAAGGACTTCGGTGCCTTCGTGGATCTGGGAGGGCTGGAGGGGCTGCTGCATGTCTCCGAGTTGTCGCACCAGCACGTCGACGATCCCAAGGAGATGTTGAAGGTGGGCGAGGAAATCCATGTGCAGGTGCTGTCCATCAAGCCGGGAGACCGGATCTCGCTGAGTCTCAAGAGGCTGGAGGCCGACCCCTGGGACGATGCCATGCTCTCCTTTCCGGAGGGGAGCCGGGTCCGCGGCAAGGTGGTGCGACTGCAACCCTTCGGTGCGTTCGTGGAACTGGTGCCGGGAGTGGACGGACTGATTCACGTCTCGAACTTTAACTCGCCCGAACGGGTGGGACATCCCCGGGAGGTACTCGAGCAGGGCCAGGAAGTGGATGTCGAGGTGCTGTCCGTTGATCCCCAGAACCGCAGGATCGGCCTGGCCCGGGTGCCCTCCGACGGAGAGTTCGGCTCCATTCCCGTGGTGGGAGCGGTGCTGGAAGGCAAGGTGGACAAGGCGGTCAACTTCGGGGTGTTTGTAACCCTGGGGCCCGGTCGCAAGGGCCTGGTTCCTAACATAGAAATGGGCACATCCAAGGGAGCGGACCACCGCAAGCAGTTCCCGCCGGGCACGCCCATGAAGGTCAAGGTGCTGGAGGTGACCGACAACGGCCGGAAAATCCGGCTCAGCCTCAAGGCGGCCCGGGAGGCGCAGGAAAGGGCCGAGTTCGAAGGATATGTTCAACAGGACGCCAAGGATTCCTCCGGTGGTTTCGGTACCCTGGGGGATATCTTGAAAAAGAAGATCACCTAGCGTAGGTCTCAGGCAGACGCTGTGTCTAACCACACAGGGGAGACAACATGGTAAACCCGAAGATACAGATCAAGACCAACTTGGGCGACATCGAGGTGGAGCTGGATGCGGGGAAAGCTCCCCTTAGCACGGCGAACTACCTGCAGTATGTAAAAGACCGGCACTACGCCGGCACCGTGTTTCACCGGGTGATCCCCGGCTTTATGGCTCAGGGCGGTGGTTTCGACAAGAGCTTCAACCAGAAGCCCACCCGTGACCCCATCAAAAACGAAGCCGAGAACGGCCTGAAGAACCTGCGCGGCACCCTGGCCATGGCCAGGACCAACGAGGTGAACTCGGCCACCTCCCAGTTTTTCATCAACCTGGCCGACAACTCCTTTTTGGACAACGGATCGCGCGACTTCGGCTACGCCGTTTTCGGCAAGGTGACCGGGGGCATGGACGTGGTCGACAAGATTGCAGAGACGCCCACCGGTTCCAAGGGCTCTTTCTCCAAGGACTGTCCTCAATCAGACGTTGTCATAGAGTCGGTTGAGACCCTGTAAGCAAGGAGACGATCATGAAAAGGCTCGCTATCGTTATCGCGCTGACCGCATCCGTCCTGTTTGCCGGCACCGCCCTGGGCGCCGACAATAAGGCCGCCAAGAAGGGCAATCCCGCGGTGGTGATCAAGACCAGCATGGGGACCATCGAGGCGGTTCTTTACAAGGACAAGGCTCCCATCTCGGTAGAGAACTTCCTCAAGTACGTAGAGGACACGCACTACGACGGTACCATCTTCCACCGGGTCATCCCCAACTTCATGATTCAGGGTGGCGGCTTCAATGCCAAGTTCAGTCAGAAGAAGACCCGCGACCCCATCAAGAACGAGGCCAAGAACGGCCTGAAGAACGAGCGCGGCACCTTTGCCATGGCCCGCACCAGCCAGGTCGATTCGGCTACCTGCCAGTTCTTCATCAACCTAAAGCACAATAAATCCCTCGACAACGACGCCCGCGGCTTCGGCTACGCCGTTTTCGGCAAGGTGACCCGGGGCATGGACGTGGTCGACAAGATTGCCAAGGTCCAGACCGGCGCCAAGGGCTCTTTCTCCCGCGACTGCCCCAAGGAAGACATCACCATCGAGTCCGTCCGCGTAAAGTAGGCCCTTGGTGAGGGCACATCGATAACAGGTATTCGATATTGCGCTTGTTGGTCTGACCTACGCCGCAAACGGCGCGGAAGCTGACCCTGGGGCCACCGGCCCGGCCAGCCAAGAGCCCGCTTCCGGCAGACGACGGCTTCTTTGCCGATCCCGTCCGAGTTCGACTGCATGGATGAGCCGCCCGTGGTCGAGGAGAAAACTCGGGACAAAAGCAAAGAGGTCTGGCAACCCAGGAGCCTCCCGGACCTGCTTGAACATTTCGAAGTGTTTGAATTGTCTCACAACAAAGTTGAATCGTTACCAGCCTCCGAGGCTAACGTATCATCCCAAGAGGCAATTGGAAAATCATGTAAAAGAATTTGGCCTTTTGTGGCAACAATGATTTCAGCTGTCTTGGGTATCCTAGGAATTTTAGTTTGTTGTTTAATCAATTTGTTAAGATACCAATCATAACCTACATTTCGCAAGTCACGGAGGGTGTTCTGGGGAGAATTTCCTCGTACTATGATAGAGGGTCCATCAGGCGTAGACTGACGGGTCCATGTCGAGGAGACGGAGGAGTTGTTTTTGTATACCAGAGAGCTCGATAGGAAACGTGGCCATCTCTTTTCCTCTTTCGAAATCATACCAGCAGACGTCGCTGAACTGAATGTCATTTCGAGGAGCGCAGCACGGTGTCGTTGACCCCTAGGTTCGGTCGAGGATGCCGGCAGGGGCGGAGTGTGCCTGGATTCACGTCTTTTCTCGTAGTCGTGCCTGAGATTGTCGTCGCTGGGCTTGATTCATAAGGTTGAATCGTGGTCTGTTTCCAAATTGGAACTCGATGGAAGGAGTGACTCGGAGGAAAAGGTCCTTTATTACACCTATCCCTTACGCCACGATTATCTGACGAAGGGGTTGACCATGAAGAAAAAGCGCAAACTAAACATTCTTGTGTCTTCGGTAGTGTATGGGTACGAAGACCTGCTGGAGAGCGTGTATTCGCTCCTGGAGACCTTCGGATACAAAGTGCTCATGTCGCATAAGGGCACCGTGCCGATCGATCCGGACATCTCGGCAATGACCAGTTGCCTGGAAGCGGTCAAGAGGTGCGACCTATTCCTTGGCATCATTCTGCCACGATATGGATCAGGGAAAGAGCAGAAAGGCGGTCTGTCCATAACCCATCGCGAAGCACTGCACGCCATCAAAATGAACAAACCCCGCTGGTTTCTTGTCCATGAGCACGTTGCCATCGCCCGCCAGCTTCTTGATCCGTACCGCGACGAGACGAAGAAGCCAGAGTTCAAACTCAAACGTGGCACCACTTTCAAGTCGACGTCGATCCTTTCCGATTTGCGCGTCCTTGAATTGTATGAAGCCGCCATGCGGCATAACGTGCCCGAGATCGCACACCGCAAAGGGAACTGGGTGCAGTCCTACGGGCCGGACGACGATGCGCGTCTCTTCGCCACGGCGCAGTTCCGTCGCCACAGGGAATTGGCTGAGAAGTACCTGCCCAAGCTGGAAGACACGGGAGCGATTCGGGATCGGGTAGAGGGATGCAAATCATGAGATCTGACGTCCTCCATGTGATCGAGAACGGGGAGTCCGAGACCGCTGAGTTCAAGAGTTCTCGCAGTTCGTTCGAGGCACTTGCACGAGCCGTCTGCGGGATGCTCAACCAGCAGGGAGGTGTACTTCTTTGGGGTGTCGATGATACCGGGCAGCTGACGGGCGTGGAAGATGCCGAGGCCCAAGCAGAGGACCTGACGCACTTTCTGATGCGTCACATGAACCCACGCCCCTTGCTTTCCGTCTCGGTGCATGAGGCCAAGGGCAAGCCGATCATCATGGTTGATGTGCCCTCGGGTTCGGACAAACCATACTCGCTGGGCCGGCAGATTTTGGTCCGCATCGGGAGCAGAACGATGCGCGCCGGTGTGGACGAAAGTGCGGCTTTGGTGGAGCAGAGCGCGATAGAGCTGGAACGCTGGGAGCGTGAACCCATGCCCGGCTTTGCGGTGGAAGACTGCGATGTTGATGAGCTTGAGAAAGCAAGATCCGAGATCGCGCAAGCAGGGCGATTCGGAATCGATGCTCCTGCGAGTGACGAAGAACTGTTGCAACGTCTCTATCTGTGGCGCAACGGACAGGTCACGAATGCCGGTGTTGTCCTTTTCGCATCTCAACCGCGCATGTGGGTGCCTAACGTCTTCGTGCGTGTTGTGTCCTACGCTGAAGGCAAGGCTGGGCCCATCGCCAACGATGTGATCGTGGATGGTCCAGCCGTCCGATCTCTGCGTGAGGTCGTGACAATCATTCAGCAACGCACCGGTTTCTCCGGTAGGTTCGTGAAGGGCAAACTGAAACGCGAAGATCGGCCTGCGTATTCCGTGTTCGCCCTGAGGGAGGGACTGGTGAATGCCATCACTCACCGGTCTTACGAGGTCATAGGCGGCAGTGTGTGCGTGGAGATATTCCCAGATCGTCTCGTCATCCGCAATCCGGGCAGACTGCCGGACGGGTGGACAGCACAAGACCTGCGACGCGTGCACGGGTCGCATCCATTCAACCCGGACATTGCCCAAGTGTTTCTCCTGCGCGGGCTGATGGAACAGCTTGGGATGGGGACACAGAAACTGATGGCCGCGTGCAAGGAACTGGGCGCCAAACTGCCGGTTTGGCGCGTCGAACAGGGCACTGTGGCACTGACGATCTTCCAGGCACCCGAACCGGAGGCGGCAGACGTGCTGACAGGGCGTCAGGCCGAATTCGTTGGCTCGCTGATGGCTGGAGCTGAGTTCAGAGCTGCCGATTATTTGAGCGCTACCGGTATGAGTGAGCGCCAGGGGCGGCGTGACCTGGCTGAACTGGAGAAACGGGGGATCATCGAACGCCACGGCAAGGGACGGGCCACGGTGTATAGACGGACTGACGGGGGTCGCTCATGATGCCAGTCCGGCCAAATCCGGCCAGAATCGGCCACCCCCTGAATGTCCACCTTAGCCGGTGTTGTAACCCATTTCCGAGGTGTGCTGCGTGCCCCGCAATTTGTTACAGTGCACGCAGTTACGGCGACTGCGTCGCGAAACCAACAGAATTCGGCCAAATCCGGCCACATTCGGCCACGTTCGGTTTACGCACGAAGGGCAGATCGCGAACGCAACGAGAATCTGACCCGGATTACACCGATGACACGACTTGGCGCCTCCATTGACGAGGGCCGTCTGAACGGCTGGTTGGGCTACTACCGGCTGGACGCTTGGCGAATAGCTTGCGGTTGAGCGGGGATGCGGGCGATGACCAGGGCCAGGGTTTCGTCTTCGGACAGGCGCCAGAAGATGTCCGGCCGGGCGCCGTCTCTGGATTTCACCACGGCTTTCTTCCAGGTGCGGGAACCGGTCGGATCTAGGGAGAGGACGTTGACGCTCTTGGTGCTCTGGTGGAATCCGGTTCTCTGGGCCTTGAGCACGGCTTCCTTGATGCACCAGATCACCGTGCCGGCTTTGTGCTTCCAGTCGTCGGGGAACTGCTCGATCAGCTCGCGCTCCTGGTCGGTGTAGAAGTCCTCGTAGAAGTTCCGCGACCGGTCCGCCACCACCTCGATGTCCGCGCCGACGGTTCCCTCCTGGTCGGGGCAAACGGCGCACAGGGCCCGTTCGCCGGAATGAGAGATGGAGAGCGAGACCGGGAGGTGGGTTCCCTCGATGGTCAGGGGTTGCGGCCAGCCGTCCGGCGCCCGTTTGATGTGGATGAGTTTTTGCGGGGGCAGGTCTAGGGCCAGGTCGCCGGCGGTTCGTTCCAGCAGGGTCTTGGCGGCGGCTCTTCCCAGCAGCCACTGGCGGTAGCGTCCCGGATGGCGGTAGCGCCGGCCTTCGTGGACCTCAAAGAGGCATAAAAACTCTTGATCGTTCAGCCCGGGCCCGGGTCTGGCCAGCAGCCAGCGGATCATTGGTCTTCTTCTTCGGGTTCCAGCCCGGAGCGAACATCGTTCGGAAGCGCATTGGGCATTGGCGATGTGCGGTAGCCGTCGAGCTCCACCAGAACGAAGCCACGCTCGTCTACCACCTGGATTCCGTATTGGCCGTGATTGCCGCCGTTCTGCGGAACCACATGGGCGGTAACCTTACCGCGATCGCCCTCGGGGACGCGATTGATCTTCATCTTGCGGACTCCGGCGGGAAGACCGAGCTTGTTGCTGGAGGAGGCCTCCATGATCCCGGCCGCCTGGAAGGCCAACTCGGTGAACATGGGGGCCGCGGAGAGGTTGCCCGGCTTGGCCAACGGGGGCAGCTCCGTTCCGGAACGCATCCAGCCGGACATTTTACCGTTACCGTTCGCGGTCACCTTATCGAGCACCTGGAAGCTGGGGCCGTGGAAGTACGCTCGGTAGATGGCTTCCCGGCTGATACGGCGGGTGTCTCCATTTCCGGGTGGGTCCATCCGTACCTCGGGCATGTCCACGTCCAGGCGTACCTTGGCACGAAAATGGCGGGTGGTCTGCTGCTTTCCGCCATGCAGGTTGCGAGTGGTCTCCATGGTTGCCAGAAACAGCCGGCCCTTTCCGTCCCAGGTGGGCAGCATGCGCACGGTGGCCGTGCGGGGCTCGTCTCGGTAGAACTTCAAGGGTGCGTCGAAGGACAGATCCTCGATGGCCACCACGGTCAGGTCCGGGCGCATCAGGCCGGCGGCCTCGGCGAAGGTCTCGATGGCCATCACCCCGGGCAACACCGGTAGCCCGTCGATGCGATGATCGTCCAGGTAACGGTCGCGTGACGGATCGAAGCCGACCCGGAGGCGCAGCCCGTCCGCCAGGGTCCAGTCCAGCACCTCGCCGAGTAGCGGAAAGCGTTTCGGGTTGTCGGTGAGCCGGCTGCGTATGATCTGCATGTCTACGCCTTCCAGTCTCAGGCTCTCGGCCAGTAGGCCCAGGGAGCGCGCCACCACCAGCTCTCCCGAGTGTCCGCTCGAGAACACCCGGCGCACGGACGTCGCGCCCTCCCGCTGGGGGATCAGGTTGATGCCGACGGCGTCCAGTTGCTTGGGCACCGACCCCCGCGTGGCCATACCCACGCCGTCCCAGCCGCTGAATGCCAGGGTGAACACCTGCAGGTCGGGGCGAGTGCGCTTCAGGTAGGTCGTGGTCTTGGCCATCAGATCGTTGGCGGCCGAGTAGTCGGTCTGCCCGGCGTTGCCGAAGCGACCGGCGACGGACCCGAAGAGCATGATCCCCTTGACCGGTACGTTCCGGGTGGCGCGGAGCAGGGAATGGAGCCCGTACACCTTGACGCCCAGGATGAGATCGAAAGATTCCCGGGTCTTCTTGGCGATGCCCTGGCTGTGCTCCAGCCCGGCCGCGTGCAGGATCAGATCGATCCGCCCGTGGGCATCTTTGATCTTTTGCACGGCCCGGGCGGTGGCTTCCGCATCCGTCACGTCGAAGGCCAGGGAATGAGCTTCGCCGCCCTGTTTTCTCACGTTCTCCAGGTTCGAAAGCGCCGCGGCCTTCCGTTCGACCTGTCGCAGCGCCTTCTCCACCTGGACCGGCGTGACCCGTTCACCCTGTTGTTTCATACGCTCGATGAGCGTCGCTTTCAGGGCATCCCGGTTTTCGCGCAGGGCCAAAACGTCCGGGTCGTCCTGTGGGGGAGCCGGAACCAGATCGGCCAGGTAGTAAGTGCCGCCGAGATGTCCGGCCAGATCGCCGGCGATCTGACCGGTGATGTCGCCGGCCCCGCCGGTGATCAGGACCACCGGATTCTTTTCCAGTGGGGCCTGTTCGTCGGGAACAAACTCGCTTAGCCCCACGCCCCAGCGACGGATCCCCCGCCGGCCCACTTCCACGACTCCGCCGTCGCGCTCCGCCTCTTCGACTAATGTGGTTGCGATTGTGCTCGCATTCACGTCTTCGGGCAGATCGACCACCTTGCAAAGCGTCCGGGGCCACTCGCGGGAAAGTGCTTTGACCAGCCCGGTGGTTGCGCCGGACGCCGGATCCAGAGACCCTCCGCCCGGACGTAGTCCCAGGTGTCCACCCATCCGGGTGGCACACACGAAGAAGCCGCCTTCCGTATTCGAAAGATGCTCGTCAAGTACCTGGGCTACCCTGAAGGGCATACGTGCCCGTCGATCGATAGCGCTCTTGAATGCCTGGGTATCCTCGGTGTCCGGCGGCACCGCATCGGAGAGCGCCGAAAGGATCCAGACCCCTTTCGGCGGCCCGGCCTGGCATGCTTGCCTGATTCTCTCGGCCACGGCGTCCGGATCGCCGGAGTCATCAATCCGCAGCGGATCCCCGCCCCGCACCCGCAGCGCTTCTTCGATCGCCGCGGCCGCACCGTTAAAATCACCGATGATGAACGACCGGCCGGCGGGATTCACTCCGGTGGGCAAACACTCCCGGGCCCGCGGCCTCCCCACCAACACCGGTGCCAGATACCGCATCGATTCCGACTCCGTCGCCACACTGTCCAGCGGTTCGATCGTCGGCGCGCCTTCTTCCGGCTCTTTTGGGTCTTCTTTTGCGGGTGTCGTTCCCATCTTGTCTTGTGCAAACTGGATGACATGATTGAGCGTAGGATATTCCGACAGTTTCAGGTCGTCCTGCTTGGGGATGTTGAAGGCCGCTCGCACCTCCGAGAACATCTCGGCCTGCTTGACCGTGTCGATGCCCAGATCCGCTTCCAGATCCAGATCGAGGTCGAGCATATCCGTAGGATAACCGGTCTTATCGGAGACAATGGCCAGGACCTTGTCCTTGATCGCTCCTATATCTGCTTTGGGGCGATCGGCTTCAACCCGGTCGCTTTGTTGTTTGCTTTGTTGTTTGCCGTCCTGTTTTTTAGGGCCTTCCTCGCCGGCTTGAGGGTGAACCTGAACGTTGACGGTCTCTTTCTCAGGCTCTTTTGCGGGCGCGTCCGGCGCGTCCGCGCTGGCGGCGCCCATCTTGTCCTGGGCAAACTGGATGACATGATTGAGCGTAGGATATTCCGACAGTTTCAGATCGTCCTGCTTGGGGATGTTGAAGGCCGCTCGCACCTCCGAGAACATCTCGGCCTGCTTGACCGTGTCGATACCCAGATCCGCCTCCAGATCCAGATCGAGGTCGAGCATATCCGTAGGATACCCGGTCTTAT